>CAYUDW010000025.1:0-16881 GCA_964442595.1 uncultured candidatus Brocadiaceae bacterium
TTGACCAGTTCGGCCAGCTTCTCATCCACGTAGGCGCGGTCGACCACCACTTCCTTCTGCCCGAGGTCGGGCGCTTCGAAGCTGATACTCTCCAACAGCTTCTCCATGACGGTCTGCAGCCTGCGCGCGCCGATGCTCTGCGTCCGCAGGTTGATCTGCTCGGCGAATTCGGCGATCCGTTCGACCGCCTCGTCCCTGAACTCCAGGCGGACGCCTTCCGTTTCGAGTAGGGCCCGGTACTGCCTGGTGAGCGCGTTGCGCGGCTCGGTCAGGATGCGGACGAAGTCCTGCTTGGTCAGGTCGTTCAGCTCGACGCGGATTGGAAACCGGCCCTGCATCTCGGGTATCAGGTCGCTGGGCTTGGCAACGTTGAACGCGCCGGCCGCCATGAACAGGATGTGGTCGGTCCTGACCATGCCGTATCGGGTCGGCACCGTGCATCCCTCAACGATGGGAAGCAGGTCGCGCTGGACGCCTTCGCGGCTCACGTCCGGCCCGTACGTCTCCCCGGCCGACGCGGCGATCTTGTCCAGCTCGTCGATGAAAATGATGCCGTGGTTCTCGGCGTGCCACACGGCCCTCCGGGCGACGGACTGGCGGTCGACGAGTTTCTCGCATTCCTGCCGCACGAGCACCTGGCGGGCCTCGGACACGGTCATGCGGCGCCGTTCCGTGCGGCTCGGCATCATCTCCTCCAGGAACCCCTGCATGTCGAAGCCCATCTCCTCACCGCCGACGGACATGCCCTGGATGACGACGGGCTTTTCGCTCACTTCGATCTCCACGGTCCGTTCGTCCAGCTTCCCCTCTGCGAGCAGTTCGCCGAGCCGCTCCCTGGCGCGTTTCTGCAGTTGCAGTCGATCGGCGTCGCCCGGCTCGGGCTCAGGGGGCTCGTAGAGGGCGTCCAGGAGCCGTTCTTGCGCATTCCGTTCGGCCTGAGGGCGGACCTGTTCCCACGCCTCGGCTCGGACCATGTTCGCCGAGAGCTCCACCAGCTCCCGCACCATGCTCTCGACGTCACGGCCGTGGTAGCCGACTTCCGTGTAATGGGATGCCTCCACTTTGACGAAAGGCGCGTTGGCCAGGTTGGCCAGGCGGCGGGCGATCTCGGTCTTGCCCACGCCGGTCGGCCCGATCATGATGATGTTCTTGGGCAGAACTTCCTGGCGCAGATCTTCGGCAAGCTGCTGGCGGCGCCACCGGTTCCTGAGGGCAATGGCCACCGCGCGCTTGGCCGCGTCCTGGCCGATGATGTACTGGTCGAGCTGCTGGACGATGGCGCGGGGCGTCAGCCCCGTCATGGCAGCGTCTCGACGGCTATCTGGCTGTTCGTGTAGACGCATATCTCCGCCGCGATCTCAAGTGACGTGCGAACGACGTCGGCGGGCTCCATGTCCGTATTGCGGATCAGGGCGCGGGCAGCCGCCAGCGCCTGAGGCCCGCCGGAGCCGATTCCGATCACGCCGTCGTCCGGCTCGATTACCTCTCCGCTTCCGCTGATGAGAAGGCTGTGCCTGACGTCGGCCACCACGAGCAGGCTCTGGAGCGGCCGAAGCGCCCTGTCGGTGCGCCACTCCTTGGCCAGTTCGATGGCGCTGCGCAGCAGGTTGCCCTGGTACTCCTCCAGCTTGCCGCTGAAGCGGTCCAGCAAGGCCAGCGAATCCCCGGCCGCCCCCGCGAATCCGACGATCACCCTGTCCTGGTACAGGCGCCTTATCTTGCTCGCCGAGGCCTTCACGATGCTGTCATTCAGCGTGACCTGCCCGTCGCCTCCCAGGGCCACCTTCGATTCCGACCGCACCGTCAGGATCGTTGTGCTGCGCCAGTGATCCGACGGGTTCAGATTGCTTTCCATGACCTACCTCCCCTCACGCTGGGCGTAGTACAGCATTATGCGGCGCGTCCGGTCCATGTGCAAGCCGCCGGTTGCACACCGACGCCCGCCATGACCCCCCTCAGGCCTCGGCGCCCTCCAGGGCCCCCGAGTGCTCGATGGCGTGCATGATGAGATCCGCAACGGTCTTGACCACAAGGAAGAAGGCCACGCCGATCGGGCTGCCGGCGATGAAGAACCCGGCCAGAATCGTCAGGTGAAGGGGCAGGATGCGCGCATATGGCAAGAACATCACCGTGCCGATGTTGGGCCTCCGCCGGGCGTCCCTCTCCAGGTTGTAGGCGAACGAGAGACCGTCCTGTCGTTGATGCGGAATCCGTCCGCGGAGAACTGCCTGAGGCTCAGTATCCTGAAGAAGCTGAAGAAACCGATGATGATGCTCTGACCCCAGTAGACCCACATCAGGACGGCGAGGCTCCAGCCCTGGACGAGCGCGATGCCGATGGTGATGGCGTTTGCCACCAGCAGGCTGACCGCTGACGCGTCCGGTCGAGGCACCTTCACACGTGAGTCCCCCCAAATGTATCTCCACACATGGCTAAGGGCCGGCGCCGCAGCGCCGGGAAATGCCGAAGGCGCATTCCGACGGGCCCGACCTGAGAGCAGGGGCGGGAACGGCCTTGAAAGCAAACGTGTAGTAGAATAGACTACACTTGTAGTAGAAACAACTGCAAAGGGGCGAACATGCTCGAGAAGCTCCTCGGCTCGAAGCTCCGGGCCAACGCGCTCGCCTGGCTATTCTCTCGCCCGGACGAGCGCTTCTTCGTGCGCCAGTTGGCCTCCGTGCTGGATGAGGACGCAACCAATCTCGGCCGGGAACTGGCGCGGCTTGCCGACCTGGGAATACTGAAGTGCGCCACGGAGGGCCGGCGGAAGTACTACCAGGCCAACGGTGACTGCGCGGTTTTCCCCGAGTTGGAGCGCCTGGTAGTCAAGACCGCAGGGCTCAGGGACGTTCTGCGATCGGCCTTGCGCGGGATTCGCGAGCGGATTGAGGTCGCCTTTGTCCACGGATCGTTTGCGCGCGGCCAGCAGCGCTTCGATAGCGACGTCGACCTCCTTGTGGTTGGCAGCGTGAGCTTCGGCGAGTTGGTGAGTGCCCTGGCCGTTGCGCAGACGCAGTTGGGCCGCGAGATCACCCCCACCGTGTACCCTCGGGCGGAGTACCGGCGCAAGGTGGCATCCGACGACCACTTCCTCACCTCGGTCCTGAAGGGCCCGAGAGTCTTCGTCGTAGGAGACCAGCATGACCTTGGACGACTGGCTGAGCAATCGCTGGCTGACCCGACATAGCACAGCTCCGCAAGAGGTGGTGGACCTGTTGGCCGTGGCCGACCGCGACCTCGGCGACTGCCGGGTCCCCGGCCTCAGTCCCGATGCCAGGCTGAGCCTGGCCTACAGTGCCGCCGTCCAGTTGGCCACTGCCGCTCTGGCAGCGGAAGGCTTTCGACCCGGCCGAGCAGGCCCCCACCACCACTGGGCAATCCAATCCCTGGCTCACACGCTTGGCGCAGGAGATGATCTTGTCGGCCAGCTCGACAAGTTCCGGAAGAAGCGAAACGTGCTGGCCTACGAGCGGGCCGGCAGCGTGTCGGACAAAGAAGCCGATGAAATGCTGCAACTGGCCCTTGCCCTGCAGCAGCGAGTCAAGGCCTGGCTGCGAAGCGAGCACCCGGATCTCCTCTCGCAGTGAGCATGCCCACAGCCCATCTTGCCACGTAGCTGGCGGCGTGTCGACGTCCGGCCCCCTACCGCGGCCAGCGGGCCCTCGCAGGCGGCAGCTCCGCAAACTCCGCGTGTGGCTCCATCTGGTACCAGTACGCCGCGGAGCTTATGTCGTCGGTCAGCGGCTCGTAGCCCGTCGGCTGGGGCGTGAAGCCCAGGTCCTGGATCGTCACGCGCAGGTCGCTCTTGAACCGGATGGGGTCGGGCACGTGCCATCGGTAAAGGCCGTGCCTGATGATCTGGCCCGGCTCCGCGTGCCGCAGCGGGTAGCCCAGGAACGCCTTCGAGTACGTGCGGTCCGCGAAGCACCACGCGCCGCCCACGTAATCCTCGGTGCCCGTGCCGCAGATGGTCGGATGCGGATCGTCGCCGTCTACGTAGAACTTGATCTCGCCCTCGCCCCACCAGCCGCTGGAAAGCTGGGTCCACGCCAGATACGTCCCGACATAGTGGCCGCGACCGCGGACGCCGTCCAGGATCGTGTATTCCTTGTGGTAGGTCACCGTGTTCTCCCGGCGCCACTGGGCGTGGAAGCGGCCGGCCTCCGACGGCGTTTCCGTCAGGGAGTAGGTGATCTGGTAGAAGAACCCGCGGATGTCGTCCCCGTGTTCGTTGGCGATCGTGATGCGGGCCGAGTCGGAGAACGGCATCGGCCAGTAGCTGTTCATGCCGCCGCTGGGGTTGACGCAGACGGGGATCGAGTCGATGTCGCAGCGCATGGCGTGTCCGTTGGCGAAGAAATCGCCGACCGGCACTTCCACGGACGGCGCCGCCTCGCCGTCCCAGTACATTCGTAGGACCAGATCGCGCAGCACGGTGCGGCCGCGCGGGCCGTTGTCCGTGACGGTGAACCAGATGTGCTGGATGGCGCCCGCGCCGTCGATCTCGGCCAGCGTGACCGTTTCGTCCTTGGGCAGCGTGATGCAGGGCCGCCCCTTCCAGCCGACGCCCAGGTGGTTCTCCGCCGTGGCGCCTGCGCCCTTCTCGCCCTTCGGGTTCTCGGCGCAGATGCTCCTCGTCTCCGCGTCCCGTATCAGAGGCAGACCGACCATGCCGAGACTCATGCCGAATGCTTGCGACATCGGAAGCTCCTCCCACTGAAGTGAGCGAATTTCAGGGGCCGATTCTACAGATTCGTCCGCAATCCCGCAAAGCCCGAGGGGTAGCCCTTCATGGGCTCCGCCGCCCGCCACAGCGTTGCCTCGCGCGGGCGGATGTCGAAGGGCCAGCAGCGTGGCCTGCACCCGCTCACGGGACCCTTCGTGCTGCCATCCGGCCCCCTCAGGCTGCCTCGCCCTGCAACCCTCAACAGCCGTCGGCCAGTTGAGCTTGACTTGGCGGAGCCTGATCGGGTACGCTCTTTGGAAGAGGGACTCGGGTCCCTCGTTTCTATCTTACCGCGTGTTGAACACCATCAGCCCGCCTTATCCGGGTATCGCCCATGCCGGATCCAGAAGACATCAGCGCAGAGGATAACTCCGAAGGGCAGCAGGCGGAGCCCGTTGCCGACGAGCAGCAATCCGAGGAGCCGGAGGAGAACCAGCCGGTCACGACGGTCGAGCGGACGGGGACCTGCGAGTGCGTCATTCGCATAGAGGCGGACGTCGATTACCTGCGCGAACGGTACCAGAACGAGCTGACGTCGCTGCAACGCGAGATAACGCTGCCCGGCTTCCGCAGGGGCCGCGCCCCGGTCGGTCTGGTGGAGCGTCGGATGGGAAGCACTCTTAAGAGTGACTTGATCTCTTCCGTCCTCACCGAGGCCTACGAGAAGGCTGTGGACGAGAATGACCTGGACATCGTCGCCCAGGTGGAAGCGCCGGATCCGGAGGAGATCCAGTGGGAACCGGGCCAGCCGGCGCAGTTCGAGTTCAGGTGCGAGGTGATGCCCGAGGTCCAGGTGCAGGAGTCCCATTACAAGGGACTCCGCGTCGAGGCTCCCGCCCTCGAGGTAGACGATGAGCTGCTGGAACACGAGATGGGCCGCTTCGCCCAGCAGTTCGCAACCTGGGAGGAAGTCAAGGACACCGGCATAGATTGGGACGATTACGTCGAGGCAGAGGTAAGCCTGGCAGAAGACCCGGACTGGTCGGAAACGATCGGCTTCTATCCGCGCGCTGAGCGGGTCGGTCCTTTCTCCGTCAAAGGAGTGAAGGCCGCCCTGGTCGGTGCGCAGGTCGGCGGGCACGTCGAGCTGGAGGCGGAGCTGCTGAAGGACGAGGCCTCCGCCCGAGAGGAGCTGGAGCCGCTTGCAGACAAGACGGTTAACGTCCGGTTGAACCTGTCCCGAGTGATGCGCCGTCACATCCCCGAGTTGGACGACGACCTGGCCGAGAAGATCGGCCTCTCTTCGGCCAGTGAGATAGAGCCCCTCGTGCGGGAAAGGCTGCAGAGCAGCCTGTCGGACCAGCGCGAGGACATCGCCCGGCAGATGCTGGTCAACCAGTTGCTCAAGAACGTGGACTGCGAGCTGCCCGCCAGCCTGGTGGAAAGGGCCGTGGAGGAACATCGAATCAGGACCCTTGTGCGCCTGCTGCGCCAGGGCGTCCCTCGCCACGAGGCCGAGCGCAGGGCCCTCGACAGGCCGCATGAAACGCAGGAGCAGATACAACGAAGGCTTAAGGCCCGATACCTGCTGCGCAAGATAGCCGAGGGGGAGCGCATACTGGTGACTGAGTCGGAGGTGGACAGCCAGATACGCGCGTTCGCGACGCGCCAGAGCTGGCGCGAGGAGAGGGCCCGCAGCTACATGGAGGAGCGGGGAATGGTCCGCGCGTTGCGCGACGACATGCGCGAGAACAAGACCATCGATTTCCTCATGGAGAACGCCCACGTTGAGGAGATCTCCTCCGACGAGTTCCTCAAGCGATACGGGGGCCAGGACCAGGGGCAAGAAGCTGATTCCGCAGAAGAAGGCTGACGCACGGAGGGTTCGACGGCAATGGCAAAGGACTCCTATCCCGACTGGCTGATGGAGGCATGCGCGGCTGCCCAGACGTTCGGCAGCACGATCGTGCCCACCGTTATCAAGAAAACCAGCTACGGCGAGCGAGGGTACGACATCTTCTCCCGGCTGCTGGAGGATCGCATCATATTCATCGGCAGCGTCATCAACGACGTGGTGGCCAACCTCACCGTAGCCCAGATGCTGTACCTCCAGAGCGAGAACAAGAAGCAAGACATCAACCTGTACATCCACTGCAACGGCGGCCTGATTACCAGCGGACTGGCCATCTACGACACCATGCAGTTGGTGCAGTGCGACGTGGCGACCTACGTGGTCGGTCACGCCTTCAGCATGGCGGCGATGCTGCTGGCCGGCGGAGCGAAGGGCAAGCGGTTCGCGCTGCCTCACTCGCGCGTGATGCTGCATCAGCCGTGGAGCTCCGACCGCGAGGGCACTGCAGCGGAGATCAGCATCCACGCCGAGGAGATGGTCAAGCTCAAACGCTGGATCAACGAGATTCTGGCCGAGCACACCGGCCAACCCATCGAGCAAATCGAGAAGGACGCGGACCACGAGTTCTACATGTCGGCCGAGGACGCCAAGGAGTACGGCCTGGTGGACGAGGTGCTTACCTTGACGCCGGAAGACTGAGCAGCCGATGCGCCCCGGCCGGCGGAGAGCGAGCGGGAGGCCTGGCGAAAGATGGCATACGGTAACGACGGCCCCAAGGAAGCGTGTTCCTTCTGTGGCAAGAGCTACGGTTCAGTCGAAAGGCTGATCCAGGGCGAGCACAACACCTTCATCTGCGCCGACTGCGTCGAGCTCTGCTACTCCATCATCAAGCAGGAAACGCTGCGGCCGGGCCGGCCGACGGGCGTCCTGCGCGTGCCTCCGCCCCTCGAGATAAAGCGCAGCCTGGACGAATACGTGATCGGCCAGGAACAAGCGAAGAAGACGGTCGCCGTCGCCGTGCACAACCACTACAAGCGCCTGCTTTACGCGGGTTCGAGTGGCGTCGAGCTGGAAAAGAGCAATGTGCTGCTGATCGGTCCGTCCGGCGTCGGCAAGACGCTGATTGCCCGGGTGCTGGCACAGACGCTCGACGTGCCCTTCGCCATCACAGACGCCACGACGCTGACTGAAGCGGGCTACGTGGGCGAGGACGTCGAGAACGTGCTGCTCAAGCTGATCCAGAGCGCCGACTTCGACGTCGAACGCGCCCAGCAAGGCATTGTCTACGTCGACGAGATCGACAAAATAGGCAAGACGTACCACAACGTCAGCATCACGCGGGACGTGGGGGGCGAAGGCGTCCAGCAGGCGCTGCTGAAGATCCTGGAGGGCACGATCGCCAACGTGCCCCCGCACGGTGGCAGGAAACACCCCGAAGAGAAGTACATCCAGATCGACACGAACCGCATCCTGTTCATCTGCGGCGGCTCGTTCACCGGGATCCACGAGCTGGTGGCCAAGCGGACGAACCAGCAAAGCATCGGGTTCGGCCGCGAGGGCAAGGGCGAGGAGGATAACCTGGGCAAGCTACTCGAACTGGTCACCGAAGACGACCTGGTGAAGTACGGCCTCATTCCCGAGATGGTCGGCCGATTGCCCATCGTCACCCCGTTGATGCCGCTGGCCGAGGAAGACCTGGTCCGGATCCTGGTCGAGCCGAAGAACGCCCTGATCGGCCAGTACCAGAAGTACTTCGAGCTGGAAGGCTCGCAGCTCGAGTTCACGCAGGCCGGGCTGCGCGAGATCGCACGCATCGCCATGGAGAAGGACACCGGGGCCCGCGCCCTCCGCTCAGTGCTGGAGAGACTCATGCTCGACCCGCTCTTCAACCTGCCGTCCCTGCCCAAGGAGCAGACCTACGTCGTCGGAGCGGACGTGGTGCGGGGCGAGAAGCCACTGCTGGAGCGGCGCAAGAGGAAGGGCGCCTGACGGGGACAAGCGCCGCCGCGTTTGAATTGCCGCCTGCCGTCCGATATAAGAACCGAACCCGACGGGCTGACGTCCGCCGGAGGGGCCGCTGCCCACCTCAGACGACGAACGGCAGGGACCGACACACCGGGCATTGCCTGCCTGCGCGCCGTTCAGGCACGCAACACCGGGCCGGCGCCCGGCACCGGCAACTCACGTCCAACCGGAGGCTGCCTCGTGGTTCGTGACATACCCGTCCTGCCCGAGTTCGAGCCGACCGAGATCGAGTTTCCCAAGATACCGGTCTTCCAGCACACGCGCACCCTCGAGGACGAGCTGCAGCGCGGCAGCCTGAGCACCCAGGACGCCCTGGATCTGCTCGAATGGATGCTGAGCGTCCGCGCCTTCGAGGAGATGATCGTGGCGCTGCGCATGCAGTCCTTCGAGCCGCTGCGTGAAAGGGGATTCCGATACCGCGGCCCGACGCACCTATCCGTCGGACAGGAAGCCGCCAGCGTAGGCGCCTGCTCCGCGGTGCGGGCGACGGACTACATCACCAGCTCCCACCGCGGCCACGGAGATGCCATCGCCAAGGGCTACGTCGCCATCAAGAGCCGTAGCGAGGAGGAGCTTCGGCAGTGGATCGGGTCCGGCGAAGCCCGGCGCCTGGCCGCGGCGGAACTGAGGGATCTGGCCAAGGCCGAACACATCTACAGAACCGCTGCGGAGCTGTTCGGTAAGGAAGACGGGTACTGCCGCGGCCGGGGCGGCGGCATGCACATCGCCGATTTCTCCAGCGGGCACCTGGGCGCCAACGCCATCGTCGGGGGATCGGTGGGCATCGCCACCGGCGCGGCGCTGAGCTGCCGGTACCTGGACAACGGGGGCCTGGTCCTCTGCTTTGCCGGGGATGGTGCCTACTCCAACGGCGTCGTGCTGGAATCGCTGAACTTCTCCTGCATGGCCCAGTTCGCCAGCAAGGCGCTGGCGGCTCGGCCGTTCGGGCTGCCCGTCATCTACGCGATAGTGAACAACCAGTACGGCATGACGGGCCAGCAGCGCGGCGAGGTGACCGGGATCGAGTTCCTCGCCCGCCGCGCGGCCGCTTTCAGCACGGACGCCATGCACGCCGAAGTCATCAACGGGATGGACGTGCTCGCCGTGCGCGACGGCATCGCGCGGGCGGCTGAGCTGGCACGCAACGGCAAAGGACCGGTCCTGTGCGAGCTGATCTGCTACCGCTATCACGGCCACAGCCTGAGCGATCCGCGCAATGAGTACCGCCGTAAAGAGGAAGAACAGGCATGGCGCGAGTGCGATCCCATCCGCCGGCTGACCGAGCAGATCGTTGAGGCAGGGATCGCCGAAGAAGCGGACCTGACGGAACTCAGGAACGCCGTCGAGAAGCGCCACGAGGAAGCCGCCATCCGCGCAGCCGAGGCCGCCGATCCGGACGCGGCAGAGGTGACGCGCTACGTCTTCACGGACTCGGCGTCCACCGAAGTGCCCGCTGAGTTCGCCGAGGCAAAGGCCCTGGAAGCGCCCCCCATCCCCGCGCGGAAGGAAGGGACGATCACCTTCAAGGAAGCGCTGCGCGAGGCCCTGATCGAGGAGATGCTGCGGGACGGCCGCGTTGTGCTCTACGGAGAGGACGTGGCGGACTATGGCGGCGCCTTCAAGCTGAGCAAGGGGCTGCTGGAGGCATTCGGGCGGGACCGCGTCTTCAACACCGCCATCAGCGAGGCCGCCATCATCGGCACCGGCGTCGGCGCGGCCATGACGGGGCTGCGGCCCGTAGTGGAGCTGATGTACAGCGACTTCGAGTTCCAGGCGGGCGATCAGATGTTCAACCAGGCGGCGAAATGGCACTACATGAGCGGCGGACAGACCACGGTGCCCATGGTCATCCGTAGCAGCGTGGGAGCGGGCAAAGGCTACGGCGGGCAACATTCTCAGGCCCTCGAGGCGCACGCCACGCACACGCCGGGCCTCTACGTCGTCTATCCTTCGACGCCGTACGACGCCAAGGGGCTGCTCAAGAGCGCCATCCGCGACGATAATCCCGTCCTGTTCGTGGAGTCCCAGGAGCTTTACAACCTGCGCGGCGAGGTGCCCGAGGAGGATTACCTGGTCCCGATCGGGCGCGCGGCCATCCGCCGAGCGGGCGGGGACGTCACCATCGTTGGCTGGGGTCTGCTGGCACACTTGATGGTGGCTGCCGCTGAAGTGCTGGCCGACGAGCACGGGGTCGACGCGGAGTTGGTGGACTTGAGGAGCTTGATCCCGCTCGACCTGGAAACGGTCCTGAACTCCGTGCGCAAGACCGGACGGTGCGTGGTGGCCTGCCAGGCATGCCTGACCGGCAGTTTCACTGCCGAAGTGGCCGCCCGCATCCAGCAGGAAGGCTTCGACTACCTGGACGCGCCGGTGGCCAGAATCGGCTCAGCGGACGCCATCTCGCCACAGTCAGAGGTGCTGGAGAGGGCCTACCTGCCCGGCGTGGACGATCTGGTCCGGGGCGCCCTGGAAGTGTGTTACATGCTTGAGTGACGCCTGTCGACGGGCAGGCCTATCGGGCGGAAACGGGCATGCAAGGGACAGGAGCCGGTGCTGGCACGCCTGAGCGGCCGCTGGGGCGTTTGGTGGTTGCGGCTCGAGCGCATCCCGCCGTTTCCGTGGCAGTGACTGCCTGCCTGGCAGTGGGGGTTCTGCTCGCGTGGTCTGCCTTCCACAAAAGCGATCGGGGCAAAGTCCGGGCCGTGCTCGAAGCCATCGGGGAGGCCATCGTCGAGGGCGACGAGGGGAAGGTGATGGCGCACGTCTCCCCCTACTTCTCCGAGGAAGGGATGTACCGAGACCAGTTGGCCGAGAGACTGGCCCGCATCCTGCCGGGCCGGCCAGTCTCCCGGATCTCGCTCGTGGTGCGGCAGCTCAACATTGGGCACGGCACGGCGACGGCCATGGTCTACGTCGAATCGCGACACGGCGATCCCTTCCGGGGGCAGTTCGCCCGCACGGAATGGCTGATCACCGTCGAGGAACTGGGCGATCGGTGGCTGGTCCGGCACGTCACGCCCTTGGGGCTGAACGGACGGAAGGTGGCCGGCCTGCGCGCGATCATGGCCCTGGGCTACTGAGCGGACCACACGTTCGGGGGCGTCCTCGGCAAGTTCACGCCACCTCGCCGGCGCCCGATGCGCCCAACTGCCCCGCGTCGAGCGTTAGCGGCCCTTCGCCGGCGCAGTCAGGACGACGCTTTCCCCTTTCTCGCACTCCACCAGTCGAGCAGCGGAGCCGCGACTGACGGCGATCTCCAGATAGCCGCTGCTGCCTATGAGCGCCAGCAGCTCCCCTTCCTGCCGATCCTCGTACGTCGTGGCCAGCCCCCGGATCTCTCGGCCACCGGCGTGCACGACCACCTTCTCCGGGGGCACGCTGAAGCTGCGCGCCAGTGTGGCCTCCCCGATGTTCGTGATCAGGTTGCCGAACTGGTCGATATAGACGATCTGGCCCCTCAGGCTGCCATCGGCAGTGCGGACGGGATGGGGCAAGCGGAGCTTGCGGAAGCTCGTGACGACGGGCCCCAGCTTGGCCGGCTCTAGTCCCTCGGCCAGATGAGCCGCGACGGGGGCGAAGATGTCCCGCCCGTGGAACGTCACGCTCCTGTCCTTGAGGAAGTACTCATCGGCCGTCACCTTGCGCAGTTCCGCGCCCTCGACCCGCTCTGCGATCACGTTAAGGAGGCCGTTGTCCGGTGCCAGGAAGAGCCGCCTGTCCGCCTTCATGCATAGCACGGCCCGATCCGTGCCCACGCCCGGGTCCACGACGGACGCGAAGATACTCCCCTCGGGGAAGTAACGGTACGACGCCGACAGCACGAACGCCGCTTCCGCCACGTCTTGCGGCATGATGTTGTGCGAAAGGTCGATGATGTCGGCGTCCCGGCTGATCCCACGAATCACGCCCTTCATGACACCGACATAGCTGTCCTTGAAGCCGAAATCCGTCAGCAGGACGATCAGGGGAACGGTTCTGGAGATGCTGAACCTTGCCATGGTTAAGCGCTCAAGTGCCACGCGAATACGATACGGGCGAGAACTTCGATTCTAATCTCGCGGCCCGACCAATTGCAAGAACGGGCGTCCCGCCATTGCCGCCCCGCAGCCGCAGCCGCAGCTTTCGAGCGCGCCAGATTGATTGCCGCAGCCCCGGCGCGCCATGTAGAATAGGCGCGGCGGCTCGCCCTTCGTTTCTTACCGGAGGCCCCGTGCTGGCGCTCGACCTGAACATCCTGTCGCTGGCGCTGCTGGGGGCCAGCGCCGTGGCGTTCGCCCGCAGACGGAAGTTCGTCCTGCTGGCCTGCGGCATCTTTTTCGCCGCGAGCACGGCACTGGCAACGCTGGCCGTGTACTGGCCCATGAGCCCTGCGGCGGCCCTCGTGCTCCTGGCCGCCGGGGAGGGCCTGCCGTTGGCGGCGGTCCTCCTGTACCTCGTGGACAGGGCCTTCGCTCCCTTCTGCGTGGAGATGACGTACGCGCTGCTCATTTGCTGGGTCTTCTGGCCGCTGCTCGTGCTGGCGAACTTCGTCGGGTTGCTCATGTGACGGAGCGGTCCGCCGTGCGCCGCTGACTTGAGCGGCTGCCCGGGGTCTGATATAGTGAGCGGTCTTTTCGACTGAGCCCATCCCGCGAGGTCCTCGATGAACGGGCGGACGCTCTGGAACGAGTTCGGCAAAGGCATCTTCTCCCAGAACGCGGTGTTCGTCCTCGCCGTGGGCCTCTGCCCCACCCTGGCCGTGACGACGGCGCTCAAGAACGCCGTGGCCATGGGCGTGGCCGTCATCTTCGTGCTCACCTGCGCCAGCACGCTGGTGGCGCTTCTGCGCCGCCTGATCCCGCCGGAGGTCCGCATCCCGTGCTTCATCGTCATCATCGGCTCGTTCGTGACCATGGTGGAGATCATCTTCAAGGGCAAGCTGCCGCCCGAGATCAACGCCAGCCTGGGGATCTTCATTCCACTCATCGTCGTCAATTGCATCATCCTCTACCGCGCCGAGTCGTTCGCCTACAAGCACGGGGTCCTGCGCTCGGTCCTTGACGCCCTCGGCATAGGCGTGGGCTTCACGCTGGCCATCTGCCTGGTGGCCGGATTGAGGGAGGTGCTGGGCAGCGGCACGATCTGGGGCTATCCCTGGGTGCCGGTCTCCTGGCCGGTGCGCTACGTGCCGGCGGCAATCCTCATCCAGGCGCCGGGCGCGTTCCTTATGCTCGGCCTCCTGCTGGGTTTCTTCAACTGGCTACGCGGCGTTCGGGCGGCGCCTTAGTGTGAGGGTAAGGCATGGGCATCGGGCAGTTCTTCACGATCGCCTTCTCGGCCATCTTCGTGTCGAACTTCGTGCTGGCCAGGTTCCTCGGCCTCTGCCCCTTCATCGGCGTAACGCAGAAGACCGAAAGCGCCCTCGGCATGGGCGCCGCGGTCACGTTCGTCATGTTCTTGGCCAGCTTCGTGACTTTCCTGCTCTTCCGGCTGGTGCTGATCCCGACCGACCTGGTGCTTGCGCTCAAGACGCCCATGTTCATCCTGGTCATCGCGGCCCTCGTCCAGTTGGTGGAGCTGTTCATGCGAGCCAGGCTCCAGGCGCTCTACCAGGCGCTGGGCATCTACCTGCCGCTGATAACGACGAACTGCGCCGTCATGGGCGTGGCGCTGCTGAACACGACCGACGCCCCCCTGGAGTTCCAGAGCATGACCGTGGCGGCGGGCCTGGTGGCCGCTTCATGGCGCGGCATCTGCGCCGGCCTGGGGTTCACGCTGGCCATGCTCCTGATGAGCGGCGTGAGGGAACGGCTGGCCATGGTGGACGTGCCCGCGCCCCTGCGGGGCATGCCCATAGCCTTCATCTCCACCGGACTGATGGCCATGGCCTTCCTCGGGTTCGCCGGAATGGTCTGATGCGCAAGGGCGCCCCACGTCTTGCTGAGACACGTCCCATGCTTCTGCGAACCGGAATGGCGATTATCCTTGCCGCGCTTCTGGTCGCGCCGGCTGCGCGCGCGGCCGACGGGGGAACCGTCGCCGTCGTCAACGGCCAGGAGATCTCGCGGGAGGAGTTCGGACTCACACTCGTTGACGCCCTCGGACGTGCCGCCCTGGAAAGCATGGTGGACCGGATGCTGATCGAACAGGAGGCCCGCCGCCAGGGCATAACGGTGAGCGATGAGGAACTGGCTGCCAGGAGGCAACTGGAGCTTGAGTTGGGCATGCGGGCCGTGCAGGAACGCGTGAGAATGGGGCCGGAGGAGTTCCGCCTTGCCGGCGAGCAATACGGCTGGGATGCCGATGCCATACGGGATGAACTGGCCCAGGGCATCTCCAAGTCACCGTTGCGCGTCCAGCTCCTGGCGGAGAAGCTGCTGGCACCCCAGATGGACCTGAGCGAAGACGCGTTGCGAGCGTACTACGAGCGCACCCGCGGCCGGCGCTACTCGGCGGCCCACATCGTCGTGGCCCAGCGCAGCCAGGCCGAGGGCCTTCTGGCGACGCTGCAAGGAGACCCCGATCTATGGGCCGAAGCGGTTCTGCAGGCGAGCCTGGACCGGGCCAGCACGCCGCACAAAGGCCGCATCGGGCCGGTCCCGTCGTCCTCCGAGTTCGGCCGCGCCCTTGCCGGAATGAAGCCGGAGGAACTGAAGCTGCACGACGACGGGCAGTACTGGCACGTGTTTCGTTTCATCAAGGAGATCCCTCCGGCCGAAGAGCCGTTCGAACAGGTCAGGGAGCAACTGCGAGCCGAGCTTGTGGCGCAGACGGCCCGGCAGCAGTTCGACGTGCTGCTGGCCCGCCTGAACGCCGACGCGTGCGTGGTGGTGAACCTGACCTCGGATCCCAGCGACCGGCGAGTCCTGGGCGAGGGAGTGGCCGGGTTCGTCAACGGCGAGCCGCTGCTGATCGACGACCTGGCGGAAGCGTTGATCGAGGAGTTCGGCCCCGTCATGCTGGAGCCGTGCATCGAGCGCACGCTGATCCTGCAGGAGGCGGAGCGGCGCGGCGTTTCCGTGTCCGCCGAGGACATCACGGCGCGCAAGCTGTCGGTCGCCGATCAGTTGTTCCAGGAGCAGGCGCTCGCGCGCGGCATTACGGCCGACCAACTGACAATGTCCCTGGAGGCGAACGGCATCGCCGTGCAGCAGTTCAAGGAGTCGCTGGTGCAGGAGTCTGCGCCCCTTCACAGCATCCGAGCCACGCTGCTGGCTGAGAAGCTGGTCGCCGACGACGTGGAGGTGACCGAGGCGGACATACGGGAAGCCTACACGGACCTCAGCGGCGAGCGCCTCGTCGTCCGCGAGGCCGAGGCGGACACGCACGCGGCGGCCCAGGGCATGCTGCAGCAGGTGAGGCAGGGAGCGAGTTTCGACCAGGTGGCACTGACCGAGTCCGCGGAGCCCGGCCTGTGGATGGAGCGCGGCAGGGCCTTGAACGTCACGGCTTCACATCCCTACTACCCCTATGCAAAGGACTTACGCGAAGGCGAGACGAGCCGCGTCTTTGAACACGCGGGCAAGTATCGTATAATCAAGCTGCTGAAGCGGCATTCCCCGCCCGAGCCGCCGTCCCTGGACTCCGTGCGCGCGTCCGTCGAGCAGGAGGCCTTCCTGCGCAAGGCCCGGAAACGAAGCCGCGCCTTGTTACTGAAGCTCAGGGCCGAGGCAACCATAGAAGTGAAACTGAAGTGACCGCAGGATGAAGATCGAATTCGCCAGCCGAGTCGGGCAACTTCCCGAATACATCTTCGGCAAGCTGAACGCCGAGAAGATGAGGCGCCGGCGCGACGGGGAGGACATCATCGACCTGGGCATGGGCAACCCGAACGATCCCACGCCCGCGCGGATCATCAGCAAACTCGTGGAGGCGGTCCAAGATCCGCGCAACCACCGTTACAGCGTCAGCGCTGACGGCATCTTCAACCTCAAGCGCGAGGTGGCCAGGTTCTACCACCGCGAGTACGGCGTTGAGCTCGACCCGGAAAGGGAGGTCGTCTGCACCATCGGCAGCAAGGAGGGCCTTTCCCACCTGGCGCTGGTGCTGGTGGAGGCCGGCGACACGGCCGTAGTGCCGACGCCGGCGTTCCCGCCGCACATCCACAGCCTCACGCTGGCGGGCGGCAAGGTCGTCTCTTTGCCCGTGTCTGACAGGCGGCAGTTCTTCGACCGCCTCGAAGAGCTGGTGCCCACGGTCGAGCCCAGGCCCAGACTCCTGATCCTGAACTACCCCCACAACCCCACGGCCATGACCGTGGAGCTGGATTTCTTCGAGAGGGCCGTCGAGTTCGCCCGCGCCCAAGACATGCTCATCATCCACGACTTCGCCTACAGCCACATCACCTTCGACGGATACA
>CAYUDW010000025.1:16981-24813 GCA_964442595.1 uncultured candidatus Brocadiaceae bacterium
CAGGGGCGCCGCGACGTGCTCTGTTCGGGGCTGAGCCGGGTCGGCTGGCCCGTCGAGCCCCCGAGGGGCACCATGTTCGTCTGGGCGCCCATCCCGGAGGACTTCCGGAGCATGGGCTCCGTGGACTTCTGCATGATGCTGTTGGCGGAGGCGGGCGTGGCCATCGCACCGGGCGCGGCGTTCGGCGAGGGCGGGGACGGCTTCGTGCGCATGGCGATCGTTGAGAACAAGCAGCGGCTCCAGCAGGCCGTGCGGCAGATCGGCCGAGCGCTGCGCGAGCGGAGGACCAGCATGTCCCGGGCCACTTAGCCGGAGGAGGCCCGGCCACCTCTTGAAAGCGACACGACGCTCCGAGCAATAAATGGCAGCCAACACTCAAGTGATGACGTTCCCCCGCGGGGGCGTCCACCCGGAGGGGAGCAAGGATCGCACCCAGGGGATGCCCATCCAGGTCTCCGAGCCGCCCGCGGAAGTCGCGGTCCTGATGGCGCAGCACATCGGCGCCATCGCCGCCCCCGTGGTGAAGAAGAAAGACCGCGTCCGAAAGGGGCAACTGGTCGGCCAGGCGCAGGGCTACATCAGTGCGAACATCCACGCGCCGGTCAGCGGAACCGTCAAAGCGGTGGAGACGCGCACCTACAGCGTCACCGGCATGCCCGTCCCCGCCGTCATCATCGAGAACGACGGCGAGGACAAGTGGAGCAGGGGACTGAATGAGCCGCAGGACGTCAAAGGCATGGACGCGCGGCAAATGGTCGAACTGGTGCACGAGTGCGGCGTCGTCGGCCTGGGCGGAGCGACCTTCCCCGCGCACGTCAAACTGAGCCCCCCGGCGGAGACGCCCGTAACCGACGTCTTCATCAACGGCGCCGAGTGCGAGCCTTACGTCACCGTCGATCACCGCCTCATGCTCGAACGCACCGAAGACGTCATCGACGGGCTGCGGCTGATCATGCGCATCGTCAAGGCCCCCAACGGCTACGTCGGCATCGAGCGTAACAAGCCGGACGCCATCGAGGCGCTAAGCAAGGCACTGGAGCAGGACTCCACGATCCGGGTGGTTCCCCTGGAGGTGAAATACCCGCAGGGAGCCGAGCAGCAACTCATCACGGCCGTCACGGGGCGCGAGGTGCCCAGCCAGGGCGGACTGCCGAGCGACGTGGGCTGCCTCGTCCACAACGTGGCCACGGCGCTGGCGATCCGGGACGCGATACGGTTCCGCCGACCGCTGATAGAACGGGCCGTAACCGTGACGGGCGACGGCATAGAGAACGCCGGGAACTTCATCGAGCGGATCGGCACGTCCATCGCCGCCATACTCGAACGCCAGGGCCTCCGAGAGGACGCCAACCAACTGGTGCTCGGCGGGCCGATGATGGGCATCGCGCAGGGCATGGTCGACGTGCCCCTGGTCAAAGGCAACAACGCCATACTTGTCCGGTGCGGAGCCGGCGTCCCCGCGCAGCGCGCCTGCATCCACTGCGGCCGGTGCGTGGCGCACTGCCCGCTCGGCCTGTCGCCCGGCGAGATAAGCATCGCCTGCGAGCGACAGGAGTGGGACGCGGCGGTCGCCCTGGGGATGCTGGAATGCAAGGAGTGCGGGTGCTGCGCCTACGTGTGTCCGGCCAGGCGGCGCATCGTGCACATGATCAAGTTCGGGAAGGTCGAGCTGCGGCTGCGCCGGGCCAAGGCTCAGCAGAGCGGCTAGGGGTGCCCCCCTGCCGCGCGTGAGGAATGCCAATGCAAGGGCAGCTTCTGGTCAGCTCGTCTCCGCATCTGCGCGCGCCGGACGACATCCGCACCATCATGCGGAGCGTGGTGGTCGCCCTGGTGCCGGCGGCTGCGATCAGCATCTACTTCTTCGGCCTGCACGCCCTGGCGGTGTACGTCGTGACCATCGCGGCTGCGGAGGCGACGGAGCTGGCTTGCCTGCGCCTGAGGGGGCGGCCGCTCGCCCACGCCGCGGACGGCAGCGCCTTCATCACGGGCATGCTGCTGGCGATGGTGCTGCCGCCGGACGTGGCTCTCTACTGCCCGCTGGTCGGCGCGGTGTTCGCCATCGCCATCGCCAAGCATGCTTTCGGCGGCCTGGGGTGTAACGTCTGGAATCCCGCGCTCGCCGCCCGCATCTTCCTTCAGTTCGCCTACCCCGTGCAGGTCAGCCTTTCGAAGTGGCCCGTGCCGCGGATGCTGTGGGGCACGCCGGTCGATACCATGACCATGGCTTCGCCCCTGGCGAAGGAGGGCGCGGCGGCGCGCTTCTCCCACCTGGACCTCTTGTTCGGCAACGGCGTGCCCGGCAGCATCGGCGAGACCTGCAAGGTGGCGCTGCTGATAGGCGGCGCCTTCCTGATCCTTCGCGAAGTGATCGACTGGCGGATTCCGGTCGCATACGTCGGCACCGTCTTCGTGCTCACGTGGCTGCTGCCGACCGGTGAGGGCGCGGCGCCGTGGGCCGCCGATCCCTTCTACCACGTCCTGGCCGGCGGCCTGATCATCGGCGCCTTCTTCATGGCCACGGACATGGTGACCACGCCGTTCACGCAGGCGGGACGCGTGATCTTCGGCGTCGGCTGCGGTGTGCTGGTCGCCCTGATACGCCGCTACGGCGGCTACCCCGAGGGCGTGGCCTATTCCATCGTCATCATGAACACTTTCACTCCCCTTATCGACAGATGGGTGCGGCCGAGGGTCTACGGTTCCCGCACTCCCAAACCCAGCGTGAGGCAGGCATGAGCGAGACGGGCGAACCCACCCGAGGCAGGAGGAAGTTGATCGGCGCGGTCCTGGTGCTGGGGCTGATCTGCCTGGGCAGCGGGGCCGGCGTCGGCACCCTCTACTTCCTTCTCAGGGACGACATCGAGCAGAAGCAGGCGGAGGTCTTCTCCGACTCCCTCGGGCGCGTGGTGGAAGGGGATCCCGGGGGCGAGGTCGTCGGGGACTACCCCGAAGGCACGCCCGACGAGGAGAAAGTCTACGTGAGCCGCACGAGCTCGGGCGTCATCTACGCCGCGATGGGCTCGGAACAGGGATACTCGAGCCTGATCAAGGTGCTTGCGTCCGTCCGGGTGCCCGAGCCGAACACGCCCGTCCCCGACGATCCCGTCATCGAGGCCATCACAGTCGTCTCCAGCCAGGAAACCCCCGGGCTCGGCGAGAACATCAAGGCCGTAGAGAGAACCGTGTCCGTCTGGGGAGCCCTGGCCGGCCAGAAGGGGGAGGAAAGCAGACCGGCCTTCCAGAAGCAGTTCGACGACAGGCGCCTGACCGACCTGGGCCAGGGAGACGACCTGGGCAACATCGACGCCGTCACGGGCGCCACCATCAGCAGTCTTGCGGCCACCAAGGCCGTCCGCAAGGCCGTCCGCAAGATCATCGAACGAACCGCCGAGGTATACGGGGGATGAGCAGCCAGGACGAGCACATGCCAGGCCCTGTGGACGACGATCCGGAAGCGGCGCCCGCGACTGCACCGCCGGACGCGGTGGAGGCAAGTGAGCCGGACGCTCCTGAGCAGGATGCGTCCGCGGATGCGGGCCAGGTTAAGAGGGTGATCGAAGCGCTGCTGTTCAGCGCCGACAGGCCGGTCAGCGCGAGCCGGCTGGCAGAGATATCCGGCGCCGGCGACGGACGCCAGGTCCGTCGTGTCGTCAAGGAACTGCAGCAGGAGTACGATGCAGGGGGCAGGGCCTTCGCCATCGAGGAGATCGCGGGCGGCTTCCAGTTGCTCAGCCGGCCCGAGTTCGCCCCATGGGTACTCCAGCTTGCCAACCGCCGCCAGCAGGAAACGCTGAGCAAGGCCGCCCTCGAAACGCTGGCCATCGTCTCCTACCGGCAGCCCATCACGAGGGCCGAGATAGAGGACATCCGAGGGGTGCAGTCGGGACACATCCTCCGCTCCCTCGTAGACAGGCGAATGCTGAAGGTCGTGGGCAAGAGCGAAGAGCTGGGGCGGCCGCTCCTCTACGGCACCACGCGCCATTTCCTGGAAGCCTTCGGCCTGCGGTCCCTCAAGGACCTGCCCAGGCGGCCGGACTTCGGCAAGGCGGCGCGCGCCCGGCAGGCCGAGGCCGAGCCCAAATCCCCGGACCTACGCCAGAGCGCCTCCGGCGAGATGGCAGAGCAGGACAGCAGCAGAGAGGAGAACGGAGAGGACGGCGGGCAAGGCCAGCAAGGCCAGGAGGCGCCAGCAGGTCAGTAGGCGCGCTCTTCTGCGGTCTCGCTTCCGGTCTCCGCTTCATCCCGCCGACCGACGGTCACCCCCTCCCTTCAGCGGGGCTGCGCCGGCCTCTTCGCCCGTCGCTTGAGTTTCTGAAAGGATCAAGGGCGTTTGGCGGCCGGACGCTAGGCATCTGGCACCGGCTCAAGCGGCCACCAGGGCTTCCGCCTGCGGAACGGAGACTTGAAGGTCTGCGATATTGCGCCCGTCTCCTCCAGATGGATCAGGCAGGAGCGTACGCAGCTGATCGCGCCGCAGATCGCCACGTGACGCATGAACCTGTCCTGGCTTCCGCAGTAGGGAATGGCCATCAACCTCTCGTTGTAGAGCGACCCCTTGCTGAAGTCGATCTCGACGTCCTGCTCGATGAAAGGCGAGACGGCGCGCATCCCTCCGTGGTGGACCCATCCGCACCGCGGGATGTCGATCTTGCCCATCTCGTAGGTGTGGCCCGCGATGGTGACGGTCTCTGTCTCCGTAGCTGAGATTGCCCCGCCGGGGCATTCCTTCACGCAGAGCATGCACCTGTCGCAGACGCGCGTCTCCACCATCGGGTCCGGCTCGAGAACCGCGTCCGTGAGGATCGGAAACAGCCGGATGGCGGGGCCGAACCTGGGCGAGAGGAACATCCGGCTGTAGCCAATCTCACCCAGGCCGCAGGCCACGGCGAGGATCCGCTCGTTGAGGAGCACGTCGGGCTTCGGTTTGCCCGGCCCCACCGGCTGGCCCGCTTCCTTGGCACACGTGTGGATGAAGGGCACCGCTTCGTAACCGTGGTCCTCGATGAAGCAGGAGATCTCCCGCTTGGCGATCAGGGAGTACATCATCACGATGCCGCCGTAGCTCATGAAGTCGTAGGCGGACCAATCGGTGCCTTCCTCAATGCCACGGAGCGAGCCGCGCGTGATGCGGAACCCGATGGTGATCACGCTCTTCACGTCGGGATACAAATCGGCCGGATGTCGCCCCGGAGGCGCGCCCTCGAACCGTTCGATCGGGCCCACGCCGAGGACGTCGACGCCGACCTTGCCGGCAAACTTCTTGAGCCTCTCAGAGGTTAAGTCGGGCATAGGTATGCATCTCCTATTCCTTGAGCATCTGAGCCGTCTCCGCCGGGCCCGCAGTGGGTCCGCCCACTTCCGCGGACAACCTCAACGACAGCTCCTTCCCTGCCCTTCGCAGCAATTCGATCACCTCGGTGCGATGCTTTCCGCGGAACCGCACGCTGGGCAGATACACCCCGAGCGCCGCCGCCACCTCTGCCCCGCAGAACACCGGCACGCCCAGCCCCACCACCTCGCGATCCCGCGGGCGATTCTCGCTCAGCCCGTCCTTCCGTGTTTTCTTCAGCGCCTCTTTCAGCTCGCTCAGGGACTCACCGGTCTCACCGCCTCTCGCCTGCGCCTTCCGCACAGCTTCCTTCAGGGCGGCCTCGTCCTGGTAGGCCAGCAGCACCCGTCCCGTCGCCGACCCCACCGCGGTGATTCCCAGCTTCACCGTGTTCACGATCAGGTCCCGTCGGCTCCGTCCCTCCGCCATGATGTAGCGCTCGCCGTCGCGCAGCACGACAACCTGCGCCGCTTCCCCGCTCGCATCCGCCAGCGCCAGCACCGCCTCGCGACCCAGCCGTGCCAGTGCATCTTGCTGAAGCTGCGGGCGCGCGATCTCCCCGAGCTTCGGCCCGAGCCGGTAACTGCCGCGCTCCGTCTTCGTCAGGCACCCCAGGTCGAGCAGCGTCCTCAGGATGTTGCACAGCGTGCTCTTCTTCAGGCCGGTCAGCACGGCAAGCTCCTTCACCGATGCTGACCCCTTCGACGACAGACCCTCGAGGATCCCGAAAGCCCTGGCGAGCACCTGGATCATCGGCGTTCCTTAGTAATGAATGGACTCCTTATTAATGAATAACTCTAGCACCCGTGCAAGGCCCTGTCAAGCGCCTCTTCCGCCCTTTCTTGCCCGGGCCCGCTCGGGTCCGGGTCAGAAGGTCGGAGGTCCAAGTCCACCGGCCATCATTCCGGTGACACGGCGGCCCGCACGTCCTATAATGCCCTACGCTCGCCGGGACGCCCGGCGGCCCTTCGGTCCGTCAGCCCTGGCCGCCCTCATGCACACCCGCAAGCTGCGCGACGCCGTCCACAAGGACATCTACCTCACCGACGAGGAGATGGCCGCCCTCGACACGCCTCAGATGCAGCGGCTGCGCGGCATACGCCAGCTCGGCGCGGCCTACTACGTCTACCCCAGCGCCCAGCACACCCGCTTCGAGCACTGCCTCGGCACGTGCTGGATGGCCAAACGCATCGTGTCCTGCATGGAGTCGGAGGGCGGCTTCAGTCTGCCCGAGCAGCAGAAACGCGCCGTGTTTCTGGCGGCGCTCGTGCATGACGTCACGCACATCCCGTTCGGCCACACCTTCGAAGACGAGCGCCGGCTGCTGGAGCGACACGATCGCAGCCAGGCCAGATACGACTGCCTGCTGGGAACCGGCGAACTGGCCGAACTGCTCGGTTCCTCGGATGCCGGACGACTGGTCCTGACAATGCTCTCGCCCGGACGGAAGTTGCCCGCCCCACAGCAGCACCTGTGGCAGATCGTGAGCGGCACGATCGGCGCCGACCTGCTGGATTACCTGAAGCGGGACAACTACTTCTGCGGCCTGTGCTACGAGTTCGACGAGCGCGTGTTCCACTACTTCCGCGTGGCGGAGGGCCGCCTGGTGCTGGACATGCAGCACGGCGGCTTCTTCCGCCGCGACGCCCTCAGCGAGGTCACGAACCTGCTGCGCATCCGCTACGTGCTGAGCGAGCGCGTCTACTACCACCACGCCAAGATTGCAGCCGGCGTGATGATATCGAAGGCCATCGAGGGGGCCCTGGCGGCCGGGCTGGAAGAGCAGGACCTCTGCCGCTTCACGGACGACGCGCTGCTGCACTACCTGGGCGATCGCTTCGGCGCAGACCCCGCCCTGCGCGAGCTGTTGAGCGACTTCGGCCAGCGGCGGCTCTTCAAGCGTTGCTACATGCTGTCCAGAAGCATCGGCGAAGACCAGGTGTGCCAGGCCGTGAACAGGTACCACCTCAACCAGGGCCAGGAGCGCAACGCTGCCGAGCGGCAGATCGCCGACGAGCTCGGCACGGACGAGCACCGCGTGGCCGTCTACTGCGCCCCCGCGGAGATGGCCCTCAAGGAAGCCGACGTGCCGGTGGCCATGCCGGGCGGGGAGTTGACGAAGCTCTCGGCGTTGAACAGCGAGGAGATCCGCGTCCTCAAGCACCAGCACCAGGCGCTATGGAAGCTCTACGTCTTCCTTTCGCCCGCGCTGGCGGAGAGGGCTGCGGAAGCGGGACGCGTCTGCGAGGAGATCATCGGCCACCCGAACGAGCTTCCCGCCGAGAAGCGCGGCGGGCGGCTTTGAAGGAACGCTCCGCCGCCCCCTGCCTGTTACGCCGGCGCGGCAACGCCCGCTGGGGGGCCTACATCGGCCGGCGCGTCTCGAATCCCGTTCGGGGGGGAACGTCGCCCCGCCGATGCCACACGTTGCCGCTGTGAGCCGTCGTGTAGATGACGGCGCCCCGGTTCTTGAGTGCGGTGACGAGGTCGGGGTGGGGGTTGA
>CAYUDW010000026.1:0-6749 GCA_964442595.1 uncultured candidatus Brocadiaceae bacterium
GAACTGGAGATTGGCTACGCCTACCGGAAGCCGGCGAAAGCTGCCGACCCACGAACGGTCGTCATCTACGAGAAGCACGAGGAGTGGCCACCGTCCGGAGTAGTCGTGGGGTTCCGCGACGGACTCGTGCAACTGGTCGAGCAACAGGAACGCTTCAAGGAGATCCTCGAACGGGGCCGCTGACTCACTCCGCGCAGCGTCCGGCGGGGCCCTCTCCGAAGCCATCCAGTGCGTGCCCGTTGACACCCGTCCCGCGAATGCACGTGGTTCCTTGCCCGGCGTTGTGTTAAGCTCACCTGCCGCGTTCGGCCCGTGGCCCGGACGCTCCGTCGACCCTCGCAAGGAGCTGCATCGCCATGATCGTCGACGATCACATTCACGCGCTGCCGAAGGGAAACCGTGATGACGTGCTGCCCGAACTGCTCCGCCAGTGCCGGGTCAACGGCGTCTCGGTCGGGCTGGTCTCTATAGGGTGGAAGATCTCCCCCTTCCCCGACGAGGAAGAGACGCGCCGCTCCAACGAGGCGGCGCTGGACTTCGCCACCCGGTCCGGCGGGCTGCTGAAGCCGCTGGCCTATCTGAACCCCCAGAACGACAACTGGCGCGAGGAGCTGGACCGCTGCCTGGACGAAGGCGCCGTCGGCATCAAGCTGTGGACTTCCCTCAAGGAGCCGGACGGCAAGCTGGATAATGCGGTGAAGCTGCTGCGGCACGCCGGCGAGAGGTGCCTCGCCGTGCTCATCCACACCTGGCAGGTGACCTGGAGCCCGCCGAGCAGCCAGATCAACGTGCCCGAGTTCGCCGAACTGGCCGAACGCTGCCCGGACACAAGGCTGGTGGCCGCCCACTCCGGCGGCAACTGGCGGCACAGCATCGGCGTGCTGCGCGACCGGCTGCCCAACGCCAACCTGGAGGTCTGCGGCTATTATCCCGAGAAGGGCCTGGTGGAGGCGCTGGCCGCTGACGTCGGGGCAGAGCGCGTCCTGTTCGGCAGCGACCTGATTGGGCGGTCGCAGGCCTCGCAAATGGCCAAAGTCGTCTTCGCCGACATCCCGGAGAAGGACAAGGAACTGATACTGGGCGGCAACGCGGCGCGCCTGTTCGGCCTGGAGGAGACGCCGCCGCCGGCCTCCGAGCCCCTGCGTCCGAAAGAGGAGCTACCCGACTTCGGCGAGGATCACTTCTGCTTCTGCGGGGACTGGCCGTTCCACGGCGGCCCGTGGGTGAGGCCGGACGCGTTGGACGAACTGCTGGCCGAGGCGGGCATCGAAACGGCTTACACCGGGGACTTCGGCGGCCTCTACAGACAGGACCTGGAACGCGCAAACAACCGGTTCCTGGCCGCCGCGCTCAAGACGTCCCGCGTGGCGCCCCTGGCCACTCTAAACCCGACGGCGCCCAACTGGCCCAGCGTCATCCGACACCTCGAGGACGGTTTCGCCGGGGTGATCCTGCACCCCTACCTCCACAACTGGCGGCTGGACGAGGAGGCGCACGCCGCGTTCTTCCGCACGCTCAGCGAGGCGCGGCTCCCCGTGTGGATCAACTGTGCCATCGCCGACCATCGCACGCGGCACAGCGGCCTGGCCTGCCGGCCGGTCGGCGGGGAGGAGCTCACGGCCTTCTGCCAGAACGCACCGTCCAACGATTACGTGCTTCAGGGCGTTGGCGGGCGACAGGTGAGCCGGATGCTGGGCGAGCATGCCGGAGACGCCAGCCTCCGCTTCGAGGTGTCGCGACTCACCGATAGCTCCTATGACTACGGTGACGTCGCTGCCGAGCACGGCCTGTCCCACCTGGTGATGGGGAGCGAGTTCCCGTTGCGGGACCTGCGGGAGGTGCGGTGGACCGCGCAGCGCGTCTGAACGGCCTTGACGTCTGCCGCCGCGGTCAGTGGGGCTTGTCGCGCAGCCTGCTCTGAATGACGCGAAGCTCGGGCAGGGCTGCGCGGAAGGCGTCGTAGATGTCCGGGTCGAAGTGGCTGCCCCTCCCTCTGTCCATGATGGCCAGGGCGTCTTGCTCAGGCACGGCGGGGCGGTAAACGCGGTCGTTCACCAGGGCGTCGTAGACGTCCAGCACGGCCACGATGCGGGCCGATTCGGGTATGTCTTCGCCAGCCAGGCCCTTCGGATAGCCCGAGCCGTCCCATTTCTCGTGATGGGCGATAGCGATCTGCTCGGCCGTGTGCAGCAGGGAGATGGAAGTCCCCTCCAGGATGCGCTCCCCGATCATGGTGTGGGTCTCCATGATGTCCCACTCGTCGTCGTCGAGCTTGCCGGGCTTCAGGAGGATTGCGTCGGGGATGCCGATCTTGCCGACATCGTGCATGGGAGACGCCAGGCGAAGCGTTTCGGCATGATGCTCCGGCCGTCCCATTCTGCTGGCCAGCACCTCGGAGTAGAGCCCGATGCGCCGGATGTGGGCACCGGTCTCGTCGTGGCGCAATTCCTGCGCGGCTATAAGGCGCAGCAGTATCTCCTCGCGCGACCGCCGGATGTCCTCCGTCTGCTCCCGCACGCGCTCTTCCAGGCGCTGCTCATACTGCTGGCTGGCCAGCACGAGCCGGCGCCGTTCCAGGGCGCTGACGACGTTGATGGCGACTTCATTCCGTTCGAACGGCTTGACGATGTAGCCAAACGCGCCGATCTCGAGGGCCTCGATGGCGGTCTCGCGGTCGTCCGCGGCCGTGGCCATGAGGACAGCCACGTCGGGGAACTTCTGTTTGACGGTGCTCAGCAAGTCGATGCCCGATACGCCGGGCATCATTATGTCCGTGACAAGCAGAGCAAAGTTGCCGTCCCTGAGCTGCTCACATGCCTCTTCTGCGTTCGCTACGGTGGCGCACTGGTAACCCTCACGCGCCAGCCACCGGCTCAGGATCTCGCGGACGTCGGGCTCGTCGTCCACAATGAGGATTCGGTCTGAGCGGGCCTGCTGCACCTGGTCGGACGTGAGCGGGTCAAGCTTCGTCAAGGACATGGCGCACCTTCTGCGTGAGGTTGCGGGCCGTGAAAGGCTTGCGCAGGATCGGGACCTCGACCATGTTCTGACCCATGCGCTCGACAGGATTGCCTGCATAGCCGGACATGAAGAGGAGCTTCACACCGGGGCATCTGGAACGGGCCTCGCGCGCCATCGCGGGGCCGTTGACTTTGGGCATGACAACATCGGTCAGGATCAGATCGATCCGGCCGCCGTGTTCGCGAACCAGCGACATCGCTTCAGCACCGTCGGCAGCGCACAGGACGGTGTAACCGGCGTCCTGAAGGACCCTGGCAGCCAGGTCGCGCACGCTGGCCTCGTCCTCGGCAAGCAGAATCGTCTCCTCGCCCATAATGCCCATTTCGAACACGCTCTCTTCCGCCGCGGCGGCTTGCTCTGCGCCAGCCAGCGGCAGATAGACCTTGAACGTCGTCCCGATGTTCGGCTCGCTGTAGCACTGGGTGCTGCCCCCGTGCTGCTGAGCGATGCCGTACACGGTAGATAGCCCAAGGCCCGTCCCCTGTCCCACTTCCTTCGTCGTGAAGAACGGGTCGAAGATCCGCTCCCGCACCTCGGGCGGCATCCCGACTCCCGTGTCCGTAACTGCCAGCACGGCGTGCGGGCCGGCGCGTGCGTCGGCGTGCATGCGCACGTAGGCTTCGTCAAGCACGACCGACGCCGTCTCAATCCTGAGGAGCCCGCCATCCGGCATGGCGTCCCTGGCGTTGACGGCCAGGTTCATCAGAACCTGCTCCAGTTGAGCGGGGTCGGCCCGGACAGTCAGGGGTTCCTCACTCAAGTCCAACTCGAGCTCGACGTTCTCCTCGATGAGGTGTCCCAACATCTTGCTGACGTTCTCGACAGTGGCGTTCAGGTCCAGCACTTCCGGCCGGGCCGCCTGCTGCCGACTGAAGGCCAGCAACTGGCGGGTCAGATCGGATGCTCGCCTGGCGGCCGCCCTGATGCGTTTGAGGTCCTCGTGCAGGCTCGTCTGCTCGGGCACTTCGGCGAGGTCCAGGTCCACGTAGCCCAGGATGGCGGTCAGAAGGTTGTTGAAATCATGGGCGACGCCGCCGGCCAGTTGCCCCACGGCCTCCAACTTCGTGGCCCGACGAAGCTGCTCCTCGAGCTGGCGCTGTTCAGTCACGTCGATGCCTGTGGCAATGACCCATTGGACCTGCCCGCTGTCGTCCAGCACCCGGGAGTTGGTCCAACTGATCAGCCGTTTCTTGCCGTCCTTGGTCAGCCAGTTGTTTTCGCACGTGGACAGGTCCGTTTCCTCCGTCAGGTCCTGGAAGGCCCGCTGCACGGCCTCACGTTCTTCGGGTGGAATGAGGACCTCCCAGCTGGAGCGCCCCTTCATCTCCTTGATGCTGAGGCCCGTTGCCTCCTCGCAAGCTCTGTTGAACTGAACGATCCGGCCTTGTGTGTCGAGCACAACGATGAGAGCGCCCGCCGTCTGTATGACGGCGTTGGAGAACTGCCGCTCCCGGGCCAACTCCTGCTCAGCCAGCTTCCGTCCGGTGATGTCCCGGAAGATGGCCTGCACGGTTCCCTTCTCGGTGTCGACGAGCCGGGCGCTCACGTCCACGTCCACAAGCCGACCGTCAGGCCGCGTGATGCGCGACTCGAAACGCATCGAGCCGGACTGGCTGGTATCCTTGAAGTCCGAATCCGTAGGCACGGGTTCTTCGGTCTGCAGCTGCTGGATCTGCATCGTCTTCAGCTTTTCCTCACTGAGGCCCGCCATCTGGGAGGCGCGGCGGTTGACGTCCAGTATGCGCCCGTCCACCGTGTGGATGAAGACGGCGTCGTTGGACTCCTCGAAGAGCCTGCGGTAGCGATCCTCGCTCTCCCGGAGGGCTTCGGCCGCGCGCCTGCGCTCGGCGATTTCGCCCCCCAGAGCGGCGGTCCTCTGTTCCACGTTCTCCTCGAGCGTCTCGTTGAGCTTGCGGAGCTCTTCCTGCGCTTCGGTCAGTTCACGCTTCTTGCGGACCGCTGCCTCATAGCTTGACAACAGCAGGTTCAGCATCCGGGCGCGCTCGGTGCCGATCACGTAGCTGCGGCCATCGAGGGTGACCTTCAGTTCCTCTCCGCCGGGTTCCGCGCACGGCAGCCCGGCCCCATCCAGAATGCGGCGCACGCGGGACAGAAGGTACCGGTCGTCGTACGGTTTGGTGACGAACGCATCCGCCCCGCTTTCCAGTGCGCGCAGCACGTCAGAGACATCCGACAGAGAGGCGACCAGCACTACGGGAATGTGCTCCAGCGCGGGCGCGCCCTTGATCGCGCTGCACAGCTCATAGCCGCCCATGCCGGGCATCACGACGTCGCTGAGCACCATGGCGGGCTCGCGCGTCGCGATCGCACCAAGGGCCTCTTCGCCGTTGGCCGCAACGGTCACGGAGTAGCCGTTTCGCTCAAGCACGGACGTCAACTCGTGGGCCTGCGTCGGGCTGTCCTCGACGACCAGAAGCTCGGCTCTCGGCTCTGCGGATCTCATCTGAGCTTCCCTGTGTCCGTATGAGGAGATTCGTGCTCACCGCACGGCTTCGGCCTGGCCGCAACGGCGCCCTTCACTTTGCTCAGAGAGTCGGTCTGCAACTGCGGGTCAGCATCCGGGCCCAACACGTCCGACTTGGAGACGACGTCTACGGCTCCGGCCCGCATAGCTTGGAAGACGACGTCCATGTCGGCCGACTCGGCGTAGGCCGTCACGATCAGCACCGGAGGAGCGCCGTGTTCCATAAGCTTTCTGGTGCCTCCACGCCGTCCATGTCGGGCATGACGGCATCCATGAGGACCACGCCGGGTTTGAGCCGGTTGCACGGCTGCGCTGCCTGCCGTCCCGTCTCCGCCTGCCCGATCAGGCGAATGGCGGGGTCACGAGCCAGCAGCCCGCCGATCGCTCGCCGGGCGGTCGGTGAGTTGTCGACTACGAGCACCTCCACGGGCCGCTGTGTCAATTCCTGTTGTTGGTCTTGGCTTGCCATGTGTTTGGCCTATGGGTCTCAATGCAGCAGCGTGGCCTGCAACAACGGCTTGTCCTTCATAGTCGCGTGCGGTGTCTGCAGCTCAGCGGGGCCAGAGGTGAGCACGTGCAGCGCCTCGTCCACGACGGGCGGGCGGACCGGATGCCCCAGGCGCGCTCGCATGTCCACCACGGCCACCACGTGCCCGTGCAGGTCGATGGCTCCCATGACGTAAGGTGCGACCTCGGGAACCGGGCTGACGGCCACCATGCGCAGCACTCTCCCTACGTGCTGGAGCGGAAGGCCGAAGGTCTGTCTCGCCACCCGGAACGTGACCCGTTCCGCGCTAGGCGAACCGCCCACGGGGGCGCGGTCCGTCGGCGGACACGCTGCCGTGACGTCGTCGCCCTGCATGGTGGCTCCACTACCCCCTGGTCATGGCCACGGAAGAGCCGGGCGGCGGGAGACCGGACGTCGACTGGAGCTGTAACCCAGCGCGCAGCGGACAAACCGGCCAGCAGGAAACTGGCCGGCGCGGCGGCGTACTGCCGGCGCTTTGGACGAATCAGGGAAGTAGGTCCGGTGTGAGAGATCGCGCGCGCTTCCCAGGAGCCCGTACATAACAAAGCCGCCCTTTCTACCCCCCTCAGGGCGGCGCTTTCCTCGATCTGGGTGCGCGCAACACCCCCACCGTACACAGAACAACTCGGTGGTCGCTCAGCGACTAACGCTCACCACTTGTCGTGTAAATGATAACAGAGAGGCCGCCCGAATGCAAGCCCTGAATGCCGAATC
>CAYUDW010000026.1:6849-20270 GCA_964442595.1 uncultured candidatus Brocadiaceae bacterium
GCCCGAGTAGTACCCCGCCACGAACTTGCCCTCCGCCAGACTACCTCGCAGGACGACCTGGTCGTAATCGTCCGCGTATCCGACGTACTTCAGCGACTTGCCGCACTGCATCGTCCAGAAGAAGGGCACCTCTCCATACTGCTGCGCGCTGCCCAGCATGGCGCGGGCCGCATGCTGGCCCTGGCGCTCGGCGACGATCCAGTGCTCGATGCGGCGTCTCTGGCCGGAGCGAGGATCGGGCACCGCCGCCATGTCCCCGGCGGCGTAGATCCCGCCTGCACGGGTCTTGAGGGTTCCATCCACCGGCACAGCACCGTCCTCGACCAGCCCCGAACCCTCCAGGTACTGCACGGCCGGCCTTACCCCGATTGCCACGATCACCACGTCGGCCGGAAGCGGAGTCCCGTCGGCCAGGACGACATCCTCCACCTTGCCGTCCCCGCGGAGTTCCTTCGCAGTGGTGCCCAGGTGGAACTTGACGCCCTGCTGCTGATGCAGCTCGAACAGCCACCGGGCAACGTCTTCGCCGAGCAGGCGAAGCATGGGCAGCTCCTCCGGGGCCACGACGTGGACGGCCGGCTCCCTCTCGCGCTCCAACAGGTGCGAGGCCACTTCGAGGCCGATGAAGCCGGCGCCGAGGAGAACGACGTTCTCCGCGTCCTCCAGGGCACCCAGGATGGCCTGCGCGTCCTCCCGGCTGCGCAAGAGGAAGCAGCCCTCAAGGTCGCCCCCGGGATGTCCAGCCGCCGCGGCACGCCGCCCGTCGCCAGCAGGGCGCAATCGAACCCGATCTGCTCCCCGTCGGCAAGCGCCAAAGTGTGTCCTTCCGGGTCCAGAGAGGCAACCCGGCGCTCGGTGAGCAGCTCGATCTGCCAGTCGTCGTAGAAACCCGACTTGTGCAGCGCGAGCCACTTCGCCGAGGCCTCGCCGGACATCAGTTCCTTCGACAGCGTGGGCCGGTCGTAGGGGCGATGGGGCTCCCCGGTGATGAGCAGGATTCGGCCTGCGAAGCCTTCCCGCCGCAGCGTCTCCGCGGCGGCGTTGCCCGCCGCGCCGGCACCGACGATGACAAAGGTCCGCTCGTCCTCCCCCGCCATTTCAGGGGGCCCTGCCTCTTCCTTTTCGCCCACATAGACCTCGCCGTCCTCCACTTTGACGGCGTAGCACCCCACGTCGTCCAGCCCGGGCGGCAAAACCATGTGCCCGTTCCTCACGTTGAAGCGCGCGGCGTGCCAGGGGCAGGTGATGACGTCGCCCATCAGCAGGCCCTCGGCAAGCGGTCCGCCGTAGTGGCTGCACTTGCCCCCGCAGGCATGGATCTTGTCCCCCCGGCGAACGAGCAGAACGGCGCTCTTGCCCACCTTGACCGAGATGGGCTTCCCCTCGGCCAGCTCCTCCTCCTTCGCAACGCGCGTCCACTGGTCTTCAGCCATATCGCCCTCCCCTTCGCAAAGGCTCCCCCGGTGCTCTCCGGGCGGGTGCGGCGTCCCCTACGCTCCATTCTTCGGGAGCGGCGGCGGAATGTCAAGGCATCTGCTCGGGGCACAGCGGCACCGTCCACGGCACACAGCGGGCCTGCTTGGCCGGGGGCGGCCGCCGCCTCTTTCGGGCAGCCGGAGGGCAGGGCCCTCGAGCCGTGCTTGAAAGGGTGGGGAGCAAGCCGGAGAATGGGAGGTAGAGGCGCGCGTCGGTGCCTTTGGCTGCGTGAGCAGCCGGCGACGAGCGCTCCCGGCGCGCCCACGGTAAGAGGGTAGATTCATGGACGGTCGCCTGATTGGACCCATTGCGGGAATCGGACTGATGTTTGCCGTCCTGCTTGCGGGCTGCGACGGCTCGCAGCCCGGCCGACCGGCGGCGCACGCTCCGGAAGAAGCCGAGCCCCACGCAGAAGGCACGAAAGGCGAAGCCATGTCTGAGAAGGTCGTCAAGAGCGATGAGGAATGGTGCGGACTACTCACGCCGGAGCAGTACCGGATAATGCGCCAGAAAGGCACCGAGCCCGCTTTCGGGGGGAAGTACCACGACTTCAAGGGACACGGCCTCTATCGCTGCGCCGCCTGCGGCAACGAGCTGTTCAGCTCGGAGAGCAAGTACGATTCGGGCACGGGCTGGCCCAGTTTCTGGGAGGCGATCAGGGGGGATGCCGTCTCTTCGGCGCCCGACCGAAGCCTTCTCGTGACGCGCACGGAAGTGCTGTGCAGCCGCTGCGAGGCACATCTGGGGCACGTGTTCGAGGACGGCCCACAGCCCTCGGGCCTGCGTTACTGCATCAACTCGGCAGCACTCGACTTCGCCGGAGACGCCGAAGAGGGCTCGCACTGACAGACGGCGGAGCCCTCGCTCCCGTCCTAAAGCGTCCTGGGCATCGGTTGAACGCCAGTCACCTCTTGGCCGTCCCGGAAGATCGTCACCTTCTCGATCGTCACAGGCTCGACGGGTCGGTTATCTGGCAGAGTAGTCTCGACCGAGCCGATCTCCTTCAGCACGTCCAGTCCCCCGACGACACTGCCGAAGACGGAATGCCTGCCGTCCAGGTGGGGCGCCGGCCCGAGCGTGATGAAGAACTGAGAGCCGCTCGTGTCCGGCCCTGCGTTGGCCATTGACAGGACGCCAACGCCGTCGTGTCGAAGGTCAGGGGCGAACTCGTCGGCGATGCGCCAGCCCGGCCCTCCCATGCCCGTCCCCTCGGGACATCCGCCCTGGATCATGAAGCCGTCGATCACGCGATGGAACGTCACCCCGTTGTAGAAGCCCTTCGAGGCCAGATGCACGAAGTTCGCGACCGTGTTCGGAACGCGATCCTCGTACAACTCCAGCTCCATCACGCCATGTGAAGTCTCGATCCGGGCCACGGGGTTCGGTGACGAAGCCCCGCAGCCCGTCGCCTGCGCCAGGAGAACGCCCATCGCCAGCAAGAACAGCCCATGTTTGAGCGATGCATATCTGCCCATCGTGCCTTGTCGGCCCCCTTTCTCCACGAGATGTATCGATGCGCCCGGTTGTCCGGACACTGCCGCGTCATCTTCGCCCATCGCGGCGGAGCCGTCAACCGCGCATGGGTTGCCGAGGCGCGCAACGGTCTCTTGCGCTGGGCGGCTGCGTGCCGTACCATCCGACGCCGCCGGTATTCTTGCCAACGGAGGAGCGTCTTCTCAAGAGATGAGACTCATTCCGCGGACCAAGAAGGCCCGGCTGGCGCTGGCGACCCTGGCGCTGCTTGCGTCGGGCCTGGTCGTATACCTCGTGCTCGTGCCCTTCGTCCGCTACTCCCAGTACGAGCCGGAGGAGGGAGACATCGTCTTCCAGTCCCTCCCTCGCGTGGCCCTGGTCAGGACAATCCAGGGGGCCACGCACTCCCCCTACTCCCACTGTGGGGTGGTGGCGAGGGAGGACGGCGAGTGGATCGTCATTGAGTCGCTCGGCAAGGTCAAGAAGACGGGCCTCTTCCGATGGGTTCTGCAGGGACGCGGCGGCAGGTTCGCGGTCTATCGGCTGAAGGAGCCCTATCGCCAGCACATTCCCCGATTCTTGGCCGAGCTCAGGGCCTTCCTTGGCACACCATACGACCGGAAGTTCGGCATGGACGATGAGGCCCTCTACTGCTCCGAGCTGGTCTATAAGGCGTACAGGAACGCGACGGGAGAGGAGCTGGGAAGCGCCGTGCGCCTGGGCGACCTGGACTGGCAGCCGTACGAGGAGACGATACGCGATTACGAGGGTGGGCCGGCCCCCCTCGACAGACTGATCATAACGCCCCGACACCTGTCGGAAGCAGATCAGCTCGACAAGGCGCTGAGCGCGGGGCTCTGAGCCTGCAGGTGCGCCCGCACAGGCGCCCGCCTCGCGCCAGTGGGATGCCGGTTCTCTTGAACTCGGTAGGGGCTGCGTGGTAGCTTGCCTGTTTGCTTTGCCGCAGCGCCGCTGAAGGTGCCAACCCACCGGTCGGCCGGACGTGCCGCCAAAAGGGATTCATTGGAATGTTAACTGACAACATACTCGACCTGATCGGCAACACGCCGCTCGTGCGCCTAGACGGCGAGAGCGTCTTCGTGAAGGCGGAGTTCCTCAACCCCGGCGGCAGCATCAAGGACCGCGTGGCGCTGGCCATGATCGAGGGCGCCGAGCGCGATGGCCGCCTCAAGGCCGACTCCATCATCGTCGAGCCCTCGTCCGGCAACACGGGCATCGGCCTGGCGCTGGTCGGCGGTCTGAAGGGCTATCGGGTGTGCATCGTCATGCCCGAAGGCATGAGCGAGGAGCGCAAGAAGCTCATCCTCGCCCTCGGCGGCGAGCTGGTCCTCACGCCGGACGAAGAAGGCATCGCCGGCGCAGTGCGGCGCGTGGAGCAGATGGCGGCGGATGACCCTCACATCTTCGTTCCGCAGCAATTCGAGAATCCCGACAACCCGCGCGTGCACTACGAGGAGACCGCGCGCGAGCTGTGGCGCCAGATGGGCGGCGACGTCGCCGCCTTCGTGGCGGGCGTGGGCAGCGGCGGCACTTTGCAGGGGATGGGCAAGTTCCTGAAGGAGCACAAGCCCGACGTCAAGATCGTGGCGGTCGAGCCGAAGAACGTCTCCGCCCTGCTGGGTCACGAGCCGGGCCTGCATCAGATTCAAGGCATCGGTGACGGCTTCGTGCCGGCCGTCCTGGACGTCTCGCTCGTGGACGACGTGATCGAAGTGACAGACGACGACGCCATCGAGACCACGCGCGAGTTGGGCCGCGAACACGGCCTATTGGTCGGCATCTCCTCCGGCGCCAACGTGTGGGCCGCGCGCCAGCTTGCCAGGACCATCCCGGGCAACATCGCCACCGTCCTGCCGGACCGTGCCGAACGCTACTTCAGCACTGCCTTGCTGTAGTGCGCGCTCGAGGCCTGCGGCGGTCCGCCCGAGCTCGCGCGATTGACGGCCTATGCAACCACGAACCAGCCGCGCCGGCAGTTGTGGGCGGGCTACAGGCGCCTTGCTCTGGCTGTGCCTGATCGCCTGGCCAGCGCTGCACGTCGGCCTGCAATCCCCCCTGGCCGCAGCGCCTGAAGCCGGCTTGCCTCGCGCCCATGCGCCGGGCAAGACGGGTGTTGTCTACGATGCCGTTTTCCTGCGGCACGATACGGGTCCGCGCCACCCCGAGAGGCCGGAGCGCCTGGAGGCCATCGTGAATCGCCTTCGGGCCAGGGAGCTCGGTTCCCTGCTCCCTGACGCGACGGCCCGGACCGACACGATCGAGTGGATTCTGACCATCCATGAGAGGGCCTACATCGACCGGGTCCGTCGGAGCTGCCGGGAGGGTCTGCCCTTCCTCGACTCGCCCGACACGCCCGTATGCGCGGAGTCCTACGAAGTGGCCGTGGCAGCGGTGGCGGGCGTGCTGTCAGCCGTCGACACCGTGGTGCGGGGCGAGGCCAGGAACGCCTTCTGCGTCGTGCGGCCACCCGGCCACCACGCGCTGGCAGGTCGGGCCATGGGCTTCTGCCTGTTCAACAACGTCGCCGTCGCAGCCCGCTACGCCCAGCGCAGGCACAACCTGGCGAAGATACTCATCGTGGACTGGGACGTGCATCACGGCAACGGCACACAGCGCGCGTTCTACGAAGACCCGACGGTGCTCTACTTCGGCGTGCACCAGCACCCTTTCTACCCCGGCACGGGAAGCGCGGACGAGCGGGGAGCCGGCGGGGGCGAGGGTTATACGATCAACGTGCCCCTGCCGGCGGGCTCCGGCGACGCCGAGTTCATCGCCGCGCTTCGCGACAAGCTGAGGCCCGCTGCACTCGCCTTCGAACCGGACTTGGTGCTGATCTCCGCCGGCTTCGATGCCCACAAAGACGACCCCATCGGTGGCATGAACGTGACCGCGGACGGCTTCGCCGAGCTGACGCGCACCGTCAAGGGGATCGCGGATACCTGCTGCGAAGGGCGGATCGTCTCCGTGCTCGAAGGCGGCTACGACCTCGAGGGCTTGGCCGACTCGGCCGAGGCCCACGTCAAGGCCCTGATGGAGTAGCGGGACAGGAGACACATGCTTTTCCACACCTGGACCTTCGTCCTGTTCTTCATCATCGTCTACGGAGCCTACCTGCCGCTCCGGCACACGCGGCTCAAGGTGCCGTGGCTTCTGGTGGCCTCGTACGTCTTCTACGGGTGGTGGAACCCGCTCTACCTGCTGCTCATCGCCACGGCAACGGTGGTCAATTACTTCGCCGTGGTGCTCATGGACCGGACGCACTGGCGGCGGCTCTGGCTGGCGGTGGGCATCGGCAGCAGCCTGAGCCTGCTGGGCTTCTTCAAGTATGGCGGGTTCGTCGCGGACAACCTGAACGCCCTGTTCGGAGGCCTGGGGCTCGCCTGCAAGGCGTCCGTGCCGAACGTAATCCTGCCCGTCGGCATATCGTTCTTCACGTTCCAGGCGATGAGCTACACCATCGACTACTACCGCGGCAACGTGGAGAAGGAGCCCAGCCTGATACGCTTCGCCACCTTCGTGGCGCTGTTCCCCCAGTTGGTTGCCGGCCCCATCGAGCGGGCCAAGAACCTGCTGCCTCAACTGCGGGCGCCCTCCCGGATCACCCGGCAGGACATCACGGACGGGCTCTCCCTGTTCATCGTCGGCCTGTTCAAGAAGGTCGCCCTGGCGGACTACCTGGCGCTCTACGTGGACCGGATCTATGACTCGCCGGGCCAGTTCAGCGGGCCCGCGCTGATGCTCGCCACGTTCGCGTTCGGGTGGCAGATATACTTCGACTTCAGCGGCTACACGGACATGGCCCGCGGCGTTGCCCGCATGATGGGCTACCGCCTGATGCTGAACTTCAATAACCCGTACGTGGCAACCGGCCTGGGCGACTTCTGGCGGCGCTGGCACATCAGCCTCTCGACCTGGTTCAAGGACTACGTCTACATCCCCCTGGGAGGGAACCGCCGGGGCAAGTTCAGCACCTATCGCAACATGTTCCTCACCATGGTCATCTCTGGACTCTGGCACGGGGCGGCCTGGACGTTCGTCATCTGGGGGGCGCTGCACGCGCTCGGCCGGTTCCTCACGCGGGAACTGGAGGGCACCTCCTTCTACAGGCGCCACGTGCCGAAGATCGCGAAGCAACTGCTCGTCTTCGCGTTCGTGACTTTCGCGTGGATATTCTTCCGGGCGAGCAGCCTGAGCGACGCGGGGCTGATCGTGTCCCGCATCTTCACGGGAGCGTGGACCGACCCGCGGTTCCCGCTGGTCGCGCTCCTCCTGATCGGAGCCGTCTGGGCGTACCAGTTCCTCTGCGAGTCCCGTGCAAGGCAGGTTCTGAAGCTGGCTCCGGTGCGCGTCGGCGTAGTCGTTCTCATGGCGCTGTACCTGGCCCTCTGTGCCCCCTCCGGGGCCGAGGCATTCATTTACTTCCAGTTCTGATCGAATGGCCGACGAAAGGCATAGCCACAGCAGGCAGGGCGATGGCGGCGGCGAGGATCGCGCCGTCGTGGCCTACGCTTCACACGAGGTGCGCCTGTCGGGCCGTCAGTGGCTGGCCGCGGGCGCACTGATCCTGGGGGCGCTTGCCCTTTTGCCGGTGCTATGGAAGCGTGTCGAGCCCTTCCGCCCCGGCGAGGACTACCGCATCCCGTACGCACTGACGAACGACTACTGGTTCTTCCGCCGCTACTCCCGAAGCGCCGCCGGACAGGGCAAAACGCTTGTGGTGGGCGATTCGGTCATCTGGGGCCAGTACGTGAACAAAGACCAGACGCTGCCGCATTGCCTGGACCGCGTGAGCGGCCGCACCGAGTTCACCAACATGGGTGCGGACGGAATGCACCCGGCCGCCCTGGACGGCCTGATCAGGTACTACGGCCGCCCCATTTCCGACGGCAAGGTGGTCCTGCACTGCAACCCGCTGTGGATGAGCTCCGAGCGGCACGATCTACAGATCAAGAAGGAGTTCCGGTTCAACCACCCGCGGCTCGTCCCCCAGTTCTTCCCGCCTATTCCGTGTTACCGGGAGTCGTGCTCCGGGAGGCTCGCGGTCGTGATGGAACGCACGGTGCCCTTCCTTGCATGGGCCGGTCATCTGCGCGTAGCGTACTTCGATCAGATGGATATCCCGGCCTGGACGCTGGAGCACCCATATGCCAATCCGATCGCGGCGGTCGCAGCCGGCCTGCCGTCTCCGGCTGAGGACCACGCGGGCGAGCCCGCTTCCTGGCGCGAGCGCGGCATCCGGGAGCAGGACCTCCCGTGGGTCGATCTGGAAACGTCGTTTCAGTGGCGCTCTTTCCGGCGCCTGGTCGGGACGCTCCGGGCCCGGGGCAACCGCGTGTTCGTCCTGGTCGGCCCGTTCAACGAACACCTGCTTGAGGAGCCGAGCCTTCAGCGGTACCATGAGTTGAAGGAAGGCATCGCCCGGGGACTCGACGACCTCGGAGTCCCACATTACGTCCCCGACGCGCTGCCGAGCGAGTACTGTGCGGACGCAAGTCATCCTCTGGCCGAAGGTTACGAACTGCTGGCGAAGCAGCTCGCGGAATGCGACTCATTCGTCCGATTCCTCGGCGAGGACGGCGGCGGGTGACATCCGGATCAGACCCGATCCCTTGAGAGCGTAGACTCGTTGGCTTAGACTGAATGCAGGGCAGCGTCCGCCCGCGCGGCGTCGCCGCCGCTTTCACCAAATGATGAGAAGACAATGCGACTTCGCACCATAGCCTGGACAAAGCTCCATGTTGCGGCGGCATTGGTCCTTCTGAGTGGCGCTGCGCTCGCCATCGGGGTCACGCTGGCTGAAGACGCGCCCGGCCCGGACGCCGAGCGCATCATCTTCTCCAGCGACCGCTCGGGCGAATGGCGCATCTGGATGGTGAAGCCGGACGGCTCGGACCTTCAGCAGTTGACCGAATGCGGGCCTGACGAGGGCGACGTAGACCCGACGTTCAGTCCCGACGGCAAGGAGATCCTGTTCACCTCGACCCGCGGCGGCAAGGCCGGAACCTGGCGGATGTCGCTGGACGGTTCGGATCCGCAACGCATCTGCGACGGCGATCAGGCCGAGTGGTCCCCCGACGGAAAGCAGATCGCCTTCCGCCGAGACGAAGCGCTCTTCGTCCGTGACCTGGAGACCGGAACGGAGAGACGCCTTACGCCGGATGACTGGCCCCATTGCTCCGGCCCGGCGTGGAGCCCCGACGGCAAGACAATCGCCTTCGCCTGCAGATGGGACGCAGGCAACGGCATCTTTCTCATTGAGCCGCAGGGCGGGCAGCCGACCAAGGTGTATGACAAGCAAGGCGCCTGCGAACCTCACTGGTCGCCCGACGGAACGCGTCTCGTCTACGAAACGGAGACCCACATCTGCACCATCCGGCCCGACGGCACGGACAACCGGCTCATCACCTACTTCGGCGGCGTGCAGCGGTACGCGCGCTGGAGCCCGGACGGCAAGCAACTCATCTTCTGCCAGGGCGCCTCGGAGCGCGGCCCGTGGGAACTGTACGCTATCCCGGCACAGGGCGGCACGCCCCGGCGAATCACCGAAGGCGCCTCGGACATGTACCCCGATTGGAAGCGCATCCCCTAGCCTGAGCCGACATGCGAAGATCGCCCGATCCCTTGAGGACTTCACACTTCGGCCACGCCATCTTGGCGGCGTCTCTTCTCCTATGCGCCATGGCAGGGCCGATCAGGGCCGCCGCCGGGCAGCCCCTGCCCTTCGTGCGCCTGTTCGACACGCGGAAGCCATTCGAGGCCGCCTCCTGGACCTCGTGGAGCCCGGCGCCCGGTTGGGAGGCCGTCCCGGAAGGAGACCTGAAGCACGAGTTCCAGGGCGCCGCCGTCTTCATGAACGACAGGGCTGCGCTGGTCGTGCGCGAGGGGGGGGGCGGAGCCGAGCTCTGGTCGGCGGCTGCCGGCGGGCCGAGGCGCCGGGCGCTGCTCCGGCCTTTCGGACGGGGCGGCCTGCCCGCTGAGCGCGTGTCCGCCGTCACCATAGCCGAGAACGATCCCGCCGCCGTCATGCTGGACGTCACGTTCCAGACCGCCGACGGCCAGACCTCCGGAGTCAGCCTGCGCCTCACCGCGGGCGACCTGATCGCGGAAGTCCGCGCGGGCGCGGGCACTCACAAGCTCGACCTGGCCGGACAGATGCGCTACGTCGTCGTGCCGGACTTCTTCGGCGACGACGTGGTGTTCGGCCCTGAGACTTCTCAGGGGGACCGTGCCGGCCTGCCTACGGAGAATCTGTTCCTGAGCTTCCTGGACGAGGGAGATGCCATCCTGACGTGCACGTGGCGCTCGCCCCAGCGGAACGCGGATGTGGTTCTCACGTCGGACGGCTCCAAGCGCGCCATACGGGGTTGCACGGTGGAGTGCGCGCCCGGCGAGAGCGTATGGATCGCGTGCCTGCAAGACGCCGGCATCTGGCACGCCCGCGCTCTGGGCGAGGCCGATCTGGCGGGGCAGGTCGTCCTGCCCTGGCAGCCCCCCTTCCCGGCGAAGTGGCGGGCCAGCTTCGTGCGGGGCGAGGGCGTGGCCGATTCGTCGGATTTCGAGGACGCACAGGCAGAGGGCCAATCACCTGCCGGGGCTCCAGAAACGGGCTGCTCTTGCTGGTTCGCGGAGGGCCGCGCGCACATCGGCGTTCCAGAAGCACTAACGGCATCAGAGGCAAGCGCCTACCAAGCCGTTGTCATCTACCCCATCGACCGCAGCCGGGCCACCCCGCTGACGGCTTTCTGCCCCATCGACGTCATGCGCAACACGCTCGGCGTCGGCCCCTGCCAGTATATCCTTGCAATGGAGGGCCTTGGCGGCGAGGCACACCCCACGCCCGCCGACGTAACGGAATGGGCGGAAAGGCAGTTCGAACGCGGGCGTGACGGCCGGGCCGCCAGCGCCATCAAGGAGCGCCTTGCCGGCATGGTGGAGCACGTCTCGCACGCGCAGCAGCGCCTGGACCGTTATGCGGACTTCGCCCGCCAGGTACGCCGCCTATCGGAGTCGACTGGCGAGCCGGCAGCGGCCGCCGACCCGCGCCCGAGCCTGCTGGGCATGGCAGAAGAGATGGATCGCCTCATCGCCCTCCAGCAGCAGGCCATGCGATCTGCGCGTCCCGCAGCGGAGCTTGCGGACGACATCGCCGCCCTGATCGGCGCCGAGAACGCGCTCCCGGAGGTCAAGCGGATCGGGGCCGAGCTGCGCTCCATCGGCGCTGGGCAAGACGAGGCGTTGGCCCGCTGCCGGATGACGGTGAGGAGGATCAAGCAGGCGTGTCGAACGGCGGCCGCGCAGGACGGGCCGACGCAGGACGTAATGCAAAGGGTCCAAGACCTGGCGGAGCAGGTGCTGCGGGTCGAGCAGTAGCGCACCTACCGCAGTGTCGAAAGGAATCTCAAGATGAGGCCCTTCCGAAGACGCGAGTCCGGCCTTGCACTGGCGGTCCTGGCCCTGCTGTGCATCTGCGCGTGGCGCGCCGCCGCAGGGGCGTCCGGGCCAGACGGGAACGCCTTCGGCAACGCGAGCTTCGAACTGGGCCGGGAGTTCTGGTGGATCGACTATCCGGCGGGCACGGTGGGCAACTTCGCCGTCGATAACGCGGACGCGGCCGTCGGGCACTACAGCGCATTGGTGACCGTCGGGCAGGTCGGGGACTGGGGCGTGCAATTCGGCCAGCCCGTCGAGGCCGCTGCCAGGGGGCGGACCCTTACCTTTGCCGTCTTCGCCAGGAACACGAAGCAGCGCGTGACCGTCGCACTCGAGGTCCAGCGAGCCGGGCCGCCGTGGGACAGCGCGGCAACCAAGCAGTTCACACTCGACGGCGGAGAATGGCGCGAACTGCACGTCACCTTTCGCGTGCCGAAGCCGTTTCCCGAGGGCTGGTACGCCTACGTGTACTGCGGGCAGCCCGGCGCCGAGTTCCGGGTCGACATGTTCCGCCTCTACGAAGGCGACTACGTGCCGTATGCCGAGATGGCGCTCGAGGAGACGCTGGCTGCGGAAGTCCGGGTCTTCGACGCAGCCGTCCCCGGCGAGGCGGCGATCCTCGTGCCCGCTTCGGACGACGGCGCCCCATGGACCAGGATCGCCCCCGGGGAGGCAGGACACGAATTCGCACAAGATGCCATCGCTCTCAACGGCCGGGTGGCTCTCGTGGGGCGCAAAGGTGCGCCGGCCCTCGAGGTCTATGCCGCGGGCCCTGGAGGCTATGCCTTGCGCGCGACCCTTGCGCCGCGAGCAGATACATCGTCGGAGACACTCAGCCTGCGGACGGTCGCCCTGGCCGAAAACGACCCCCAGCGGGCGGGCGTGGCGGCCGCGTTCGAGACAGTGGACGGCCGTCCCTTGACCCTCCGATGCGAACTGGCGATGGGGGAACCGTTCTTGAAGGTAGCCACCGGCCGCGGCGTCAGCCGGCTGTGCCTGGAGGCGCCGTGCCGCTTCGTGGTGCTGCCCGACTTCTTCGCGGACGACATCGTGGTGGACGCCGCCGCGCTGCCCGTGCCCCGGGCCGACCTGCCGTGCGAGAACTTCCTGATGCACATGGTCGGAGACGGTGAGGCGATCGTCATGGTTGTGCGGCGCACCGCGGACGAGGACGTGCGCGTCACGCTGTCCGGCGAGGATCGGCAGCGAGTCGTCACGGCTTCCGAGGTCCATTGCGATTCCCAGCAGAGCATCTGGGTGGGCGTGATGGAGGGCGCCGGCGTCTGGCACGTTCGGCACATAACGAGGGCAGAAGCGGGCAGGGCCACGCGGCTCGACTGGAGGCCGCCGTTCAAAGGCCAGTGGCGCGTGGACTGGACCCGCCGGGACGGCCTGGTCGATAGCTGGGAGATGGCCACCCAGAAGCGGGAGGGCGGCTACGTCAAGCACGGCTGGTTCGGCCCTCCCAGGAACCTGCCGGCCGACAGGCGTCGGTGGACGACGGTGCTGGGATGGTTCCACTACCCTTGCTGGATTGACAACGCCGGCTACGGCTGGCTCCAGCCTCTGGCAGAGGCCGCGCAATTCGAGGGGCCCGCACTCATCTACCCGATCAACCGCGCCACGGACACGCCGCTCGACGCCTACACGGTTGTGGACATGGCGCGCGGCACGCTCGGACTCGGGCCGTGTCAGTACATCCTGGACGTGGAGGCACAGGAGGCGGAGTACGTAGGCAACGGGGGCTGCGACACTAGGGACAGGCTCAACGCCATCTACGCCAAAGGAGACCAGCGAAGGCGGCGCGGGGAGATCGACCAGAGGCTGAGCGAGCTTCTGCGGTTCCTCAAGCACATCCGCGGCAGAATCGACGCCTACGTGGCGTTCGGGCATGGGATGATCGAGTATCTCGCGGCGCAGAAACATGCCCATCCGGAACTGGCCGATACGTTGACCGAGCTGGAGAACCTGACCAGGGCCATCGACGGGAAGGTGGCCGCCAGACAGGACGCCATCCAGAC
>CAYUDW010000026.1:20370-24161 GCA_964442595.1 uncultured candidatus Brocadiaceae bacterium
GCCGGCCACGAAGGCGCACGACACTGACGGAGAATCCGAAGGGACGAGCATGACACGCCAGAGGGAATCCATGGGCCGAATGACGATGCGAAAGGTGGCGTTCCGATGTGCGGCGGCCGGACTGGTGCTGGCCGTCCTTGTGCTGGGCGGCTGCGGCAAGAAGGAGCAAGAAGCCCCACCCACCGGGGCGGCCGCAGAGCCCGAAGGCCGCGACCAGATCGTGACCGGGACCGGCATCGAGATGGTGCTGCTGCCAGCCGGCCAGTTCACCATGGGCGATGACGGCGGCGAAGAGGATGAGCGGCCGGCGCGCACTGTGCGCGTGGATGCCTTCTACATGGACAAGTGCGAGGTGACCCAGGAGGCCTACGAGGCCCTGATGGGCAAGAACCCATCGAAGGCAAAGGCCCCCGACAAGCCCGTCGAGCAGGTCAGTTGGTACAACGCAACCAGGTACTGCAACATGCGCTCGCTGAGGGAAGGCCTGGAGCCCTGCTACGATGCGGATACGCTGGACTGTGACTTCTCCGCAAGCGGCTATCGGCTGCCGACCGAAGCCGAGTGGGAGTACGCGTGCCGGGCGGGAACGGGCACGAAGTACTCCTTCGGGAATGACCCGGCGGACCTCGGGAGATACGGCTGGTTCGAGGGGAACTCGGGCGACGCCACGCACCCGGTCGGCCGCAAGCAAGCCAATCCATGGGGCCTGCACGACGTGCACGGCAACGTGGCCGAATGGTGCCATGACCCCTACGACGACGCGTACTACGGCGTGGCCCCCGGTGACAACCCCACGGGACCCCCGGCGGGCGACGAACGCGTCCTGCGCGGCGGTAGCTGGCAAAGCAGCGAAGACGTCTGCCGATCCTCGGCCCGCTACAGCGACGCGCCCGGGTTCGCGGACGTCTGCTTCGGCTACGACGCATACGGGTTCCGCTGCGTGAAGGCAGCGACCGGAGCAGGCGCCCGGTAGCCAGGCTCTACTTCCTCCCGAGTCGTTCGATGGCCGCCACGACCTGCGCCTTCAGACCCTCGGGATCATAGCCCTCCGGCGGCTGGCGCTGGTTGAGCTTCACGCCCGCGGTGGCGTTCTCGAGCACGGCACTGGCGATGGCCAGGGCCTCGGGCTTGCCGCCCCGCTGCCGCTCGGCCTCGATGAGCTTCTGGAGCGTGTGGTAGAGGTAGAAGTCCTCGGCCCCTTCCCGGCATCGCTCGAAGTGGACGGTCGGGTACAGCCCGTCGCGCCCGTAGCAGATCATCGCGGTGTCCGGCTCGCGCCCGTCCAGGTCGAAGAACTGATAGCCGTGCAGGATGTTCAGGTGCCACTGCCACCGCGCCCGGACGCCCTTCGTGTACTCGCTCCACTGGTAGAGGCCGAACGAGTAACGCGTGCGCCCCTGGTTGTAGATGTGGATCTCCTTGCCCAGCCTGCGCGCTTCGGCCATCACGCCTTCGTCGTGCCCGTTGAGGCTGCTGACGTCGAGCGCCTCGAAGAAGCGCTGGTGCCAGTAGAGCAGGTCGGCTGCGTCGGTCGGGCGCCGGTCGAAGCCCACGCTGTAGGAGCCGCTGGTGCGGACCGTCCGCGGGAAGGCGGCGCTCACGCGCGCCATCATTTGCATGAACTCAAGCTCCCGCTCGGCCGTCTCTCGCACGCGCGTCTCGTCGCACATGGCGTAGAAGATCGTCGGCCAGCGCTCGCGCCGGGCGTGTTCGTCCACGGCCCGCCAGGCGCGCATGAGGGCCTCCTCGTAAGGGAATCCGCTCCCCTCCTCCACCGCCGCGCCGCTCCGCCCCTTCTGGTAGCCGTCGTGCAGGCCGCGGAAGCGCGCCCCGCCGTAGCCGTTCAACGGCCGGTCGAATCCGTGCTTGCGTAGCAGCGCGAAGTAGCGGTCCATCTCGCCGAAGTCGATCGTCGGCCGGCCGTCTTGCCAGCCGGTCAGGCGCCAGCTCAGGCCGCCGGACACGGCGTTCATGCCGTGCTCGCGAAGCATCACCAGCGTCTTCTCCAGCACGTCATCGCGCTGCTCGTCCGGGATCAGCGGCGGCGGCATCAGGCCGAAATAGCCCATCAGGAACTCCGTGCCCCTGTCCAGGACCACGGGGGCCACGCGCAGCTCCAGCGGCACTCGCACGCTCGGCCTGCCGCCGGCATCGAGGATTCGAAGCGCCCCGCCGTAAAGGCCGGGCGCCGAGTCCGCGGCGACGTGAACCGTCACGACGATCTCCCGGGTGACGTCCGCGCTCAGGTCGAGCGTCTCTTCGGTGCGCAGAGCGTGGGGCCTGATGCGGTAGGCAATGCTGTTGAAGCCGCGGCTGGTGTTGTAGCGCACGACCTGAACGACCGCCTCCAGGCTGCCAGGACCGGCGAACGGTTCCAGCTCCAACCTGCACTCGCCCAGGTCGCGCAGAGGGCGCACGGCAAGGCAGAACGGCTCGTACTCGTCCTGCACCGCCAGCCCCGAGAGCGCCAGCCCGCCCGGCGGCGACACATGCTCCGGCGGAACGCTGCTCGGCGTGACCGTGTCTTCTATTCCCACGGGCCACGCGACCACGCCCAGCTCGCGCCACTCGGGCCCAGCGTCGAAGGGAAGCGCCGGCCCGTCGAGACACACGGCAGCGCGACGGAACTCCGCCGCCAGCTCTCTAAGCTGGTCGCCGATCCACCCGTTCGCCGCAGCATCGCCTTCACGGCACAGGGCGACGGCGGCCACCTTGCTGCCCCAGACGCGGTCCGCCTCGAAGCTGAGGACGAGTCCGTCTTGCCCGACCTGAATGCGGAACTCGGCCGGGCGCGCCAGCTCCGCCGCCATGTACGTGTCCCACACGTCGACGCCGATCGGCTCGACGTCCTCGAACCGATACAGCGCGTGCGCCGAGCCGTCCGGACGCGATTCCTGCCAGACCTCCTCGCCGTTCGCCAGTATGCGGCGTTCGCGGTGCTGCGCCTGTTCGCCGCCCCAGTAGCCGCAGTTCTCGTACAAGACGAGGGCGCGATAGACGCCCGGCGGCAGGTCGACGCGGAAACGGTAGCCGCCCGCCTCGCAGAAGTCCCGCAGCAGCATGGGACCGAAAGTCGTATCCCGCGCGGCCCCGTCCCAGGGGCACCCCGCCGGCGGCCACCAGCCGAAGCCGCGCGCCTCCGAGTAGGTCGTCTCGTGCGAGACCGGCGTCCAGCCGAGCATCCCGGACTGGCTGGGCGGGCCGAAGTCGAACGCGTGCAGGCCGGCGGGCCGGCTTGCCTTCACCAGGCGGATGTGGTCCACGATGACCCGACCGGTCTGCCCCTCGCGCCCGAAGGCCAGGTCGAGCCGCACGATGCTGTCCGGGTCGATGTTCCGCTTGATGTCGTTGTTGCGGCTGCCGGCCTCTCCTCGATACAGGCCCTTCATCGGCACGATCCACTGGCCGGCGCCGGGCGCAAAGGTGGCCGCACCGTTGTGGCGGTTCCAGTAGGTGCGTCCCTTCTCCTCCCATGCGCGGTCGCCGACCAGGACCGAGGCGCTGAGCGGCTGATCGGAGGGATTGAAAACGTCGAGGACGAGCGCGTCGTAGTCGCTCCAGTCGACGGGCATGTTGCGCCACTGGAGCATGCAGGCGTGCCAGCGGTGGGCGGGGTCGAACGTCAGCTCCAGCGCGCGTTCGCCGTGGGCCACGCCGTTCGTAACGAGCTGCCACCGGGCGGCGGCCACCTCCCATAGCTGCACGTCCGCCGCCGACTCGAAGTCCGACAGCACCGTCACCTCCTGCCCTGCCACGCCCGAGCAGAAGACCAGCGCCACGGCGACCGCACA
>CAYUDW010000027.1:0-16657 GCA_964442595.1 uncultured candidatus Brocadiaceae bacterium
TGGCCGCTTTGGGCGTGGCCGCGCACGAGGCCGGGCACGCCGTGCAGCACGCGGATGGCTACATGCCGCTGAAGCTGCGGCAAGGCATCTGGCCGGTCGCTGCATTCGGCACGAACCTGGGCCCGATCCTGGCCATCATCGGCATCATCATGCTGGCCATGACGGGCGGCGCGGCGCAGTGGGCGGCGCTGATCGCGCAGGCGGGCATCTTGCTCTTCGCCGGCGCGACGGTGTTCGCCGTGATGACGCTGCCGGTGGAGTTCAACGCCAGCCGGCGGGCGCTGCGGGCTCTGGAGGCGTCGGGGTTCGTGACGTCGGCCGAACGGCCCCACGTCAAGAAGGTGCTGGACGCGGCGGCGCTGACGTATCTGGCGTCCGCCTTCGTAGCCATCATGATGCTGCTGCGGTTCATCCTGTTGTTTGCCATGGTTTCACGGCGTGACTAGCCGTCGGGGCCGGAGGATGCCCATGGGAATGACGATCACCGAGAAGATACTGGCGGCCCATTGCGGCCGGGACCGAGTGGAGCCCGGCGAGTACATCATCGCGAACGTTGACCTGTGCCTGGGCAACGACATCACGGCGCCGATCGCAATCGAGCAGTTCGAGAAGGCCGGCTTCGGGAAGGTCTTCGACAGGAGCCGCATCGCGCTGGTGCCCGATCACTTCACGCCGAACAAGGACATCACGACGGCGACGCGCTGCGTGGAGCTCCGCAACTTCGCCCGGAAATACGACATAGAGCACTACTGGGAAGTCGGGCGCATGGGGATCGAACATGCTCTCCTGCCCGAGCAGGGCCTGGTCGGTCCCGGTGACCTGGTCATGGGGGCCGACTCGCACACGTGCACTTACGGCGCGCTGGGTGCGTTTTCGACCGGTGTCGGCAGCACGGACCTGGCGGCGTGCTTCGCGACGGGGACGGTGTGGCTGCGCGTGCCCGAGTCGATGAGGTTTCACTTCACGGGCGAGCTGCCGCGCTGGGTGGGCGGCAAGGACCTGATCCTCTACACCATCGGGCAGATCGGCGTGGACGGCGCCCTCTACCGCGCCATGGAGCTCTGCGGACCGACCATCGAGAACCTGCCGATGGACGATCGGCTCACCATGTGCAACATGGCTATCGAGGCAGGAGGCAAGAGCGGCATCATCGCGCCGGACCGGATCACGAAGGAGTATTGCGAGGGCCGGCTCAAGCGGCAGGCGACCGACCACGCCAGCGATCCCGATGCCTCGTACGTCGAGACCTGCGAATGGGACGTGAGCGGCCTGAGCCCGCAGGTGGCCGCGCCGTTCCTGCCCTCAAACACTCACCCGGTGGAAGAGCTGGCCGACGTGACCATGGATCAGGTGGTGATCGGCTCCTGCACGAACGGCCGCATCAGCGACTTGAGGACGGCGGCCGAGATATTGCGGGGCAAGAAAGTGGCGCCGACGGTGCGCCTGATCGTCCTGCCGGCCACGCAGGATATCTACAGGCAGGCGCTTGTGGAAGGTTTGATCGACGTGTTCATCGAGGCGGAGGCGGCGGTCTCGACACCGACCTGCGGCCCCTGCCTGGGCGGCCACATGGGCGTGCTGGCCGCGGGGGAGCGTGCGTTGGCGACCACGAACCGCAACTTCCGCACCCGCATGGGCCACGCCGACAGCGAAGTGTACCTGTGCAGCCCGGCGGTGGCTGCGGCCAGCGCCGTGACCGGCCACATCACCCATCCCGACGAAGTGGCCGATTGATCCTGAGGAAGCGAAGATACAAGGGGCAGCAGAATGCCGCGTTACCTGGGACTAGATGTCGGCTCGATCAGCGTGGACCTGGTCGTAATGACCGCGGACGGCGAGATCCTCGATTCGCGCTACGTGAGGACGTTCGGCCGTCCCCTCGAGGTCGGGCTGGCGCAGCTTGAGGACGTCCTTGAGCGGTTCGATGACATAGAGGGCCTCTGCGTGACGGGCAGCGGCGCCAGGATGATCGCCGAGCTGCTCGGCGTGCCGTTCGTCAACGAGATTGTGGCGCAGAGCAGGGCCACGGCGTTCCTCGAGCCCGACGTGCGCACCATCATCGAGATAGGCGGCACGGAATCGAAGCTGATCCGGCTGGGCCGCGCCGAGGACGGCTCGGTCCGCGTCGAGGACTTCGCGATGAACGCCATCTGCGCGGCCGGCACGGGCTCGTTCCTCGATCAGCAGGCCTCGCGCCTGAAAGTCAGCATCGAGGAGTTCAGCCGACTGGCGCTCAAGAGCGAGAAGCCGCCCCGCGTGGCGGGGCGCTGCTCCGTGTTCGCCAAGAGCGACATGATCCACCTGCAGCAGCAGGGCACGCCCGATTACGACATCATCGCCGGCCTCTGCTACGCTATGGCGCGCAACTTCAAGACCAGCGTCGGGCTGGGCAAGGAATTCCTCAAGCCCATCGCTTTCCAGGGAGGCGTGGCCGCCAACGTCGGCATGGTGCGGGCGCTCAGGGACATCCTGGCGCTCAAGGACGGCGAGCTGATAATCCCGGACTACTTCAACTGCACGGGCGCCATCGGCGCCGTCCTTCAGACTTTGGGCGAGGGACGCGACTGCTCTTTCGATGGCCTTGAGCCGCTGCGCGGCTACTTGAGCCGGCCGCACACTGAAGCCGAGAGGCTCCCCAGACTTGAGGGCGACGGCTATGCCGTGGACATCTCCACGCGCCCCCTACCCGAGGGCGACGGCAAGATCGAGGCCTACGTTGGCGTGGACGTCGGCTCCATCAGCACCAACGTCGTCGTGATCGACAAAGATCGCAACGTCATAGCGCGCCGCTACCTGATGACCGAGGGCCGGCCCATTGAGGCGGTCAAGAAGGGGCTGTACGAGGTGGGCGAGGAGGTCGGCGACAGGGTCGTCGTGCGCGGGTGCGCCACCACGGGCAGCGGGCGGTACCTGACCGGGGAGTTCATCGGTGCCGACCTGATCAAGAACGAGATCACCACGCACGCGCGCGGGGCCGTCGAAGCCGATCCAACCGTGGACACGGTCTTCGAGATCGGCGGCCAGGACGCGAAGTACATCTCGCTGGAGAACGGCACGGTGGTGGACTTCGCGATGAACAAGGTCTGCGCCGCCGGCACAGGCTCGTTCCTTGAGGAGCAGGCCGAACGGCTGGGACTGAGGATCGAGAAGGAGTTCGGCGCCGAGGCCCTCTCCAGCGACGCTCCCTGCCAGCTCGGCGAACGCTGCACCGTCTTCATGGAAAGCGATCTGAACTACCACCTGCAGCGGGGCGTGGCCCGGGACGACCTAGTCGGCGGCCTGAGCTACTCCATCGTCTACAACTACCTCAACCGCGTGGTCGAGGACCGGAAGATCGGGGACGTGATCTTCTTCCAGGGCGGAGTGGCCTTCAACCGAGGCGTCAAGGCTGCCTTTGAGGCCGTCGTGGGCAAGAGGGTCGCCGTCCCGCCGCACCACGACATCCTGGGGGCGATCGGGGCAGCCCTCATAGCGCAGGAGAACGCGGAAGGCGAGTCAACCTTTCGCGGATTCGACCTGCGCGACGTCGAGTACCAGTTGAAGACCTTCGAATGCAACAAATGCTCGAACCGCTGCGAGATCCACCAGGTCTCCATCGAGGGCCAGAAGTCCCTCCACTACGGGAGCCGGTGCGGCCGGTTCGACGAGGACAAGAAGCACAAGAAAGGCGAGCATCTGCCGCTGCTGTTCGCCGAACGCGAAGACGCCCTGCAGAACACATATGCCAAAGAAGCGCCGGACGAGCCTCTCGGCGTCACGGTGGGCATCCCCCGGGTGATGACCTTCTTCGACCTGTATCCCCTTTGGAAGGCTTTCTTTACGGAAATCGGCTGCCACGTGGTGCTCTCGACGCCGACGAACAAGAACGTCATCCGTCAGGGCGCCGAGGCCATGACCACAGAGACCTGCATGCCCGTTGCCGTCGCCCACGGGCACGTGCTGGACCTGTTGGAGTCCAGCGTTGACTACGTTTTCGTGCCCAGCGTGGTCGACCTCGAGCACGAGGCCGAGGGAGTCGTTCACTCCTTTGCGTGTCCGCTCTCGCAGGGATTGCCCTATCTGCTCCGCTCGGCGTTCGAATTCGACGGGTTGGGTCCCGATCTGCTTGCGCCGATATTCCATTTCGAGCGCGGCCGGCCCGTCGTCAACGAGAGGCTGCGCGAGCTGGGGCGCATGTTCGGGGTCGGGCGTTCCCGTGTCGAAAAAGCCATCCGGGCGGCGTGGGCTGCGCTGGATGAGTTCCGAAGGAGGATCCGCCAGCGGGGCCGACAGGTGTTGGCGGACGTGCCGGAGGACGAGCCGGCCGTCGTCATCATCTGCCGGCCTTACAATGGGTGCGATCCGGGTGTGAACCTGGCCATTCCCGAGACGCTGCGGAACCTGGGCGTACTGGCCATTCCGCTGGACATGCTGCCGCTCGACCTGGGCGCGCTCGGGGAGCAGTTCCCGCACATGTACTGGAAGTACGGGCAGAAGATACTGGCGGGCGCGCGTTACCTGGCCGGCAAGAGCAACCTGCACGCGCTCTACATCACGAATTTCCGGTGCGGCCCCGACTCGTTCATCAGCAAGTTCTTCGACCGGCTCCTGGGCGAGCCGTACCTGACCATCGAGATAGACCAGCACAGCTCGGACGTGGGAGCGGTGACGCGCTGCGAGGCGTTCGTGGACAGCTTCCGCAGCATGCGGCCCTCGCCGCGAAAGCAGGCTCGTGGGGAGGACCTCTACTTCGACATCCGGGCCAGCTCGCGCCGCACGAAGGTCTACATTCCGCACATGGACGATCACGGCATCGTTCTGGCCGGCCTGCTCAGGGCCTCTGGCGTGGACGCCGAAGCGCTGCCCGTCTCCGACCGCCGGAGCCTGGAGCTGGGGCACAAGTTCACCACGGGCAAGGAGTGCTATCCCTGCATACTGACGACGGGCGACATCGTGAAGAAGACGCAGGAGGCGGATTTCGACCCGGACCGCGCCGCCTTCTTCATGGCCCAGGCCAACGGACCGTGCCGGTTCGGGCAGTACCACAAATTCCACCGCATGGTGCTGGACGAGCTGGGCTACGAGCATGTGCCCCTCGTGGTGCTCGATCAGGCCAAGCAGTTTAACGAGCAGATGGAGGCGTTCGGTCCCGACTTCTACCGCACCTGCTGGGACCTGGTCGTCATCGTGGACCACATGCAGAAGATGGTGCGCGAGATACGCCCCTACGAGATCCAGGAGGGCAAGACGGATCGCGTCTACTGGGAATGCATGCGCGACCTGACGAAGGTGACCGAGCGAAAGGACGATTGCCTGGCCGAGGCCGCCCGGATCCGGCAGCGGCTCGAGGCCATCCCGACCGACCGAAGCCGTCCCAGGCCGCTGATCGGCGTGGTGGGCGAGATATACGTGCGCAGCAACGAGTTCGCGAACAACTTCCTGGCCCGGAAGCTCGAGCGCCTGGGCGCGGAGGTCGCCCTGCCTCCCTTCCAGGAATGGCTCAACTACATCGCCCACTGCAGGCGCGCCAGATGCTGGCAGGATGGAGCAGTCTGGGGCTTCGTGCGCGAATGGATCAATGAGTTCGTCGCCCGGTGGGACGAAACGCGCATCGCCCGCATCTTCCGCGGCGCGGTTCGCCATTTCGCCCGGGAGGCCTCAACGGCCGACGTCCTCGAACTGGGCGCCGCGTACCTGGACCCCAGTGTCGAAGGCGAGGCCATCCTGAGCATGGGCCGCGCCGTGGAGTACGTTCATGACGGTTTCGACGGCGTGATCAACGTTGCGCCGTTCGGCTGCATGCCGGGCGCGCTGGTGGACGGCCTGTTGGAGAGGTTCAGGCGCGACTATGAGGGCATCCCGCTTCTGAAAGTGGCCTATGACGGCGTGGAACAGCCCGGCGAGGAAACGCTGTTGGACGCCTTTGTTCACCAAGTCCAGCAGCACATGGGAGCCCGCCTGGCCAGAGGCGAAGCCGTCGGCCAGTCCGCGCGTTGACGCAGGCAACCTTCTGCGGAAAGGATTCCAGATGGAAGGGAAGTGCTGGAAGTTCGGCGACGACGTGAACACCGACGAGATCATCCCCGCCCGCTACCTGAACCTTATCGACGAGAAGGAGCTGGCCGCCCACTGCATGGAGGGGATCGCCCCTGACTTTGTCCGGAGGGCTCAGGCGGGCGACGTCATCGTGGCGGGCAAGAACTTCGGCTGCGGCTCCTCGCGCGAGCACGCGCCGCTGGCCATCAAGGCATTCGGCATCGCGTGCGTCGTGGCCGAGTCCTTCGCGCGGATCTTCTTCCGCAATGCCGTCAACATCGGGCTTCACATCGCCGAGTGCCCGGAGGCTGCACGGGAGGCCGAGACGGGGGACGTGCTCGAGCTGGACTTCGCCGAGGGCACGGTCGTTAACCGTACCAGGGGCAAGAGCTACGAGTTTCCCGCCTTCTCGCCGGAACTGCAAGCCATCATCGACGCCGGCGGCCTGATCCCGTTCACCCGGCAGAAGCTGCGCGGCTGAAGCGGGTGTGCCGCGCGACGGATTGCGAGGGAGGGGTCAGTCCGGCTTCCAGCCCCACATGGTGCCGTCCTCGGGCAGCATGTTCCACACTTCCATGCCGGCCCCGGCGAGGCGCTCGTGCTCCTCGTCGCTGAGGTACACGTCCAGCGCGCCCAGGTTTGCCAGCCAGTGGCGCCACTTGCTGATGCCGACGATGGGGGCCGTGACGCCCTCGGTCATCAGCAGCCAGGCCAGCGCAATCTGGGAGCTGGTGCACTCATGCTGGTCGGCGATCTCGTCGACCAGGGAAGCCACCTCGCGCGCCTTGCTGAAGACGGGTTCCTGGAAGAGCACGTTGCTCTTGCGGATGCCCGTCAGCTCCTCCTCGGTGCGGCTGAACCGCCCCGTCAGCAGGCCCTGGGCGAGGGGGGAATAAGGGGTGACGGCGATGTTGTTCTCCCGGCAGAACGGGAGCAAGTCCGGTTCGATGATGCGCCAGAGGACGTTGTAGGGAGGCTGAAGGCTCACCACGCCGCGCGCGGCGGCCACCTTCATCTGCTCGAGGTTGAAGTTGCTGACGCCGATCTCGCGAACCTTGCCCTTCTGTCGCATCTCGAGCATCTTGTCCAGGAACCTATCCAGGGACATGCTCGGCCGCGGCCAGTGCACGATGTAGAGGTCCAGGTAGTCCGTTTGGAGGTTCTCGAGTGCCTTGTCCAGGCTCGGCTCCACTCTTTCGGGCTCGCATTGGATGATCTTGGTGGCCACGATGGCGCGCTCCCGCCGGCCCCCCTCGGCCAGCGCGCGGCCGAGCACCTCTTCCGCGTGCCCCCGGCCGTAGCCGTGGGCGCTGTCGAAGAAGTTGCACCCCGTGTCCTGCGCCTGACGGATGAGCTCTATGCCGCGCTCATCGTCGTCCGGCCCCCAGCCTTCGGCGCCGCCCATGTTCCAAGTGCCCAGACACAGCCTGGAGACTTCGATTTCCGACTTGCCCAATGGCAGATAATCCATTCCCGGTCTTTCCCTTCCTGTGCCCTATGAAGATAGCGACCTCTGCGGCAGCCCTGCGTATCTGACCGGCCGATAGTTGCCGCGGCGCGCGCCGGCTCCGGCGGGCGGGTCGTTCAGCGCTCCCGCTCCGGCGCGTCCGACCCTCCTGAGAGCGAGGCGCCCTGCCACTGCGTCTTGGGTGCCGACCCCCAAAGCAACTCCAGGTCGTAGGTGCGCCGTGCCACGGGGTCGAACAGGTGTACGACGGCCTCGCCCAGATCGATCAGCACCCAGCCGGCCTCCGCCTCTCCCTCAACGCCCAGTATCTCCCTGTCCGAGGACTTCATCCGGGACAGGATCTCGTCGGCTATTGCCCGTATCTGCCGCTCGTTGCGCGCGGTTGCGATGACGAAGTAGTCGGTGAAGAAAGCCAACTGGCCGACGTTGAGCACCAGGATATCCTCGGCCTTGCGTTCATCGGCCAGTTGTGCACACGTGCAGGCCAGGGCCTCGGCATCGTCCGTCACGGACGGTTTAACCTCCTATTGGTCCAAGACGTTTGGGCCGGCGCAACGCCAACAAGCAGGGGCTATGTCGCCGGAAGGCCGCGTTTGCAGCCCCGCTTCCCGACCTCGCCCCAAGGCGAACACCACCCATTGCCCTCCGCGCATCCTGCGCTGGCGTAACATGCTGCCGAGAAATCGATTATAGGGCTCTGCCGTCACTCTTTCAAGCGGTGGAGGCCAACGCCTCTTCGCCGGCAGGCAGGGCGCGGGGGAAAAAGAGCCCGGTCGGCTGTGGCGTCTGCCGACCGGGCGAACATGCCAGGGCAAGAGGACGCGGATCAGTTGCTCTCCATGCCCAGATTCTCACGAATGGTCGCGGTCCCCTTCAGGCCGGGTTTGAGCCGCAACGCCTGGGTGAAGACCTGCTTGGCACGATCCTCATCACCCACACGGCAGTGGACCTCGGCGATCTTCTTCAAGATGAAGGCTTTCTCGCTCTTATCGAGGTCGAACTTCAGGATGCGCTCGTAGCAGGCGATTTCCTCTTCCGGCGTCCGGGCCTCACGCGGCAGCTTACGGCTATAGAGTTTCTTGATGCGTTCTTTGACGTCTTCGAAGAAGTATCGCTGCCGGGGCGGTTCCTTCTCCCGCTCGTAGAGCTCTTCGTAGAGCTCGGCAGCTTCCCGGAATCGGCCCGCGCGTTCGCACTGCTCAGCCAGAAGGAACAGGCAGTCCAGATAGTCCTTCACCTCCAGGTGGTCGGCCAGGTGGAAGTCCTCGCGAAGCTTGAGCTGGTCGTAGGTGTTCAGCGCCCCCCGGCCGTGGCCGGTAATCAGGTCGTCCAGTATCCGCTCGGCGTACTCCTTCAGCGTGCGTGCCTCGGAGCGCTGCGCCTCCTGGACCATGGCCGGCGTTGCCTGCATAAGCACGTCGTAGCGGGCCCGCTCGCGCTCGTTGCTCAACACGCGATAGGCAGTAATGACCTCCTTGAGCTTCTTGGCGGCCGCCGCGCCGCCCTCGGGGTTGGTGTCCGGATGGTACTTCTTGGCCAGCCGGCGGAAGGCCTGCTTTATCTCCGGCTGGGTGGCGTTACGATCAATGTCGAGGATGTCATAGTACGTGTCTTGATGGGAAGTGGACATGATTCTCGCCAAGCGCCTGCGGTGAAAAATGTCGGAGCCCAGTGTTCCTATCCGGCCCGGGCGCGCGGGATCACGCCTGGCCCCAACACTACACGATCAATACGTACCTCCTGGCCGCTGCCATCTCTTGTTAGTGCATCCCCGGCAGCAGAGGTTCACCCCTACAACTCAACTTCTTGGGCGGAGCCCCCGTTCCTTTCCCGGAGCGAATACCTTACCACACGCGCTCGAAATAGTCAATCCCTGAATCGCGTGTGATCGCCCGCCACCGGGGCGCGTGATTGCGTAAGCGATTGCTGGAGAACACTTTAGCCCATCAGCCGGATCCCGTCTGGGCCTTGCGTGCGCCCCCCGCGGGGGACAGCGGTGGGCGGCGGCTCATAACAGGCGTGCCGGTGGGCGCGTCCTCGCCGCGGCCTGGACCTTTCCGCCCCACCTGCCCGCGTGCGCTTGCGTGGCGGGGGCGCCACCGCGCCCTGAGCTGCGCCGTCTGCCAAAGCGGCCCTTCCCCCCTTGACAGAACCGCACGGCCCGCCTAAACTTCCGGTGAGACAGCAGGGCTAGGGAGAGGACCTAAGAATGGCTGCAAACGTTAAGTGCACCAACCCCGAGTGCGGCGCCGTCTTCCAGGTTGAGCGCGTTGAGGTAGGGGACACGGTGGTCTGTCCGGAGTGCGGCTCCGAAGTGGAGGTGCGCGAGGAGTTCGGCGACGAATTCGACACCTCCACCACCGAGGAACCGGAAGAGGGGGGCAAGGTCTGGCATCCCGCGCGCCAGCAATGTCCCAACTGCGGCGCCGTGCTGGGCGTGCGCGCCGCGTTCTGCCCCGAGTGCGGCGCCGACATCAGGACCGGCGCCGTTGCGGCAGTCGGCGAGGCGAAGAGGAAGTTCGACTTCACCCCCTTCCTGATCGGCGGCGGCGTTATCGTTGCGCTGGGCATCCTGGTGGTGCTTGTCGTGTTCGCCGTCAAGCTCATAGGCCAGCGCAAGGAGGAGGCCCAGCAGGCGGCCCAGGCGGTGGGGGAAGAGCCCGTCGCCCGCGTCGCGGCCCCTGTTGAGCAGGAGGTCGTGATACCCGAATTCGAGATGCCGCAGCATCTGCTCAATCAACTGGCCGCGCAGGAGGAGGCCGAACGGGAGGTCGTCGAAGCATATCTTGAGCGCCTGCGCGACACGCTCGGGCAAGTGCGCACGGCCGAGCCCCAGGAGGCGGCACAGAGCTGGGCGGAGCTTTACGCTTACTGCCTGGATAACGGGCTCCAAAGCGAGGCCGAGCAATGCTGGTATCAGGCGGTGCGCATGCGCCCCACCAGTCCGGAGGTGAACGCGGCGCTCGGCAGGACCGACACCTTCGACGGGAAGCCCGTTACCCCCGAGCAGAAACGGTTCCTCGAGGGACTGCGGGCCAGTCTGCGCATCGTTAACCAGAACCCCGATTTGGCCAACCATGCCGTCCGCGTTTCCGGGGTGGGGCAGGCGCCCCTGCCCTTGGGCGGCGTTGCCCGGTTTCAACCCGAGCCGGGGGAGCTCCGCGTGGAACTGCTGCGCGCAGACGAGCCGGACTCGGTGGCCGAGGAGTTCTGCCTGACCGTCCACGCCGGCCTGGACTACCTGGTGGAACTGCGCAGTCCCTTAAGCGTCTCGCAATTGCCTTTCGAACCCCTGGCCAGCATCTACAATGCTGTGGAGGGCGGGCAGGCCGTCGAGGGCGTAAAGGTTGAGCGGAACTGGCAGGGCGACATCCTGTCGGCCGAGGCGGGCCCGCTCCGCCTGGCCGGCTCTCAGGATAGGCCTCTGAGGATGCAGTTCGGGGCCCGGGGCGGGGACCTGACTGTCATGGGCACTATGACCGTCGGCGACCCCTATGGAGATGAAGGCCAGGAGGCGCTCTACGGTAGCTCCAGGAGATCACTGCGTTTGGCCGTCGACAACAGCGCCAGGACGGTGGGCCTGTTGAGCGGCACCTACTACAGGCTGCGGGCGGATCTGGCGGTAGGCCTCTGGGGGGCTTTGGGCGCGGCAGAAGGGGACTTCGCCTCCGAATGGGCTCGCCGCAAGCTTACCGCTTACGTTGACGAGGTCGACCGAGAGAACATCGAGGCGGAGGCCGAAGGCCGGCTGCGCGGCGAGTGGGAGGCACAGGAGCGCGCGGTTGACCGGCTCAGTGAGTTCCACGGGGCAGTGGACGAAGTCCTCACCCACCAGAAGGAAGCGTGGCGCCGGCCCCACTATAAGGACAGGCTGCGGGTGCTCGGGCTTCAGGACCGGCAGCAGTACGTCTATCTGAACTGGCCCCGGTTCCGTTCGAGTCTGGCCGCCCTGACGGAAGGCTCTTACGAAGGCATCCTGGGACAGCTTGAGGCCATGGGAGGCACGGCTCAGACGTCGGGCCGGGGGGCGGAGCGTCGTGGGTCGGCCACTGGCCGGCCGCCAGGAGCACCCGTTCCGACCGGCGCGACAGGCAGGCCATCCTATGGGCAGGGGGTGGCCCAGCGGATGCCCCGCTCGCCGCTCCATCCCGGCCCCGTCGTGCTGGACGGGGATGCCCGCCTCTATGCCCTCATGAAGATACTGCCGCTGCTGCCCGATTCCGTGGCGCTGGCCCAGGTGAGGGAGAACGAGGCCCGGCTGGCGCCCCAGGATTGGACTGCCGCCATTGTCTCCCTGGAAGCGATCGGCACCCCCGAGGTCGTCGACTATCTGGGACAGCTCAGCCAGGAAGCGCCGGCGACCGACATCGTCACGGCCGCCCTGCTCTCGCTGGGTGCCATTGGCACACCGGAGGCGCTGGAGTACTCCGACAGCCCGGCGGTGCTGCCTGCCGTCGGGACCGCATCCGTGGCGGCCAAGGCCGTCGCGGGGGATCCCGAGGCGCTGGAGGACCTGCCCGGATTGCTGGCCGCAGCCGACGTGAAGACGAAAGGCACGTTTCTGGACTTCGTCTCCGGTGTGGATACTCCGGCATCGGTTCTCGTGTTTTCCCATGTCATCGATGCCTATTCCGACGCGAAGAGCCAGGCCGTCGTCGCCGCCGCGCTGGCCCGGACCGGTGGGCGAGCCGCGATGGCGGAACTTGCCCGCCTCCTGGGCAAGTCCAGCGAAGCCTTCCCGGAGGCCCTGGCCGATGTGGACGAGGAAGAGGCGCTCCTCCTGGTCCGGCCTCTAGGCCAGCTTGTCGGTGCGGGTAAGGGCGGCAAGGAAGCCGTAGAGCTGCTGGCCCGGATGCATTCCGAGATGGCTTTCGCCTGCCTGAAAGGGGGCATGCTGAACGGCTCCAACGCGGCGGCGCTTCAGGCGCTGCTGGGAGACGGCTCGCCCGAGGCCCTGGAGACGGCCGTTTCGGGCGCCCATCTGGCCGCGATGGAACTGCTGCTGGATCTTGACGATGCCTGGTTTGAGCTGGACGAGGAAGCGGGAACCACGGCATGGCGCGAAGCCGTAGACTCGGGGCGCGCCGGACGCTTCCTGGAGGCTGTCGTGACGCAGGGCAGGGATCCGAAGGTCAGGATAGCGGCCGCCGCGATGCTGCAGGAGGTCGGACAGCCGCCGGCGGCGACAACGGTGGCCGCTCTGGCCAGGGAAGTGAAAGCGACAGCCGCCGCTCCTCCGGCCAGGCGTCAGCGGAGGGGTCCGCCCATGGGCCCCCCGCGGGGCGTCGACATGGGCCGTCCGCCGGGCCTGCCTTCTGGGCCTCCCGGGGCGCGGGCGCAGGCCAGCGTCAGGGCGTATAGGCCCGAAGGCTTCAGTCAGCCCGAAGGCAAGCCCATCGTCCCTGAGGGATTCCAGCTTCAGGCCAAGCCGCAGCTCTACGCACTGGGCCTGCTCATGCAAAGAGGGGGCGAAGAGGCGGCAGAGCAACTGCGGCAGCTTGCGGAAGGCTACGAGGCCCTGGAGTTCAGGACGGCGGCCATGTGCGCGCTGGGCGCCACCGCCGAAGAGAGCGCCCTGGCCTTCCTGAGGCAGAAGGCGACGGCGCGCAAGGAGGAGTATCAGGACGTGGCCGAGGTGGTGGCAGAGCTCCAGGACCGACTGGCGGCCCTGCAAGGGCTCGGCGTGGGCAGGGATACGGCGTTTCTGCCTCAGTTGTACGATGCACTGCACGAGGAGCCGCCCCGCCAGGTTGCCATACTGAAGCTCGGCGATGACTACGAGGACCTGAGCGCCTGGTGGCAGGTCCAGCTCTGGATGGGTGCCTGCGACTGCCTGAGCGAGATCTGCCGTCACAGGCAGCTTATCGAGCTGACGGCCGACAGCGAGCTCCAGAAGCAGATGGCCCGAAGGTTGATGGCTCTGATCGAGCAGCCGGGCACCCAGCGCCCCTCGCTTGCCGAGGCCCGCGATGAGCTGAAGGCGGCGGCCCTTCGGGCCTTCGGACGCTGTGCCAGCCTCCATGATGAGAGCGAGGCCCTGGTGCTCAAACGGCTGGCGATGAGCATGCGTCCGGAGCAAGAGCAGGAAGGCGCGGCAGCAGGTCGCCGCCCGCGGGGCACGGCTCCGTCGCGTGCCCCAAGGAGTACCCGCGCCACGGGTGGCGCGCGTCGCCCATCCGGACGCCGCGGGGAGCCGGAGGTCGGCGCTCTCAAAGCGGCGCTTCGGGATGCACTCGTGCACATGGCGGTTCGCGGCGAGGGACTGGGCGTGCTTGACGAGATGCCGGGCACCTTGCCAGCGCCCGGGAAGGTCGATGCCGGATGGAATAAGCTGGTCGAGGAGCTGGGTGAGGCCCCGACCCCCGAGTACTTCCGGCTGGTCAATCGTGTCTTCGACAACCTGACGTGGGAGGCGCGGCAGGCGGTGTTGGGCCTCTCGAAAGGAAGCTCGGCCGCGTACGGGGCGGGATACGCTCTGTTCGTGGCGAAGATGATCAAGGAGCCGGTGGCTGAGGATGAGGAGCTTGAGCGGGAGGTGCTTCCGACGGCCGCTCCCGCCGAACGCCCCGGCGCTTCGCCTCTCGATATGCCCCCCGAGGCCCTCGCGGCGCGGCAGGCTGGCGAGCGGGCGGCGGCGGCTGCCGAACGCGCCGGCGCGGTGGTAGGGGTGCCCGACTATGCCTGGCGGCCGACGGTCGTTGAGGAAGAGGCCCCGGTCGGTGCCGGCTACGCGCGCAAGGGTCCGTATCGCAGGCGCCCGTGGTCCTATTCGCTCGGGAACCTGCCAGATAGGGTGAGCCATGCCCGCAAGCGATGGGCGCTGGTTCAGTTGCTGTTCCAGAGCAGTTCAATAGCGCTGGCGGCGGCGTTGGAAGAGGAGCAGCTCATGCGGTTCTCGCAGTTCGGCCCCGCCATCGGCGCGCTGTATGCCGGGCAGACGCCCGAGGCCCGTGCGGAGGTAGTGGCCGAGTTGGCCCAGATGCTGGCGCCCACTCAGGATGTGGGCGTGGCCACAGCGATCGGCCCCGGCTTCGCGGCGGCCCAGGCGCCGCGAGCCCGCCCGGCCGCCGTTTCGGCGAAGACCAAGCGAACGGCCGTTGCCGCGTTGCGCCGGCTGGGTGGCGAGGATGTGATCGCCGCGCTCTTCGTGGGGCTCGTCGGACCTCCCGTGCGTCAGGGAACCGCCGTGGGAATGGCCGCCGGGCCGAGACCTGACATGGACGGCCGGCCGGCATGGGTCAGGGCCGCCACAAGCGCCCGGGTCGCCGGACGTGGGGTGCCGATCACAACGGCGGCCTTCATTGCCAGAGCTCTGGGCAGCATGGGACAGGCCGAGCTGCTTGGCCAGTCACTGAACGCGCCCGGACGCCAGTTCTTCCTGCAGGACAGCACCACGGTCCAGAAGGCGGCCGTCGAGGGTATGGCCTACCTGCCCGCCGAGCACAAGCCGATCGAGCGGCTGCGGACCTTGCTCATGCAGGCACGCAGCGCTGACCTGAGGGAAGCCGTTGCGGACGCGATCCTGACCGCCGTGCGGCGGCTGGGCGTTTCCAGTGCGGAGGCATCGGCTTCGTGAGCATCGCTGAAGCTGTCGGCCGGCAGATGAGGGAGGCGCTCAAGGCGGGACGGAGCGAGCGTCTTCGTGCGCTGCGCATGTTGAAGGCCGAGTTGCAGGTGGCCGAGGTCTCGGGCAAGGACTTTGATGAGGTCGACGTAGTCAAGTCCCATGCCCGTAAGCTGCGCAAGAGCCGCCAGGAGTACGAGCGACTCGGACTGACGGAGCGCGTCGAGGCCCTGGAGCGCGAACTGGCCGTCGTTGAGGAATTCCTGCCGGAACCGATGAGCCGCGAAGAGCTCGAACGGCTGATCGCCGACCTGATCGAGAAGCATCAGTACGGCCCCCGCGACCTGGGCAAGGTGATGCAGGCCGTGATGGCCGAATACGGCGACGTTGTCGACGGAGGTCTGGCGCGCCAGATCGCCCAGAAGAAGCTGGCCGAACGTTCGTGAGCTGCGTCTTCCCTGGCCCGAACGCGTGGCGACGCGCTTTGGGGTTTCGCCGAACCGGGGCCGTGCGGTATAATCACTCGGGTAGGGTGCTTTCCCCATCCATTGCCTCAAGGCGCTGTGTCGGCCCCCCCTACGGTCTGGGTCTGGCGTCCGGGGGGGGCCGGTGTTCCTGTCCTCTGAGTTTCTCTTGCCGGCCATCCTTCCGCGAGAGCAACTGTGAGCGAGAAGAGCCTGCGCAAACTGGTCGAACAGCACTACGACCGGATCTTCCGGGCCGCTCGCTTTATGTGCGGCGACGTGCAGGCCGCCGAGGATCTGACCCAGGAGACGTTCCTGGCTGCGGCGAACTCGCTGGACAGGTTCGAAGGTCGCTCGTCCGTTTACACCTGGCTCTACGGTATCCTGTTGAACAAGTTCCGCAGGTGGCTGAGAAAGAGGGACATGGCCGCCACCTCCCTTCAGGGGCTGGCCGAGGCCGACGAACACCTGGAGGTGGAGGACATCCTCCAGCCGGACCACACGGACCCGAGCGCCGTCGCCGAGCGACGCGAAACGGTCGAACTCGTGCGCGCTGCGATCGCCGGGCTGTCGGCCGACCATCGCGCGGTTATCGGTATGCGCTACATCGAAGGAATGCCCTACCAGGAGATAGCCGATGTGCTGGAATGTCCCATCGGCACGGTGAAATCGCGGATCCATTACGCACTCCGCAAGATCGCCGATGAGTTGGCGGACCCCGATGAGGAGGGGGGATGAGAAAGCCCGCGGGACGTCGCGGCATTTGAACCTGCCGGGTCTGGCCGGCACTAAGAGGGTGGAGGCGCAGATTCTTTGGACTGCACGGAAGCCAGCCAGGAGTTCCTCGAAGCCCTCGACGGCGCCCTGTCGAAACCGGACTTGAGCCGCCTGAGGGAGCACTTGGACCGGTGCGGTTCCTGCCGGGCTGAGTTCGAGAGGCTGCAAAGCGGGTGGAATGCCGTCCGAATCGCTCTGCCCGAACTTGCCCCCCGCGAGCGCTATCTTACCACGGCTCGTTTCGAGCGCTTGATGAACGTCCGCTCCGGAAGCCGAGCGCCTTTGAGGCTCATGACGCTCCGCCGATTCGTGGCCGCCGCCGCCGTGGCCATCATTCTCGTCTCCGGCTTCTTCATCGCCAGCGACGTT
>CAYUDW010000027.1:16757-23349 GCA_964442595.1 uncultured candidatus Brocadiaceae bacterium
CCCGGACGATTCGCTCGCGTGCCATGATGCGCGTCACCTCTTGATGAGCTTCGTTTCCCAGGGCTCGAAGCGGAGGATCCTCTCGCTGCGCCACCAGTGGAGGACGGCTTCCTGGGGCGTACCCGTCGCATTCACAGCGATGACGGCTTCGGTGCCGTCCGGCGCGCGGAAGGCGTTGTGCAGCACGGCGGCTGCGCCGTCTTCGTCGCGCGCGACCTCCAGCCGCGGCGGATGCACCATTCGGCCGAGGAGCAGGTATGGCCGTCCCTCCCCGTGGAAAAGCTCCACCCACCGCGTGGCCAGTTCGTGCTCCGGGGGCAGGCCGGTGCGCATCGCAGGTTTCCAGGAGCCGTCATCGCCGAGCTCTTCCAGCGCCACGTCGTCCAGCCAGACGGTTGCCGTGCCCACCACGTGCAGCATGACGCGCAGACGCACCGCGCCCGCCGGCATCGTGAACTCCACCTCACCGCGCCGCCACTCCTCCCCGTCGGCAAGCGGGACCATCCATACTCCCTTTGCCTGCCAGTCGGCGTCGAACGCCCCGACCACGGCGTTATTCGGTCGCGCGGACGGGGCAGCCGTGGACCACACGCTGAACCGGTAGCGCTGCCCGGGCTTCAGGGCGTTCGGGCCGATGGGCACGTTCTGGGAAACCTGCCCGATGTCGTCCGGCTCCTTGCTCTCGATTCGCAGGCTGTAGCGGCCGGTGTGCCGCACGGCCTCGTCGCGGTAAGGGCGGCCGGCGTAGTCCTCACCGCGATAGCCTTTGACGTGCTCCCATCCGTCGGGCACGTCGCCGTCCCAGGACTCGAAGCCGTCGTTGCGCAACGCCGGCGACGGCTCCATCGGCCAATGGGGCACCAGATGAGGCACCTGGCCGGTGACCAGGCAGTAGGCCGTCATGTGCAGGTCGCCGGGGCGCGGGTTGCTCTGGAAGAACGGGACGAAATCGTGGTACAGGTAGGCGATGACGGAGGCGCGTTCGTCCTGCTTCGGCTCGCCGTAGCGCGGCTGGTAATCGCGGTAATCCTGGATGCCCACCTGCTGGAGGTGGAGCTCCTGCGGTTCCTCGATGCCGATGACGATGTCTGGGTTGAGTCGTCGGCATTCCTCGCGCATCGTGTCGAGCTGCTCGACGAACGCTTCGGTATCCCACAGGCCGGGCCCGGGCGGGTGGCCGTGATCGCGGCTGAAGCAGGCTCCGCGTCCCGGCGCCAGCCCGCCGACGACCTGGTCGACCTGGATCATGTCCGCCCCGCGTCCGGTCAGTTCAACGGCTATGTCGTTGAGCCATCGGCGGGTCCAGAGATCGCCCCGGCAGAGGGCGCGATTCGTCCCGCCACGCAGCCAGGGCGGCGCCCAGCCCCAGGGCGTTCCGCCCCTGTTGAGCACCGCGTGCGGCAGCCCCGTCTGCTGGAAGTCCTGGCGGTCGTCCCACTCGAAGCCGCCGTCGGCCTGCTTGCCGTAGGTCTCCGCCCAGTGGTAGCCCGACGGCCAGAAGAAGGGGTGCCCCCCGACGGCCTTTGCCGCGCGCACGCAGCGGGCAAGTACCTCTTCCGACGGATACGGGGGGAAGTAGTCCGGCGATATCCATGACGCCACCCGTTCCCATCCCCAGAACGCGACGATCAGGGGCGCGTCCGCGAACTTCCGCCGCCAGTAGCCGGAGAGCCACGCCTCGATCCGTTCGGGCCGGCCCAGCCACTCCCGATTGAAGCGGACCATGGCGGGCCCGTCCCTGAGCCAGTCGGGCAGGTCGTCGCGCCGGGCCAGCGTGCGCGCGCACCAGGGCTGCTCCAGCGCCCATTCCTTGTAGATGTCGGCGGCGTCCCGCCAGTCCGTGGGGCGGTCCGGCTCTGCAGATCGGAACGTGGATGTGAGGACCTCGTAGCCCGGTTCGAATGGCTCCGCCAGTTCGTGGAAGCAGGGCCGACGCCACGCGAGCTGAAGGCCGTCTTGATTGCGGCGGAACTGAAGCGCCTTCGGGTAGCCCCGGCTGTCCGCCGTGGCCGAGTAGAATCCGCAGCGATCGTCGTAGCAGCAGCCGAACTGCGCGGCAAGCTCGCCCGGCTGCCGCGCGTGGAGCGTGGTGCCGACGGGCCATCGGCTCGGCTCGTGGAAGACTCCTCCCTTGGTCAGGCCCGCGGCGAGCCGTTCGCTGCCGCTGTCGTCCCCGATTGGCGCCCGCAGCGTGATGACGGGGTAGCCCACCTCTTCCAGAACCAACGGCTCAGCGCCGTGGATGCGGATGCGCCACCGGATCATGTCCTCCCGGTCTGCGGCGGAGACGGTGCAGTCCGCGTGAATGCGGCGTCCGCCGAGGTTCCGGTAGGCGATCACGATCGTCTTGCGGCCGGTTTCCTCGGAGACGTCGTAGCTGACGCTCTCCGCGTCGCTGCTGTTGAGCCACTCCAGTTGGCCGGAGGCATCCCCCGGCTTCGAGAGGGCGACCCAGAACAGGACGGGCTCGGTCTTGGGAGCCGCGAAGTCGCGTCCCGTCGCCAGATCCACAAACGAGCGGACGGCCCCGCCCCGCGCCGCGTCGAGCTCCATGCGGGCGACTGCGCTGCGCAGCACCAGGCGCTCGGGCTGCGCTGCAGCGCCGGCGGCCAGCGATCCCAGCGTCAGAATTACAATCAATCCCCTCATCTCGCTGCTTGCTCCCTGAAGTGCTGTCTCACGCCGAGACGGGACGTCCTGTGTGCCGGCACATTCTGCCCCACCGGCCCGGCTCCATCAAGGCAAACACCGTTGCGCCGGTCGCGGTCCGCATGTAGTATATGCGAATAATGCTGCCTTGGGAGGCGTACAATGCTATGCCCGGCCTGTGAGGACGTTGAGATGCTCGTGCTCGAGTTCGAACTCGTGGAGATCGACTACTGCCCGGAGTGCAACGGCGTGTGGCTCGACTCCGGCGAGCTGGAGCTGATCGGGCACAAGGCGGGCACGCTACGCGGCGAGCTGTTGAGCGCGTTGGAGAAGGAGAAGGGCAAGGAGGCGGGTGAGCGGCGGCGCTGCCCCATATGCCGCAAGGCGCTGCGCGAGGTACGCACGCGGACCGCCCCGCCGATCGTGCTCGACAGGTGCCCGCGCGAGCACGGGCTGTGGTTCGACAGAGGCGAGCTGCCCGCCGTCGTGCAGGCGGCCGGCGCTGAAGAGGACAACGTTCTGGCCCGGTTCTTCGCGGAGCTCGGGCCCACCGAAGGCGAGAACTCGTAGCGGAAAGGGAGGCCGGCCAGATGATAGGCGTCTACATCCTGATCGGCGTGATCGTCATCGTGATCCTGTGGGTGGTGGGAACCTACAACGGGCTGGTGCGGCTGCGCAACCAGTTCCAGAACGCGTGGGCCCAGATAGACGTGCAGCTCAAACGCAGGCATGACCTGATTCCGAACCTCGTGGAGACGGCCAAGGGCTACATGAAGCACGAGCGCGGGACGCTGGAGGCCGTCACCAAGGCCCGCAACCTGGCGGCTCAGGCGAGCGGAGCGGCCCAGGCGTCGGGCGCCGAGCAGAACCTGACGAACGCCCTCGGCCAGTTCTTCGTCGTGGTCGAGCAGTACCCGGACCTGAAGGCCAGCCAGAACTTCCTGTCGCTCCAGGAAGAGCTGGCCTCGACCGAGAACAAGATCGGGTTCGCCCGCCAGTTCTACAACGACCAGGTGATGAACTACAACATCCGCACCCAGAGCTTCCCGGCCAACACCATCGCGGGCATGTTCGGCTTCAAGCAGGCCGAGCTGTTCGAGCTCGAGGTTGCAGCGGAGCGCGAGGTCCCCGAGGTCAAGTTCTGAGCCTTGTCGCGTACAGCCGCTGCCCAGACTACTGGATCGAGAGAACGCCGCGCCGCTCCAGTGCGCGGCACGGCCGGATCGGCTGTGCCGGCGGGCCACAACCTGTCACTCCGAGTCCGTTGTACGGCGGACGAGGAATCTCGGCTTGAGCAGTCCGGGACGAGAGATCCCTCGCTCGCTGCGTGCGAGCTCGGGATGACCGGAGTGGCAGGCGGGCTTCGGATCAGGGGGGGAGAGCCGGCCGGCGTAGTGTGGAACGGGTGTAAAGCAGACAGGACCTGACACGCAATGTGGGAAGCAATCCGCGCCAACAAGCGGCGTTCGGCCGTGCTGATTCTCATGATGGCCGGCATCCTGATCGCGCTCGGCTACGGGATCGGCCTCTATTTCGCTCCCGACTATGCCTTCGTGGGCGTGCTCGCAGCCGTGGTGATCTGGCTCTTCCTGTGGATGATGGCCGTCATCGGCGGCCGGGGGATGTTGCTCGGCAGCGTTCAGGCCCGCCGCATCCAGCACGACGACGCGCCCGTCCTGTTCAACGTCGTCGAGGAGATGACCATTGCGGCCGGCCTGCCCAAGATGCCTCAGGCCTACATCATCGACACCGACGCGCCGAACGCCTTTGCGGTCGGCAACGAGCAGAACTCCGCCGTGGCCGTTACGGCCGGCCTGCTGATGCAGCTCAGCCGCGACGAGCTTCAGGGCGTTGTGGCGCATGAGATCGGCCACATCAAGAACCACGATACCCGTTTCATGGTGCTGGCCGGGGTAATGATGGGCGCCATCATCCTGCTGGCCGACGCATTTGTGCGTGGCGTCTTCTACAGCGGCGGACGCGGCAGGAGGCGATCCAGCGGCAAGGGCGGCGGCCAGGCCCAGATCGTGGTCCTCATTCTGGCTCTGGTGCTGGCCGTGCTGGCTCCCCTGCTTGCGCAACTGCTCTACTTCGCGTGTTCGCGTCGGCGGGAGTATCTGGCGGACGCCTCGGCGGCGCGGTTCACGCGCTACCCGGCGGGCCTGGCCTCCGCGCTGGAGAAGATATCGGCTTCCGCGCAGAAGATGGCGAAGGTGAATAGGGCCGTCGCGCCGATGTTCACCGTCAGCCCTCTGAAGGGCGGCGCGGCCCACAGCCTGTTCAGCACGCATCCGCCCACCGAGGATCGCGTGCGCGTGCTGCGCTCCATGGGCGGCGCCGGCTACGCGGAGTACGAAGCGGCTTTCGCCGGCGCGCAAGGCGGGCACCTGATCGGCGACCGGACGCTGGCCGACGCGCAGCCGGTCGGCCTGCGCGCCCCATCGCCTGAGCCGGAAAAGACGGGTCTGGCCAAAGCCCGGGACGCCGTCGACATTCTGCATCGGATGGGCGGCTACCTCTTCCTGACCTGCGCGTGCGGCCTGAAGGTCAAGGTCCCGCCGGGCTACAAGAAGGATGAGGTGCACTGCCCCCGATGCGGCCGAGTGACGCCCATCCCCAGGGCCGTCATGGCCGCCGCCGGCACCGCGGCTGCGGCGGAGCTGGCCGGCCGGCAGATGGGCGAGGGTGCGGGGACTCGCCTGCAGGGGGCCGAGGAGCTGGGGGCCGCTGCGACGGCGAAGGCAATTCCGGCAGACGAGCAATTCACCTTCAAGTACACGCCGGGCAAGTGGCAGTCATTCCGCTGCCCCTGCGGCTGGACGGTCAACCTGAGCCCCGGCCACAGCGCGCGCCAGATGGTCTGCCCCGGCTGCGGCCGGACCATCAGGACCGACCCCACCTGAGCCTACCCACCCCGCTCACCGCGGCTTGGCGAGCACCTCGTGCACCTTCAGGTCGAAGAAGTTCGTCGAGTAGGCGGGGCTCAGGACGAGGGCCGTGTCAGCGCCCTCGCCCGTGCCGCCAACGGCGATCACTTCGCGGTCGACGGGGATCAGGCCGGCGTCCGCCGCCATGACGGCCACCTCGACGGCGACCTTCGTGCCCTGACTGAAGGTGTAGTAGGCGTGCGCGATGAGTTCGACGGGCGGCAGGCCGCCGAACTTGTCCCGGATGGCCGACTCCACGCTGCCCATCAGCGCGTGAGTGGCGGTCAGGAACTGGGCGCCCCTGGCCTCGGCCGCGCCGACCTTCTCCGGGTCCGGCGGCGCGTAGATCTTCCAGTAGGCCGCGTGAAGCGTCACGCCGACGATGTTCGCGTCCGTGCCGTCGAACGCGTCGAGCGCCTTCAGGGCCGTCTTGCCGGTTGAGGTTGCCAGGACGATGTCCTTGATGCCCAGCTCCTCGGCTCGCTTGCGGGCAGCGGCCAGCGTGGCCTCCGTGTTGGCCGGGCCGCCCTTCTCGAACAGCAGCAGTTCCGCTCTCATGCTTCCCCCCTTTGCACGCGCTCCGCTCAGAACTCCACGCCGAGCTTCAGGTTCGTCTCCGGCGCGGTGGCGATCTTCGGGTAATGCTCCAGCACCTCGTCGAACGGGACCACGGGCTGCACGATGTCCTCGGCCTGGAGGAGCCCCTCGCGCAGCATCCGCCAGCAGCAGTCGAGCAGGCGACGCTCGTCCCAGCGCGGGTAGTCCGGGTTCGGTTCGCTGCACGACCGGCTGAAGACGATGGTCGGCCGGTTCATGTGGGCCTCGGCTCCGAGGTCCAGGTTCGGGCATCCCGGCCTGGGGAACGAGCCCTCCACGACCGTCCCCCCGTAGGCCACGGCGCGGATGGCCGAATGCAGCGCCGCGTCGCTGCCCGAGAAGTCGATGCAGACGTCGGCCCCGCGCTTGCCCGTCTCCTCCTTGATGCGCAGGCCGACGTCTTCCTCGTTGGGGTCGAG
>CAYUDW010000028.1:0-3562 GCA_964442595.1 uncultured candidatus Brocadiaceae bacterium
CTCTCGGCATGGGCCGAAGGAGACGGAACATGGAGGGTTCGATGAAGCACCCGGGATCAAGCGAGAGCAAAGGTCGGAAGATCCTGGCCGACACGATGACGTCCGGGGAGATGGCCGCGCACCGTGCCCGCAACGGCATCGTGCTGCTGCCGGTCGGCTGTTTCGAGATGCACGGTCCGCTGGTCGGCATGTCGTGCGACTCATTCCTGGCGGAGGCTGCCTGCCGTGTCGTCGCCGAGGAATGGGATGCCGTCATCATGCCGACGATCCACTACACCTACCCCGGCGCGACGGGCACGTGGCCCGGCACCGTGTGCGTCTTGCCGCGCGACGCGCTCGACTACGCGGTCGCCGTGACGAAAGCCATCGTGCTGAACGGCTTCAAGCGGGTGGTGCTGGTGAGCCTGCACGGGCCCAACGACTTCGTGCTGTCGGCGGCGATCCGCACCATCTTCGAGGACACGGGCCAGATACCGATCCTGTTCATCCCGGCCTACGAGGAGTTCTGCCGCCGGGTCGAGCAGGAGTTGGGCCAGCCTCACGCCGAGGCGGCGGGCTATCTGGCTTCGCTCTACATATGCGGCCGCCACGGGGACTTCGATCCCGCGACCGAGGAGGGCGAGGCCGTCCCGCGCACGGTGCCCTTCGAGAGCCTTCGGCTGCTGTCGCGACACGGCGTGCGAACGCCTTACCGTTTCGTGCGGCCGCAGGACCACGTGGGGCGCCTGGCAGGCATGACGCTCGACGACGCGCCGCGCCTGGCGGAGCTGTATCGCGAGACCATCCTCGATCGAGCCAAGGGGCTGCCCGAGGATTACGAGAAGTTCCAGGCCGACACGTGGCAGGCCGTCGAAGATGCGCCCTGGGAGACCTGGTTCAAGTAAGGCCCGGCGGGCGGGGGCCGAAGGGCCGATAGCCACTGGCGAACGGACGGAGGGTGCAGCATGCGACGTAACTGGAGAAGACTGCTGGTCGTAGCTCCGGTGATTCTGGTGGCCGCCTGCGCGACAATCGACCGGACTGTCGCGCGGGAGGACGGCGACGTGAAGCTGCCGGGAGGCGTTAAGGCGGTATGGGATATCGGGCGGGCCTACCGAGAGTCCACGGACACCCGGGAGCGCATCTGCATCAACGGTCTGTGGCAGTTCAAGCCGGCGTCCGCAGACGATGAGCCCGTCCCTCCGCCGGGTTCCGGCTGGGGCTACTTCAAGGTGCCCGGGCCGTGGCCCCGCAACGGGGGCGACCAGACGATCTATGCCGCCGAGGCGTGGCGGGAAGACCTGCCCAGGCTGGACGTGGCCTGGTGCGCGCGCGAGATAGAGATCCCCCGCGAGTGGCGAGGCCGCCGCATCGGCCTGTACCTGGAGTGGCTGAACTCCTACGCGAGGATCTTCGTGGACGGCTCGGAGGCCGGCACGGTGATCTTCCCCGGCGGGGAAGCGGACATCACCGAAGCGTGCGTGCCCGGAAGGAAGCACCAGCTCGCCATCCAGGTCTTCGCCCGCCGCCTGAATCGGGAGAACACCCACTTCGTGGCACCCGAAGGCGGGGCGGGCAGGGGACGCCCGATCGGCAACCGCGGACTGGTGGGCGACGTTTTCCTTACGAGCTCCCCCGCGGCGGAGAGGGTAACCTACGCGAAGGTTGAGACCTCCGTCCGGCGGTGGCGTCTCACCGCTGAGGCCGGCCTCGATGGATTGGCGGCCGGGAAGACCTATCGCATGCGGGTCCGCGTGCTCGACGGAGGCCGGGAGGTTCTGGCGGCCGAGGGCGAGCCATTTACCTCGGCGGACCTGGAGAACGGGCGCGTCACGGTCAGCACGGACTGGCGTGATCCGAAGCTCTGGGATGCGGACGTGCCCGGCAACGTCTACGAGGCCGCAGTGGAGCTCGTGGCGGGGGACAGGACTCTTGATGCGTATCATCCGGTGCGGTTCGGCTTCCGCGAGTTCTGGATCGACGGACGCGACTTCTACCTGAACGGCAGCCGCGTGCACCTGCTGGCCGTGCCCATCGACTCCGCCCAGATCGGCGCCTCGAACGCCTGTTATGAAGGCGCGCGCGAGACGATGGAGCGGTTCAAGTGGCTGGGCTTCAACGCGGTCTATACGCACAACTACGGCTGCAGCCCCGGCTCGCATCTCGGCTTCGGCGATCTGCTGAAGGCGGCGGACGACGTGGGCATGTTCCTTTGCTTCTCCCTGCCGCACATGAACAGCTACGACTGGTCGGGCGAACAGCCGGAGAAGGCAAACGGCTACGAGCGCCACCTGGAGTGGTACGTGCGCCGCTCGCAGAACCACCCCGGCGTCATCATGTACAGCCAGAACCACAACTACCTCGGCTACTCGGACGATCAGAACCCCCAGCGCCTGGGCGACGTGCGCGAATTCGACCTCGGGGACTCCAGCACGGCTACGATACGGCGGGTCTACGAACGCGAGCGGATACTGAGGCAGTTCGACACGGCTCACCCGGTCTACAATCACGCAGGCCCCGGCAGGAAGGTCGACACCGTGAACTGCTACCTGAACTGGGTCCCCATGCAGGAGCGCTCCGAGTGGTTTGCGCGCTGGGCCAAGGAAGGTCAGAAGGCCCTCTTCCTGGTAGAGTACGGGGAGCCCTTGTACTTCAGCTACTCTTCCATCAGGGACTCCTGGACCGAGTGGCGCGCGCCGCAGCTCCACCAGTACTTCTTCACGGAATGGGCGGCCCCCGTCCGCGGTGACGCCGCATTCGACCTCAGCGAGTTCGAGAAACGGTGCCTGCGTTGGGAAGCGGGCCGGTGGCGCAGCGGGCAGCCCTTCCTGCGTTGGGACTACCCCAGGGGCGATGCGATGCTGAGAAGCGTGCCCAACCTGCGGGGGGTGCAGGCCGAGTTCATTGCCCAGACCTGGCCTTCCTTCCGAACGCTGGGCCTTTCGGGGTTTGACATCTGGCACGCCACTACATTGTGTTACCTCGAGGAGGGTGTGCCGACTTCGCCCGTCCCCCGGCGGACGGACTGGGACAACGCTCAGCGTCCCGGCATCAGCCCAGACCGGGTCTCCGGGCGGGACAGCATGCCCTACTCGCTCTCGACGGACGCCGCCGACTGGGTGCCGAACGTCCGAGGCGAGGCGTTCCGCAGGTACAGCCGCCGACTCCTTGCCTACATCGGAGGCAAGCCGTCGCGCGTCACCGGGCGCGGGCACAACTACCTTCCCGGGCAAACGGTCGAGAAGCAGATCATCATCGTCAACGACTCGCGTCGGCCCGTCGATTGCCGGGCTCGGTGGTCCGTCTCTCTGCCGGGCAAGTCTGGCGCTACGGAATCCATAAGCGTCGAGCCGGGCGAGGTCGGACGCGCCCCGATCCGGATCCAACTGCCGGAGTCCGTAAAGGCCGGCGCTTACCGGATCGATCTCGAAGCCGACCTGGGTGGGGGCGAGGCGCAGGAATACGCGTTCGACCTCCACGTGCTGCCGCCCCGTGAGCGCGCCCGCCAGGAGGGAAGGACGGCGCTATACGACCCCCGGGGCGAGACGGGCAAACTGCTGAAGGGGCTCGGCCTGACGTTCGA
>CAYUDW010000028.1:3662-7919 GCA_964442595.1 uncultured candidatus Brocadiaceae bacterium
ACCCAGGTCCAGTGGTGCGGGTTCGCGGTCTCCCGCCCCGGCCGGGCGGGCTGCTACGGCAACGTCAGCTCGGTCATGATCGAGAAACCGGCCCGGGGCGACTTCCTGCCGCTGGCCGACGGGGGCTTCGCCCTTCAGTACAGCCCGCTGATGGTCTACCGCGACGGCAAGGGCGCCGTGATCTTCTGCCAGATGGACGTGACGGGCCGCACAGAGGAGGAACCGGCAGCGACCAGATTGGCGGCCAACGTCATGAAGTACGCGGCTTCCTACAGGCCGACGGCCCGGCGGCGCGCCGTGTATGCAGGCGAGCCGGTCGGCCTCGATCACCTGAAGGCTGCCGGTGCGGACGTGGCGGCGTACGACGGCGGCCCGCTGGCCGCGGACCAGGTGCTCGTGATGGGGCCGGGCGCCGGGGAGCGACTGGCGGCCCACGTCGACAACATAAGCCCGTGGCTGGCAGGCGGCGGCCACGCGCTGGCCATCTCCGTCTCGCAGCAGGACCTAGCTGGTCTGCCCGTTGGCGTCGACATTCGGGACGGGGAGCACATTTCTTCGCCGTTCGAGCCCGCTCCGGCGGGCACGCTTCTCGCAGGCGTGGGCTGCGGCGACCTGATGATCCGGGACCCGCGCGAGCTGCCGCTCGTGGCGGATGGCGCCGAGGTCATGGGCGACGGCGTTCTGGCGCGGGCGCGTGGAGCAAACGTCGTCTTCTGCCAGCTCGCGCCCTGGCAGTTCGATTACGAGGAGCTCTACAACACGAAGATGGCGTTCCGGCGTTCGAGCTTCGTGCTGAGCCGGCTGCTGGCGAACGTGGGCGTCGGGCTGGAGACGCCGCTGCTCTCTCGATTCGGCGCGCCGCTGGAGTTGCCGCCTGAACCGCCGGAGGAGGTGCTGGGCCGGATGCGGATCGAGCGCGGCGCCGACGCGCACTTCCTGCCCGAGGTCTGGAAGGGCCTGGCGCTCACCTCGGGCCAGGCGCCCGACGGATGGACGGAGCGCGGGTTCGATGACGCTGCCTGGGAAGACATCGCCGTCCCCGGCACGTGGGAGGGCCAGTTGGCGAGCTTGGCCGGCTTCGACGGAAAGTTCCTGTACCGCTCGACGGTCACGCTGCCCCCCGAGATGGCCGAGGGTGAGGCCACGCTCGTGCTGGGCGCGATCGACGACGAAGACCGCACCTACGTGAACGGCAAGTTCGTCGGGTCCATCGACCAGCAGACGAATCCGAACGACTATTGGTCTGCGGCGCGCCGCTACCCCCTGCCGGCCGGCGCCCTGCAGAAGGGAGAGAACGTCATCGCCGTCGAGGTAACGGACCTCCGACAGGCCGGCGGCATCAGGGGCTTTGAGACGACTCCGGATATCGCGCCGCTGCGGACACAGCGCGAGAACATGCGGTGGCTGGACGGCCTCTATCTCGATGAGCCGGTCGATGACGACGATCCGTACCGCTACTTCCGGTGGTGAGGTCGCCCGGGCGCACCCCGGCTGAATCGTGGCGGTTGATGCTGATACTGGAGGACCGGAGCGATGTTCGACGTCAATGTTGGCTGCGGCGTCTGGCCGTTCAGGCCTACGCCTCCGGCGGACGCCGCGTCCCTGAAGGCATGGCTGCGGGCGGAGGGCATCACGCGTGCTTGCGCGTACCCGCTCGAGGCCTATCTGTGGCCCGACCCGCAGGAGGCGAACGAGCTGCGGCTGCCGGAGCTCGCTGAGTCCGACTTCTTCGTCCCCTCGGCGGTGCTGAACCCCACGTTGCCGGGATGGGCGAAGGCCTATGGCCGCTGTCGCAGCGAGTGGGGCGTGCCTCTGGTGCGCCTGATGCCGAACTACCACCTCTACGAACTGGACGCGCCGGACGTGGACGAACTGGCCGGGCAGGCGGCCGCCGACGGCGTCGTGCTCGGCGTGCACGTCCGCGCGGAAGACAAGCGGATGCAGAACCCCATCGCCAAGGTGCCGCCATTCCCGATAGACGACGTGGTGGCGTTGGCGCAACGGCATCCCGACCTGCGCGTGGTGGCCTTCGGCTTCGGCAGGCTGTGGGACCGGTGCGAGCTGGCGCCGCCCGAACTGGTCAAGGAGCTCCAGAGGCAGCCGGAGCTGGAGCGGAAGGCGGACCTGCCCCGGAACATGTGGATCGAGCTGAGCTTCTTCGAGCACGAATCGTCCTTGGCCAACGCGCTTAAGCTGTTCCCGGCTGAGCGCCTGCTTTTCGGGACGAACGCGCCGCTGTTCTACCCGCGGGCCAACGTGCTGAAGATCAAGAACTCCGAGGCGCCCGACAGCGTCAAGGACGCCGTCCTGCGGACGAACGCCGAGGAGTTGCTGGGAGGTCGCGCATGAATGCCATCGACATACACGTGCACCACCGGTGGACGGAACTGGCCGAGCGGCCCGACTACCAGATCGAGCGGACGAGATCCCTCGCCCTTCAGAGCGGGATCGATAAGGTGCTGCTGCTGACGATGGGCGGCGGCACCTCGCCGGAGGAACTGCGCGAGCGCAACGACTGCACGCTGCGGTTGATGGAGGAAGCCCCCGACTTCTTCCTCGGCGCGATGTACCTGAGCGCGGCGCACGATGCGGCCGACATCCGCGCGGAGGCGGCACGCTGCGTGGAGGCCGGCATGGTCGGCATCAAGCAGGGCCTGGAGGTCAACGCCCGCAACGAGGGCGTCGACCCTATCGCGGAAGCGGCCGCCGAGCACGGCATCCCCATCGTGTTCCATGCGTGGTATAAGGTCGTGGAGGTGTTCGAGAACGAGTCAAACGCCTCCGACATCGCCGATCTTGCCCGTCGCCATCCCGACACGCGCATAATCATGGCCCACCTGACCGGCGTGAACCGCCGCGGCGTGCAGGACATCGAAGACCTGCCGAACGTCTGGGTGGATACGTCGGGCGGGTGGTACGACAGCGAGATGGTCGAGTACGCGGTTCGCCACCTCGGCGCCGAGCGTGTTGTGTACGGGTCCGACTATCCCGGACGGGACTACGCCCCACAGATCGGCCGCGTGCTGGGCGCCGGGCTCGGCGAGGAGGACAGGGAGAAGATCCTGTGGCGCAACGCCGCCGGCCTGCTGGGGCTGGACTCTGACGGTTAGTGAGCCGTGGGCCGCAGCCCCATCGCTCGTAGACGGCGCCGAACGGAGAAGCGCGCATGAAGGCCCTCGTCCTCAAGTCGCCCGAGAACCTGGCGCTCATGGACGTGCCCGAGCCTACGCCGGGCCCGGGGCAGGTGGTCGTGAAGGTTCATCGGTGCGGCATCTGCGGCAGCGACGTGCGCTACCTGCACGGGCACAACCCCTGGGCCAGGCACACGCTCGGCCGGGACGTGCCCAACCCGCCCAACATCATCCTGGGCCACGAGTTCGTCGGCACCGTGGTCCAGGTGCACGACTCCTCCGACCGGGCGCTCCTGGGCAAGCGCGTGGGCGTGAACACCTTCCTCGCGTGCGGGCGCTGCCGGCATTGCCGGGCGGGACACGAGAACCTGTGTGTCCAGACGAAGCACCTCGGCCACGGGCAGGGCTGGGGCAAGATGGAGCTCTATCCCGGCGGCATGGCCGAGTACTGCCCCGCCTTCGCCGGACAGGTCTACGAGCTGCCGGACCGCATGACCGACGAGCAGGCCGTCCTGCTGGACCCGCTGGTCGCCTCGTTGCACGCCGTGGACGTGGGGCGGCCGGAGCCGTTGAATAAGGTCGCCGTCGTCGGCGCCGGGCCGATCGGGCTGCTCATCGCCCAGCTTGCGAAGGTCTACGGTGCGGTGACCACGTTCATCACGGACCTGGCCGAGCCGAACCTGGCCATCGCTCGGCAGGTGGGCGTGGACCACGCGCTGAACGTCGGCGATGGGGAAGGGCGGCTCGCCGACCTAGTGGCAGAGGTGACCGACGGCGCGGGCGTCGACCGCGTCTTCGATACCGTGGGGTCGCACGGTACGATCAACGAGGCGCTCGGCATGTTGGCTGCGCGGGGCGTGCTCGTGCTGCTGGCGGCCCAGGGGGAGGAAATCCGGTTCCCCGCGCTGATGCTCACGAAAGAGCGCGCGATCAAAAGCTCGTCGAACTCGCTCTACAGCGACTTCCCGCGCGCCATCGAGCTGGTGGACTCCGGCGCGGTGCAGGTGGAGCCGCTCATCACGCACCGGTTCCCGCTGTCGGACGGCGTGGCGGCCTTCGAGGTGGCGTGTGACAAGGCGCGCACGGGCGCCATCAAGGTCGTCCTGGACTGCCAGGCCTGAAGGCG
>CAYUDW010000028.1:8019-9223 GCA_964442595.1 uncultured candidatus Brocadiaceae bacterium
CCCAGCCGAAGAAGGCGGGATTGGGCTTCAGGGACAGAACGTAGCGTTCGCCTATCCTTTCGGCGGCGACCGCCGCGTCGGCGCGCGGGCTCACGGAGATCTTGCGCAGGTTGGGGATGGCATTCGCAATGATGTCTATCTTCAGGTGCAGGGGCTCGCAGCAGCCGTAGTAGGCGAGGCCGAACCTGTCCAGCCAGCGCCGCTCGTAACGCAGGGCGATGTCCTCGTGCATGGCAGGGGAGACCTCGGAGAATATCTGTGCCATCGCCAGCCCCCACTGATTGGCCGGACGCACGTGCGCGGGATCGAAGTCCTCGCCCGGCAGCTCGTCAGAATAACCGAGCCCACCCGTGCCTACCCGCACGTTGCAGTTGTTCAGGGCCAGCACGCCGAGTTCTTCCCACTGCGCAAGCCAGCCCAGACAGGCCTCGGTCATCTTCTCCATCGCGGCGTGGACCAGGTCGGGCCTCAGGGCCAGGTCCAGGAGGAACTGCTGAGGCTCCCACCTCTCGGCCAGCATGTCGCACGGGTCGAACGCGCGGCCCATGATGCCGCGCTTCTCGACGCGGATGATCCCGTCGAAGATGTCGCACATCAGCTCATAGCGGCGCTCGCTGGCCTCGGCGTCGTAGGTGACCTCGGGGGCGTGGAGCTTCGCCACGTCGGATTCGTCCTTGATCTGGTTGTGGTAGCGGTGGGACATGACGTTGCTGCGCTCGTCCGTGCGGAGCAAGTCGGTTACGGCGGTGATTCCCAGGTCCGTGTAGCTCACTGACAGGTGCGAGTAGAGTCGGTCCTCGACCACCATGTCGGCCGGCATGTGGCGCCACCGGTAGAGGGTGCGACGGATGCCCTCCTCGATCTGGCGGTAGAAGGGATCGCTCGTGCGGACCGTGAGCTCCCCGTCCACGTCCATCTCGTGCCAGGGGATCTCGTCGGCATAGACGAGCGCCCGGCCCTGCCGGACGGCGTTCAGGCGACTCCACTGCGCGACTGTCTCGCGGTGGACCGGCAGGGCGGCGATCTCCGCCTGCTGCTCGGCCAGTTCCCGGAGGATTGTCCTATCTGCTTCGCTGACGGTCATGCGGACCTCTCTCCAGTCGGTTTCGGTGGCGGCCGTCGGGGCCGGGGCCCGGCCTGGCTACGGCCGAGGACTGAGCGAGAGTCCACTATACGCCACGCATGCGTCTCGGAGTCAAATGCC
>CAYUDW010000028.1:9323-23138 GCA_964442595.1 uncultured candidatus Brocadiaceae bacterium
GAGGACTGAGCGAGAGTCCACTATACGCCACGCATGCGTCTCGGAGTCAAATGCCCATGCGTCGGTTCACACAGGGAGGCCGGGTATGGAACAAGACGAGATCCCTCCGCGCTCGACAGCGCGTTCGGGATGACACGTGGTGGGGAGGGCGCGTTTGGGACGCCGCTGGCGCAGGCCCCTCAGGCCCCGCCAGCTCCGTCACGCTCGCGTGAGCAGGCAAGCACATGCGCCCGAAGCGCGACGAGGATAGCCATCGCGGCGCCCCCCAGGACCACCTGGCGGGGCACCGACAGCCCGTCCGCAATGCGTAAGGACCTTCCGGGAAAAGGGAGCGAACTCATCAGAAGGATCCACATGAGCAATAGAGCGGGCCACGACACTTTCACCCGCACGTCGGCGAGCAGCCAGGCAAGCAACCAGATGAGGAAGAGGAACACCGGGATTGAAACCAACACGGTGCCCAGTACCCTGGCCGCGGGCGATGGTGGCCAGTTCTGGAACGCCAAGAGAACTGTGAACAAGACGTAGCAAGCCGCCATCAGCAACGGCAGAAGCGTCACCGGCCAGTAGAGACGTCGTCTCCAGTTCATGGCAAGCCTCACTCCGATCCGAAAGCGGCCAGAAGACGGGACATGAATGGTGCGTGGCGATCTCCCCGGCGCGCCACGACTCCAGCCCAACGGCACTCCTTTATGTGGGATCCAGGGCGGAACAGGTCCCACGGCGCCTAGAACCTGGGGTCGGTTCCTTGCTGCATCGGTGATCTGTGTCTATCAGTAAGGATCAGCAGCTCTGCTCTCTTCCGAGGGGAACCGGCCGCTGATCTGCACGGATTCCCACTGGCCGAGAACCTGAGTTACCCGTCAGCCCGCCGGCGCCGAATCTCGGCGCTTCACGAACCAGGCCAGGCCGATCCAACTCGCAACCGCAATGGCGCCGAGCATCGCCGAATGGAGAACTCCCGAAAGGACCAGAGGAACCGTGATGAGCCCCGCTGCTTCAGCAATCTTTTGGAGGTGCATGAAGCGGCACAGCAGGAAGATGACAAGGGCGGTGACGCAGACGTTTGCCGCCGCCCATGCAACGCCGAGCACGGCCCGCCTCCCGCGCGCAGGCATCCTGAGTACGGCCCGTCCCGCCAGGAACAGCACGGCGGCCCCCGCCACAATGGGAGCCAGCTTGAGGGGCGATTCACGGTAGTACCGATAGGCGAGAGTGAAGTCGCCCTCCTTGAAATCCCGCCAAACGTCGAACACCACCCACGCCAAGCCGAGGCCCAGGCCGATCCCGATGAGGAGCCGCTTCACGCTGTCCTTACGCATCGGTTGCCCTCCTCGCTGGCCCGGCCCTGCCGGCCCGGTTTCCATAACACGCACCCCAAGATGCTTCAGGTCCAATACTATAGGGCCCGCGCGACCTAATGTCAAGCCATAAAGTGCGTGGAAACAACAGTTGCCAGTTCTCAGTGGTCAGTGGGCAGCAACGGCAAGGACGACGACCAGCAACGGCAGTTGCCAGTTGTCAGTGGTCAGTGGCCGGCAACGGCAAAGACAACGAGGAGGACGAACAGGGCATGTAGGGGCGCGGCCCCTCGATCCGCCGTACGGCGCGACTCGGGACAAGCGGGCCGCGCCCAGGGAGCACGAGGACGACGAGAAACGGGTAACGAACAACGACGAGCGCAAGGACGACGACGAGCACGAGTAGGAGCAAGAAGCAGCAGGTGGCAGGTGGCAGGTGGCAGGAAGCTAACGCCCACCGGCTACCTGCTAACGGCCACCCGCCGAGGACGACGACGAGGACGAGGACGACGAGGAGCGCCAGCAGGACGCGGCATGTGCCCTAACGGTACCGGGCGAGGTCGTAGAAGCTCTCGACGAACTGCCGCAGGTTGTCCTGCACGCGCGGTGTAATCAGCACGTTGATGAAGGAAACGACCAGTCCGCCCCCGGGCGCCACCTCCCGCATGAGCATCTGCAGCTCTGCCACCACGTCCTGCCGGGTGCCGTGCGCGTAGACGCTCTGCGTGCTGCAACATCCCCACAATGTCAGCCGGTCACCGAACTGCCGCTTGATCTCGGCCGGCGGCATGGCCTCGGGCTGGCACGGGTTGATGGCCGTCACGCCCACTTCGATCAGGTCGGGCAGCAGGGCGGTAAGGGCGCCGTCGCTGTGATAGAGCACCTGGATGTCCGGGTTGACCTGGCGAGCGGCGGCGACGACGCGCGCGTGATAGGGCTTGAGCCATTCGCGGTAGGTCTGCGGGCCCAGGATCAGCCCGCTCTGCGTGGCGATGTCGTCGCCGATGCGCAGCACGTCCACGCCGGCCTCCGCGAAACGGCGTGCCTGGAAGCACCTGCGTTCCGTAAGGGCCTCGAACAGCGCCCGCACGTACTCCGGGCGCTCGTAGAAGTCCAGGAACAGCCGGTCTATGCCGCGCATGCTGTACGCCGTCTCCAGCACCGTCTGCGACATCTGGCCAATGACGGTGAACTCGTCCCTCTTGGCCTCGGGCACGGTGTCGTCCAGGTGCGCGTGGCATTCTGCCGCCGCCACGTCCGGGAAGGGGAACCGCTCGAGCTCCTCGACGGTGTTGACCCCCGCCAGCGGATAGTAGAGCTTCTTGCCCGCCACATAACCGTCTGCCGACTTGAGCGGAAGCTCGCCCACTCCGAACGGTGTCACACGCGCCGCCTCGGGCATGTCGGGCAGGTAAGGCGCGAACCGACTCCTTTCCGCCGGCAGGTCGAAGGTGAGGTACTTGAAGTCTCCTTCGGTAAAGCACTGCCTTTCGTCTTTGCCGAACCCCAGCTCGTCGAACCACTGCCGGAGCGGCAGGCCGCCCAACCTGACACCGGCGAAAGGCACGCGGTCGGCTTCCTGATGGGACAGGACCCGGGCGACTCGCTCTCTGGACCTGTAGGCCATCGCATGTTCCCTCAGGAAAGGATAGGCAACGGGCGCCCGGACAGGCTACTTCACCTCCAGCGGTTTGAGCGGCATCGGGCCGGCGTTCTGAGCGTAGTAGATACGCGTCAGTTCCGCAAAGGCTTCCTTGAGCGGCTCGCCTTCGAGTCTGCCCTCGTTCCGGAAGAGCTCCCGGTCGACTAATGCCCGCAGGTAGAACACGCGCCATCGCCAGCTCTCGCGGGCCTGCGGCGTGAGGCGCCCGTCGACGCTCTCGACGACCTCGAACGCCTCGGCTGCGCTTGGGCCTATGTGGTCGCGCCTATGGTTGCTCTCGAAGATCCGCACCACCTCGAGCAGGTCCTCTGCGCATTCGGGCGAGGACTCGTAGGCCAGATACTCCTTCACCGTGTCTTCGGCCCGGCGTTCGGGGTCCCAGTAGAATTGCGCCCAGACGGCCTTGTTCAGGTCCTCATAGATGCCTTCGGAGTACGGCGCGCCTCCGGCCGCCGTGTGCTTGATGCGGTTCCAGAGCGCCTGGAAATGGGCCGGCGCCGGGTTGGCTCCGTAGCCGCCCCAGGGCGTCATCGCGAACATGCTGATCTCGGGGAAGTTCAGCAGCGGCAGGCCGCCCGGGACGCCTTCCTCGAGCAGGTACTTCGGGAAGTAGTCGCCGTGGCCGTCCGCCATCACGTAGTCGACCCAGCCCCTGTCCTCGGCCATGGCGCGCGCGAGCCCGTCCCATTCCCCGTCCGGGTTGGCGTCGTCCTCGTTCTCGAAGCACCAGGTCGAGAGGATGGTCTTGCAGCCGTCGAATCTCGCCCGGGCCAAGCCGACCAGTTCCCTTGAGATGCTGAGGAAGCCGCGCGCTCCCCAGGGCCAGCACTGTTCGCAGGCGCAGCCGCCTTCGTCGTAGGGCCAGAGCGCGAAGTAATCGAGGCCGACGTCCGTGAACTCGTCCAGCAACTCCTCGTACGTGCGCAACAGGGCGCGGCGGGCCTCCGGTTTGCTCGCGCACAGGTTGACGCCGAAGTTGCCTCTTCGGCTCCCCGGCACCTTTGCACCCCGGAGCTCGGCCGGCGTTGTCTTGTAGCCCTGGTTCGGAGCCTGGAGCAGGCCGACGCTCAGGCCGAGTTGCTTCGCACGGGCGAACAGCGCCTTGAACCGGCTGAGCCAGCCTTGCGCCCCGGCGTCGGCGATGTCGTCGAATTGCCAGGTCGGGAAGTGGATCAGGATCGTGTTATATCCCCACAGCGCGAGCTCGGCGACGTAGCGCTCGACCTCCTCGGCCGGCGCGGCCTCGTAGAAGTTGCTGAAGTGGGTGGCCAGGTAGATCGCGCGGACCGGGCAGTGCGGCGCCGACTTGCCGCGCCACGTGCCCGGGGTGAACCCGCTTCGGTAAGAGGACGTGCGCAGGAACCTGCCGGCGCCGTAGAGCACGCCGCGCTCGTCGCCACCGTCGATTCGGACCGTCCCCTTCGGCCCGTCGGCGATGCGGAAGCCCTCCGCGCCGGTGCCGGACTCGACGGCCAGTTCCACCTTCAACGGCGCGTCGCCGGCCACGGCGACCTTCGCGTCACAGCGCCGCGCGATCTGCATCGCCAGAAGCGCCGCGACGTTCTGCAGAACCGGCCCGGCGCCCTCGGGCACGGAGATCCGGACCAGGTTCGCGGGCCGACGGCTTGATTCAGCGCTGTCCATGGTGCTCCCCTTGCCGCTCAGGTGCCCGGCACGCCGAAGGCGACGTCCCGCCGGCTCTCGCCGCTCTGGCCGGTGTCCCGCACTTCGAAGCGCTTCGCCTCCTCGAACTTCTTTGCGCCGCCCTTGTAGGTGGCAAGCACCACGTCCATCTGTGCGCCGCCGACGCAGGGCACCTGGAAGGTGCAGGGGATGTCCACGTGCTCGCCCAGCGGCACGTCGAATGTTTCCTTGCCCGAGGCGTACGTGGTGTCGCCGGAGCGCACCTGCACCTCGACGGTGACGGCGGTGTCGCTGAACTCGTCGTTGTAGAGCACCAGCGTGCGCTCCAGCGTTGCGCCCGCGTCGACCGTTGGATACTCGCCCTTCATGAGCGGATCGATGCCGAGGTCGTCGTAGTCCTTGTCGAACAGGGCGACGGCTGCGAAGCTGTTGATCAGGTTCCGTTTCGCCTGTGGCTGCTCGTCGGTCCACGCCCAGCTCATCAGAAACGGGCGGATGTTGGTGTAGTTCGTGTAGCGCATGCCCCGGCTCCACGTGCCCTGCCACCAGAAGACGTCGGGCTTGATCTCCTGCACCCAGGGACACGCCAGGAACTCGCCACTGCCCGTGGGCTTATCGGGGTAGAGGTAGGGGACGTAGTTCGTGCCCTCCCGCCATCCCGGGACGTGTCGGGGCGACTGACCGAGGCCTCCCTTGCCCCACTCGTATATGCTCTGGGCGACGGGCACCGACACGGTCCGGCGGCTCTCTCGCCTGGGCAGCCCCTCGTAGCCCTCGGGATAGTGCCAGTCCACCATGACGTCCCCGACGTCGCCGTCCCCTTCGTAAGTGACGGGCCTGGTGGGGTCATGCTGGCGGATGGCGTTGCCGAGGGAGAGCAGCTCCGTATCGGTCAGGGGCACGTGCCTCATCAGGCCCGGGTGCATCCAGCCGCATTCGTTCTCGGCGCTCCAGATCACGACCGAGGGGTGATTGCGATGAGCGCGGATCCAGTGCCCGATCCACTCCCTCATGTTCGCGAGCAGGAGGTCGTGGTCCAGGGTGTAGATCGAACGCGCGTAGAGGGCCGACTCGTCGATCATGAGCAGGCCCTTCTCGTCGGCCACGTCGAGCAGGAAGTCCGCGGCCGGGTGCTGGTGCCAGCGGATGATGCGCATGTTCAGTTCGTTCATCATCATGTCGACGTGCCCCGGCCAGGTCGAAGGCTCCAGCGGCTCCCGCCGCCTGCGGTCCCGGACGATGCTGTCCCCCCACAAGTTCACGCGGATTCCATTGATGATGAACTGGTTGCCCCGGATCCAGATCTCGCGGAAGCCGAAGCGGCGCGTCTCCCGGTCCAGCACGGCCTCGCCGTCGACCGCCGTGGACGTGAGGTGGTACAGGTGCGGGCTGTCGGGCATCCAGAGCCGAGGGTCCGGCCAGGAAGCCACGGCCGTCAGCGTCCTGCGCTCGCCGGGGGCAAGCGTCACCTCGTCCGTTGCCAGCGCCTTTACGACCTCGCCGCCGTCCGCCGGCGTTACCTCACCGGTCAGCTTCATCGTGCGCGGCACGGAATCGTGGTTCTCCGCGGTGTAGTCCACGGTGAGCAGCCTGTCGCGGAAGGACGTCTTGATGAAGGCGTCCGCGATGGCGACCTGGCCGTAGGCCCTCAGCCACACGTCGTCCACGATGCCCGAGTCCGAGCCGTCGTGCCGGTAGGTCCCCGTCGGCCAGATGGCCATGCCCTCCGAGTCCACGTACTGCTTGTCGGTCGAGCCCTTGACGACCACCTCAAGGTCGAACGTCTCGCCGGGCTTGACGTGGGAGGTGAGGTCAACGGAAAAGGGGATCCACCCGCCGACGTGGTTGGCGACGTGCCCGCCGTCGACGTAGGCGTCCGCGACGTAGTTGACCTGGCGGAACTCGAGCTTGATCCGTTTGCCGTCCCATGACCGCGGCACTCCGACGTCGCGCCGGTACGTCCTGGCGTCGAAGGTCTCGCCGAAGTAGTCCGGGACGGTCCCTCCCTCGGGCCACTCGCCGTTCAGGGAGACCTGGTCCCTCAGAGCGGGAGGCCCGGCGAAGGCGGGCGTCCCGGCGAACAGGACGCCGACAAGCAGGCATATCCAGGCGAACGTCAGCAGCTCACCGATGTAAGGCTCCATGTTCATCCTCCCGGCGTGGGTGTGCGGGCGGCCCCGGCCGTGCGGGCTGCGGGTGAGGGACACGATAGACAGGTGCGGGGCGGCTGTCAACGCGCGCACGCAAGATCACGAATGCGCGGCGGCGAGGATGTCAATCGGGCGGCGGGGGCAGTGTGCATTCACTCGCCCAAGAGCCGTCGTGCTTGGTGGTGCAGGGCCCCTGATCCGTCCTCAGCACGCCCATCTCGACTCTCCCGGCCAACCGCCGTCTGCCGAGCCCTGTTACCGGCGCGGCAAACTGCCCCATCCTTGCGTTGTCTGTGATCCTCGGGAGTAGTGGGGATTAGGGGCTCGCTGCAACATCGCTCTGTGGCAGGGATTCTTCGGCCATCTGTGCAGGCGGTGCCAGGTATACTCGCTCTCCTGCGTTCAGCCCGCCCTCTATCTCCACGAAAACGTCCGAGCGATGGCCGACTTGCACCACGCGGGGCACGGGACCGTCAGCTCCTTGGACCCAGCAAATCGAGTTGCCGTTGTACGGGGTAACGGCCTGCGCGGGCACATAGAGCACGTCCTTGAGTTGGGCGCTGATGATCTCCACCGTTGCGGACATCCCGGGGATGAAGTGCTCTGGCATCTCTTCCAGCGCGACCTCGGTTTCATAGACTTTGGCCTCTGGATTGATCCAGGCCTGGGCAGAGCTGGCAACCGGGCTTACCTTGGCCACGCGGCCGGCAAACTTCCTGTCCGGCACTGCCTCCAGAGTGATGAGCGCCGGCTGTCCCACTTCGACTTTCTGTATGTTTTCCTCCGGAATGTTGACCAGAGCAGCAAGCGATGAGGGGTCTGGGATGCGGACAATTGTTCGGTTCTCTTCGATGTTCGCACCGGGACGAAGGGCCATATCCCCCGTCCGGTACCAGATCGGGTCGGACCTGGAGCCATATACGACCTGTCCTGGCCCGGGGGCCGTCATAATGCACTTCTCGATCTTCTCCCTCAGCTTCTCGAGGCCCTCCCTCTCGAGCCCCAGTGAGGCCTCGGCCGATTTCAGCTGGGCTTCAGCCTGGGCAAGTCGGCTGGACGCACGGGCTTCAACCCGTTCCAGCTCTCGGGCTAATTCCACGCAATCGCTGTGACGCTGCACAACTCTTCTTGGGAGAGCATGGCGTTTGAAAAGGCGAAGTTCTCCCTTGGCCGCTTCCAGTTCAGATGTGCGGGTGGCCACGGCCAGTTCATCCTGCGCCAACTCGTTGCGGCTGCCGTATCCCTTCTGATACAGCTCTTCCGTCCAGCTTAGCCTTTCCTGTGCGCGCAGCATCTGTTCGGTGGCCAGTTCTACTTGTGAGCTGTACCGGCGCAGCTCCTGCCGGGCCGTGCCGCCCAGCCTAGGGTCATCCGGCAGATCGGCAAGGTCAACCTCTTCCTTCAGTGCCTGTGCCGCCAGATCTGCGCCAAGGTAGTGCTCGAGTTCTATTTGAGCAAACTCCGCGTTCAGCTCCGCAACGGCTATGTCGCTTTCATTCTGCCTCTGCTGGATACCGTAGTTCTCCTGAGCCTGCACGTGCGCCGCCTCAGCTCCGTAGAGGGCGATCTGCCTGCCGTTTTCCTGTTTTTCCAGTGGGGATGAATCGAGCCTTGCCAGGATCATCCCTTCTTCGACGTCCTTCTCAGTGATAACCGTTCCTTCGTCCACGACCTCTAACAGAGCGTTCCAGCTTTCGACTTCGCTCTTTACGTCGAGCGGTTCCATGCTGTAAATGGCGCCCCGTTCGGTCACGCTGACCGTGAAGTCGCCGCGCGCGACGGCAACCGTTGGGATCGGCTCATCGACGCTGACGCTGTGAGCAGCCTGCTCGTCCGGCACCTCCACGCGCAGGCTCAGGGACACGGCTTCTCCTTCGCTCAGACCTCGCCTTACCTCCACGAAGTTCCCAGTGGCCTGGCCTATGTCGACATGGCGCAGTTCTGAGCCTTTGGGCCCGTCAACGAAGCAGGCCCACCGCCCGTCGTGAGCGATGAGTGCCTCAATGGGGAGGTACAGCACATCGTGGAGGTGGGCGACGAGTATCTCAGCAGTGGCAGACATCCCGGGGGTAAGGCCTTCGCACACCTGGCCCAGAGCGACGTCCACCTCATAGACCCTTATTTCGGGGTCAACATCGGCCTGGGCGAGGCTTGCCACAGGGCTTATCCGGGCCACTGTGCCGGCGAATTGCCTGTCCGGCATCGCCTCGACGCAGATGAGCGCCGGCTGGCCGAGCTTGACCTTCTCTATGTCGGTCTCGTGAATGGTCACACGGGCGACAAGGGTGGACAGGTCTGGAATGAGGATAATGGACTGCCTCGGCCACAGTCTCTGGCCTTCCTGTACAGGCTCCTCCATTCGACGCCACGGGTCAGCGGTGGAGGCGTATACGACCCGGCCGGGCTTGGGAGCCCGGATCGTGCACTTCTCGATACTGTCCCTGACTCCCCCCAGTTCCCTTTGACGGAGTTCAAAGGAAGCCTTGCTCGATTTCAGATTCGCCTCGGTCTGGGCGAGCCGGCCACGCGCCCGTGCCTCGGTCCGTGCCAGATGGCGCAGGCTTTCCTCGTAGTCGCTGTATCGCTGCTTGGCTTGCTTTGGCAGGCTGTAGCGCTTGAAAAGCCGCAGTTCCTCCTTAGCTGCCTCCAGTTCCCTTCTGCGGCGATTAACCGACAGCTCGTCCGCCGTCAGCTCTGTAGGGCTGATCCACTTCCCATCGTGCAGCTGCCTCGTCCAGCGAAGCCTCTCCTCGGCCTGAGACAGCTCTGCGGTGGCGAGTTCCACCTGTGCGACGTCTTGGGCCAGCTCTTGCCCGGCTGTCCCGCCCAAGCCGGAGTGTTCTGCCAGATCGGCGAAGTCGCTCTTCTCCTTGACCAGTTCTGCCGCCAGCTCTGCGCCAAGGTAGCGATCCAGTTCCATACGGGCGAACTTCACGTATAGCTTCGCCATCGCGATGTCGCTTTCATTCTGCCCTCTCTGTATCGCGTCGTTCTCTCTGGCCCGGGCGTAGCCGGCCTCCGCCATGTAGAACCAAACCTGCCCCTCGGCTTCCCTTTCCTCCAGATCGGAGGATTCGAACCTTACAAGCACCATGCCATCTTCAACGTCCTGCTCGGTGATGACGGTGCCCTCCTCGACTATCGCGGTGATGGCTCTCTTATAGTCGGACGAGGGCCAGGGGGCCTCAGCCTCGTTCCTCACCTGAAGCGACTGCATCGCCTGGAGGGCGCCCCCTGCGGTGACCGTCACCATAAGGTCACCGCGTCTGACCATGGCCGTCTGCGGCGAGCTGACATCCCGCCCCCGGTGCACGGCAGCCAGCACACCGTAGCCCAGGCCAGCAGCAGCGGCAAGACCGATCAATCCGGCAATGATCTTGAACAGGATTCCGTTGGGGCCTTGCCTACCATGCTGAGCCGATTCCTGCTCGCTCGAATCCACCCGTACCTCATGGTCAAGGGATTCGCTCAACCGCCACGGGTTCTCGATGCGCGCTTGCCACCAGCCGGGCTCGCCGATCTGCCCCTACTTGTAGTGGCAGTTGACAGGTTAGCCTGCCTGCGTGCGGCCTCGAACGTGCCGCGCGAACCACGTGAGAGGAATACGATAGGCAGGTAGGCTGCGCCTGTCAATGCGCGCACGCAGGTCACGAGGGGGCAGCGGCCTCGCAGGCGGGGATTGGCAACAAGAGGCATCCGGGCCGCTGATCGAGGCTACGCCACGGCGGTAAATGCGGTCAGCGACTGGTCTGTGCGGATCAGCGGCCAGAGCCGTTCGCGGGTGTTCGCAGCGTCTGCACGCCTTGGGCGCTGTGCACCTTCAACGGCACGACGATGACCCTCTCCGTGAAGTCCTCGCGCTTCATCCGCGTTGTCCCTGGCCGCTGGACGGCGGCCGTGTCCATTCGTGTCTAGTGTGCCGTTCTTCCGTAGCCGGACAGATTCTCGCCCTGATCTTCCAGGCGGGTCAGATACGCCTCGCTCGCATACTCCCGCCTCTCCAGCAGCCAGCCCCTGTAGGTGTCGCCCACGCGGTCATTGGCCCCGTCGTTCACGGCCGTCACCCGCCCGATGCTTGCCCGCCCTGCATCCGGTGGGTCGTCGTGGGTGTAGGAGAGCGTCAGCCCGCTCGGATAGCCCAGAGCTTTCTGCCTGCCGGGTCCGGCATTGGGGACTTTGCGGTCACTCCTTGCCACCTTGCTGACGCAGCAGCTCAGCCACTTGGCCGTGCTCCTTAAGCATTGCCCAGTAGAGGGGCGTGCGTCCCCCCTTATCCCTGGCGTTCACGTCTGCGCCATGGGTCAGAAGAATCTCGCTGGAATGGGCTCGGCCTGCACGTGCCGCCTTGTGCAGCGGCGTGAAACCTGATGAGTCGGATAGATTCACCATAGCTCCCGATGAGAGCAATGTCTCCGCCAGTGCGACATCGCCGCGCACGGCCGCTATGTGCAGAGCCCGAACTGCTCGCTTGCCACTGGGGCTGTCAGGATCAGCGCCACGCGCCAGAAGCAGCTTTGCTACCTCCAGCCGTCCCCATATCGCTGCGAAATGCAGGGCGGTCGCGCGCCCATCCGTCCTGGCAGCGTATTGGGCCTTTACCAGAGCCGGAGCCTCTTCCAGCAGCCCCCTGACCGTGTCCAACGCTCCAGCACTCGAGGCGGTGAAAACATCGTGCGCGCTCCCGTGCCTAATCAGTAGAGCGAACACCTCTTTTCTTCCCCACCGAGCGGCCACGTCCAGCGGACGACGGCCCTCATCATCCACGGCGTCCACCAGCGCGCCCGCTGCCAGAAGCAGCTCTGCTATCTCCACGTCACCGTCTAGCGCGGCTTGGTGGAGAGCGGTCCAACCATCAAACGCAGCCCGGTTTACATCCGCCCCCGCCGCAAGCAAGGCCGAGACGGTCTCCACAAGGCCACGGACGCAACCATAGTGCAGGGGAGTCTCCTCTTGATCGTTCAGTACGTCCACCGACGACCCCATCGTGACCAGGCGACGGACTTCGTCTTCGCGCCCCGCCCAGACTGCTTTGTGAAGTGCCGATTCGCCCGTCCTCTTCTGCAGACTCGGCCGCAAGTCTGACCAGCCATAGTAAACGTACCTTGGGCGAAACCGAGCGATGCCCTCGTCAGACACGCTCACACTGAGAACGTTAGATTGCACGGCCCCAAATCTGAAGTACAGGTTGTGCTCCCCCGGCCCAAGCCACTCTCGAATCTCTGCCTGCGTCTTCCACCAGTACAATGTGCGGCGAGAGTCAGGTTGAATGGGCTTCGTGATGAAGTACGAACTCCATTGGGTTGGCCAACGCTGTTGGGCCCCGTCCACGTAGAACTTCAGATCGTTCTTCCCGTACGGAGGGCGGAGTGTTTGGCCTCCCGCCGTCGAGAACTTAAGCGCGAAAGCCGCCCGGCACAGGCCAAAGCTATCGCTTGCTGAGAGTGCCAGCCGAGCATCCCTGGCGAATACCTCCGGACTTGTACGCCTCCGGCCCAAGCCCAAGACAACGACCAGGAAGACCACACACGCCAAGACCGCCACGGCGGCGGCGGCCGCCGCCCCCCCCGCCACACCGACACAACCGTATTGCCACTTCGCGCGTGCCTTCAACTCAGCATCAGCCTTCAAACCAAGGATCAGGCCAACCACCGACGCCACCCTCGCGTGCCAAGAGGGGGGCGGCCCGCGCCGGCCTCAACGCAACTTAGTCCGGGCCTGACAGTCGCCCCAAGAGTTCGAGAGCCCTGAGCTCGTCACCAGCTGCAAGGAGGATTCGCACCACATCATCGTGTCCAATTTCGCACGCATCATGGAGAGGGGTCCTGTTCCTTTCATCTGTGGCATCCACGGCGGCGCCACGGGCAAGCAGCGAGGCAACTTCGCGGGCGTTTCCACTCTCTGCCGCTTCGTGCAGCGATGTGTCGCTCTCGGAGGCGGCGACGGCCGGAGGGCTCGATTCCCAATCGGCGCTGCAGCCAGTGAGTAAGAGGCAGACCGATGCCGCCCGGACCAGAACGGTAAGGAATCGCAGGCCGCGGCCGTCCTCTGCCCGCGAAGGAAGCAACAGCTCGTCAGCGCGGTGATCCCTTGCTTGATCGTCTTCTCTCATGACCCCTGTCCCTCTGCCTCTCAGACGCCACATACGGCGTCCAGGCTGCCGGCCATATACGCGTACAGACCTGTATCTCAGATATCCTTCTTGAGTATATCCGCGGCCAATCGCGATTTCAAGCCATAAAGCAAGTGCCACAAGGCAACTCCCGCGCATGGCCATCCCGTATTGCTCTAAACCGCAGCGGCGCCCCGCCTGTGCTGTGCCGGCGGCGGAGCTCCTGGCCTGTTACCCCGGGGCAGTCCTTGTGCCAACCGGCTTGCTCAGGCTGTTACTCGGGGGGCGGGGGCAGATCGGACACCTGCACCTCGCCGCCGCTGACTGTGCGTTGACCTGCGAGAGCGCAGACATCCCATGCGTATTCTTTGGCTCGGTAGGAGCTCTGTTCTGCGTGGAGAAGACTGAGGAAGGTCCGCACGACTTCCCTCTTGGCATCCTCAGAAAAGGGCGTCTCCCTAAAACACCCGATGAGCGAATTGGCCGCCATGACGGAACCTCGGTACAGCCTGAGAGCATGTACGCCGGCGAACCCTCTTGACTGGGTCTTGACCAGCCGCCATACCGGCTGCGGACGGTCCGGAAAGAGTTCGCAGTACAGTGCGTATAGGCCGCTCTCGTCAACCGTGTCGCTGACCTTCACGAGAAGGAGATACCTTTCGTAGCGCACGCGTCCCGCGGCGATGTCCATGCTCACGTGCAGGCAGTTCATCTCGCGGGGTACCGGGACGAAGAAGGCCATCGCCGCCAGGACGCACAGCAGAATCAGCGCCGCCGTTGTGCCGCGAGCGAGCGGGCTTGCCCTGTCCGCCATGCTTCATCCGCCTTCATCTGGCGCAGCGGAGTCCTCCTTGCGGCCCCTGGCGCGTCTCAACTCGATCCCTGTCAGGGCCCCATGCTCTCGCAGCAAAACAGCCACCTCCCCCTGGTCCCGTGAAACTGCCCAGC
>CAYUDW010000029.1:0-3515 GCA_964442595.1 uncultured candidatus Brocadiaceae bacterium
CGCGGGGCGACGGCCTGCGCGGCGACGACGTCACCCGGAACGTCCGCACCGTCGCCAACGTGCCCCTGCGGCTCTACACGAAGGCTGCCGAAGGCGCCGGCTCGCCGCTCGACGGCACGCTGATCGAGGTGCGCGGCGAGGTCTACATGCCGTTCGAGGCCTTCCAGGAAGTGAACCGAGAGCGCCAGGCGGCCGGAGAGCCGCTGTTCGCCAATCCCCGCAACGCGACGGCCGGCTCGCTGAAGCTGCTCGCTTCGAAGGAAACGGCCCGTCGCCGCCTGCGCGCCTTCACCTACGAGATCGGCGATTACACCAAGATCCTGGAGATGCCCGATTCCCATTGGGACAGGCTCACATGGTTGCGCGAGCACGGATGCCCGACGAATCCGGCCGCCGGGCGGTGCGCCGACGTCGACGAAGTCCTTGAGCGGTGCTCCTACTGGGAGGGACACCTGCGGGAGCTCGACTACCCCGTGGACGGACTGGTGGTCAAGGTGGACAGCGCCCGCCGGCGGGAGGGCCTGGGCGCCACTTCGAAGGCCCCCCGGTGGATGATGGCCTACAAGTTCGCCGCTGAGCAGCAGGTCAGCCGGCTGCTGGACATCGAGGTCAACGTCGGCAAGAGCGGGCAGCTTACGCCGGTGGCTATCCTGGAGCCCGTCCACCTTTCCGGCACGACGGTCAGCCGGGCCTCGCTGCACAACTTCGACGAGGTGGAGCGCAAGGACGTGCGCATCGGCGACCACGTGCTGGTTGAGAAAGCCGGCGAGATCATCCCCCAGGTCGTCAAGGTCCTCGAGGAGATGCGTACCGGCCAGGAACAGAAAGCTCTGCGCCCCAACATCTGTCCATCCTGCGGCGGGCCTGTACGCATGGAGGAATCCGACAAGAAGAAGTGTCTCACTGACGATTGCCCAGGGGCAACGAACCTGAAGACGCGGGAACGCGTGCCTATTGAGGAGGACAACTGTGATGTCTGCGGCGGGAAAGTAGAGATTGGGAGGGAATTCGTCGACAGCATAGGCTACAAGCGTTGCACAACTGAAGAATGCCCGCTGTACGGCAAGAACAAACAGCGCCCTAAGATCAGCAAGAACGACATTGCCAGAGTCTCTGAGGCACCCGATCCGTCGGACAAGACGATATACGTACCCCTCAGTGAAGATACTTGTGCCAAGTGCGGTGGTCCTGTCGAGGCGGGCAAGGTATGGAGTAAGCGCGAGACGATGAAGATGTGCGTTCAGCCTTCGTGCCCGGCGTATCGGCACCTGGTGCCGCGCTCGTTCCTGCCGCCAGAGAGGGATCGCTGCGCGGACTGTGGCGGGCCCGTCACGGTGTCGTTCCTGCTGCTGTGTAACAACCCGCTGTGCCCCGCTCAGATCGTCGAGCGCATCGCGCACTACGCCAGCCGCCAAGCCATGGATATCCCGGGCTTGGGGGAGAAGGTCGTGCAACGGCTTGTAGATAAGGGTTGCCTGGAGAGCATCGCGGGTCTGTATTCCCTGAATGAGAAACGCACAGAACTGGAGAGCTTAGAGGGGTTCGGGAAGATCTCTGTGCAGAACCTGCTCGACGGGATTGAGCGAAGCAAGGGGCAAGGTCTCCAACGCCTGCTCTATGGCTTGAGTATCCCCCACGTCGGGACGCATATCGCTGCACAGCTGGCCGACAAGTTCCCTGATCTTGCGTCCCTGAGTGGAGCTGGTGCGGCCAAGCTTCTGATCAAAGACGAGATCGGGGAGACGATGGCCGAGACCATTGCGGATTCCCTATCTCGACCCGAAATGCGGAAGCTGGCTGACAAGCTCCGAGAGGCCGGAGTCAGCACTGAAGCCAAGGGCGCGATCTTTGCCGGGAGTGCGAAGCCGGACGTAGCGGGTAAGAGCTTTGTCCTCACAGGTACGCTGGCTCGTCGCACGCGCGACGAGGCCCGGCAGTGGATCGAATCGCTGGGCGGGCGCGTGACCGGCAGCGTCAGCCAAAGCACCGATTACCTCGTCGTTGGCGAGAATCCCGGCACCAAGCTGGACAAGGCCCGGCAAGTCGGGGTAAAAGAGCTGTCCGAAGACGAGTTCGAGGAACTCCTGGCCGGCCCCCGGTGACCGGAGACGGCGCCGGACGGGGCTGGTTCAGCCAGGACTGCCACGTACGACTTCACAGGAGGGCCCTTTGAACCTGTCGGCTGACGCCATAATGCTGGGTCTGGACCTGATGAAGGAGGGAGGAATCCCGCCGGGCCGGCTGGCCGAGCTGTTCCGCGCCGTTTCCGCCAGCGGCGTGCCGGACCAGGTCGTCGCACTGGAGGAACGCGTGCTTGCCAGGGCCCCGGACCTGGCGTCCCTCGTCGCGCGGCTCGGGGTTCGTCCGCGTTACGTCCCGGTCGATTGCCCGAGCTGCCAGGCCAGGCTCAGGGCGCCCGGAGAGGTGGTCGGACCGTCTTCCTACTGCCCGCTGTGCGGCGAGGCAATCGTTACCGCGCGTCAGTTTCTGTTTCTGGAGGCCTACGCCGAAACGGAATGGCGCGCGGCGGAGAAGGAGGGGCCCCTCTACGGCCTGCCGCGCCCGCAGCGATTCGCGCACTTCGAGCTGCTGCGCCTGTTGGGGCGGGGCGGGGCGGGCCGCGTCTACGAGGCCCGCAATGTCAAGTCCGGTCGGACGGTCGCGGTGAAGGTGCTTGCCTTTCGCCCTCTGGAGTCGGCGGCGGACGCCTTCAAGCGACTGCGCCGCGAGGCGCGGGTGGCGGCCTCCGTGACCCACCACAACGTCGTGCCCGTCCACGACCTGGGTGTGGCGGAGGGGCTGCCATTCATCGAGATGGAGCTGATCGAGGGCACGAGCCTCAGGGAGCATCTGCGACGGGAGGGCGGCCTGCCGCCGCGCCAGGCGTGCATGCTGTGCCTGCAGGCCCTTGCCGGGCTCGCGGCCGTGCATGAGCACGGCATCGTCCACGGGGACGTCAAGCCCGGCAACATACTGCTTGACGGAGAAGGGCAGGTGCGGCTGACCGACTTCGGGCTCTCGCGCTTTCTTGAAGAGACCACCAGCATGACGTCAAACCGCAAGGCCGTCGGCTCACCCCACTTCATGGCCCCCGAGCAGTGGCGCGGCGATCTGCTGACGGCCCGCACCGACCTCTATGCCATGGGACTGGTCCTGTACAACATGCTGACGGGCGTTCTGCCCTTCGAGGGGCTGAGCCTGGTGGCGATGATGTATAGGCACCTCAACGAGTCCGTCCTGGAAGCGCAGCAATCGCCGGTGGCGATACCCGATCGTCTGGCGCGAATTATCCGAAGGTCGACGGAGAAGGCGCCGGAGCGGCGATTCCAGACGTGCGAGGCGTTCGCGGGCGCGATTCGGACGTTCCTGGAGAAGTCAGTGGTTCAGTAGGGAGAACAGCTCGTACCAGGGGAAATTGGCGCCGGGGCAGCGCGTGGGCTTGACGTGCCGATGGCCCATTATGTTGGCGGTGGGGATCTGGCAGCGCTCCTGCAGGTAGTTGATCAGGCCGACAA
>CAYUDW010000029.1:3615-6764 GCA_964442595.1 uncultured candidatus Brocadiaceae bacterium
ATGTTGGCGGTGGGGATCTGGCAGCGCTCCTGCAGGTAGTTGATCAGGCCGACAAGTGCCTCCATCTGTCTGGCGGTGGGGTAGGTTTGGTCGAAGTGACCAACCAGGCAGATGCCGATCCCGTACTTGTTGAACTCGGCGACGCCGGCGTGGGCGCCGTCCTGCTGTTCCTCCCATCGGAACGTTACTTCCACCAGCCCGTCACGGCTGCCGTTGCCGTTGCCTATCACAAAGTCGTAGCCCACGCCGCGCCAGCCCAGCCCCCTGTGGGCGGCATCGAAGGCCGCCTCGCTGCCGCTGTTGCTGGCGCTATGGTGGATCACGATGTAGCGCCATCGGCGGCGCAGTCTCGCGTCCAGATCACCCGCCACGTCGGGGGGCCTGCGCAGCGTGCGCCGTATGTCGTACGAGAGCGCCGGAGCGGGGGCCAAGATGCTCAGGGTCACGGGTTCGCCCTGGTGCTCGGGCGGCTCGGCGTCCGGCTCGGCCTCTGCCTCGGACGGCGTCGGCTTCAAGGCGAGATCGGATCCGGGCTTCTGGGACGAGGCGCATCCGAGGACCAGACCAAGACATATGCAAGCCAGCACGCACCCCCCTGACCTCATGACGGCCTCCCGCTCTCAGAATGTCTTCTCGCTGTCCAACAGGATCGTGACGGGGCCGTGGTTGACCAGTGAGACGTCCATCACCTGTTGGAACCGCCCGGTCTGCACGACCAGGCCACGCTCGGTTAGCCTTTGCACCACCAGCTCGTAGAGCCGCTCGGCTTCGCCGGGTTCGGCCGCCCGCGTGAAGGACGGGCGGCGCCCCTTGCGGCAATCTCCGTAGAGCGTGAACTGCGAGACGAGCAGCACGGCGCCGCCGCAGTCCGCCACGGACAGGTTCAGCTTGCCCTCGGCGTCGTCGAAGATCCTGAGTCCGGCGATCTTGGCGGCGATGTAGTCCGCCTCCTTCTCGCCGTCGCCTTCCCTGACGCCCAGCAAGACCGCCAGGCCCGTGCCGATCCGGGCCACCTCCCGGCCGTCGACCACGACGGCTGCGCTGGACACTCTCTGGACGACGGCCCTCACTGCGGCCCTCCTGTGGTCGCGCGTTCCGTCGCGCTTCTCCTTGCGCCGACACGCTTGCTGCCTACAATGAAGAGGATTATATGGCGGCCCGGAACGGCGATTCAACCCGAGTTGCCCCGTCAGTCGTGCGAGCACGGGGCGACACGTGCGCCCTTAAGGGGCGCCGGACTTCAGGATGGGATGTCGGCCATGGCCAGGAAACGGACGATCCTGATAGCCGATGACGAACGCGTCGTACGCACCATGCTGGCGAAGCTGCTGCGGGATGACTACGAGGTCGAAGCCTGCCGCACGGGTACCGAGGCCGTTGAGTCGTTCGAGCGCAGGCGGGCGGACGTGGTGTTGACCGACATCCGGATGCCGGACATGGACGGCATGCAGGTGCTGCACACCATCAAAAGGCAGGCGCCAGAGACCGAGGTGATTCTCATGACGGCCTACGCCAGCGTCCCCCAGGCGGTCGAGGCCGTGAAGGCCGGCGCCTACGACTACGTGACCAAGCCGTTCGAGCCCGACGAGTTGAAGCTGACGGTCGGCAAGGCCCTCCAACTGAGAGAGCTGCGCGAGCAGGCCGAGATACTGCGCCAGCAGGTCGAGCGGGAGTTCGGCTTCCCCAGCATCGTCGGGGACAGCGAGGCCATGAAGCGCGTCTACGGGCTGGCTCACAAGGCAGCCGCCTCCGACGCCAGCGTGCTGCTGACGGGCGAGAGCGGCACGGGTAAGGAGATCGTGGCGCGCGCGATCCACTATGCCAGCGAGCGACGGGTCCGTCGCTTTCTGGCCATCAACTGCGCCGCCATGCCCGGCGAGCTGATCGAGAGCGAGCTGTTCGGCCACGTCAAGGGGGCGTTCACGGGCGCGACGCGTGACAAGCAAGGCCTGTTCATGGCCGCCGACGGCGGGACGCTGCTGCTGGACGAGATCATCGAACTCGACGCCGAACTGCAGGTCAAGATCAACCGGACCATCCAGGAGAAAGAAGTCCGCCGCGTCGGCGACACGGTCGACATCCCGGTCGACGTCCGCATGATCGCGGCAACAAACCGGGATCCGGCCGCCGCGATGAGCGACGGGCGGCTGCGCGAGGACCTCTACTACCGCCTCAACGTCTTCCCCATCCACCTGCCGCCGTTGCGGGAACGCATAGAGGACGTGCCCGCCCTCGTCCGCCACTTCCTGCAGGAGTTCGCGGGCGAGACGGCCGAGGAGTACGAGGTGGAGCCGGTCGCGATGGCGCTGCTGATGGACTACTCCTGGCCGGGCAACGTGCGCGAACTGCGCAACGCCGTCGAGCGGGCCGTCGTGCTCTGCGAAGGCAACAGGATCACGCCGTCCCTTTTCCCCTTCATTGAGCCCGATGCGCCTCCTCGCACGCCGGACGCGGCGGCCATGTCCGCACTGCCCTACCGGGAAGCCATGGACCGCATGACGCGCCGCTGCCAGAGGGATTACCTGCTGGAGATGCTCAGGAGATGCGGCAGCGACGTGGCCGAGGCCGCCGAGCGGGCGGGGATCACCCGCGAGAGCTTCTACCGGCTGGTCCGCAACTGCGGTCTGGACATCGACCAGGTTCGTCGAGACCTGTCCGAACACTGACCTCGCTCGGCTGGCCGGCCTGCTTACCCGAGCGACTCCAGCAGGCCCTTCATGTAGCCGACGGCGAAGATGCGGCCCATCATCTCGTAGCCCGGGCGCTCGTTGGACTCGCCTTCCATGGTGGGCCCGTGGTCGGGCCGTATGGGCCCGTCAAAGCCGATCTCCTTATAGCACCTCATGGCCTGAAGCATGTCCGTCTGGCCGGCGTCGTGGAACGTCTCCTCGAACCGCGTCGGGCCCCCTCTGATGTCGCGGAAGTGCGCAAAGAACAGCTTCCCTCGCCGCCCGAACCGGCGGATCACCTCACAGACGTCCACGCCCATGGAGGCGAACGTGCCCTGACACAGGGCCACGCCGTGGCAGTCGCTCGGGGCCATCGCGAGCGCTCTGTCCGCGGCCTCGGGGCTGGTGATGATCCGGCCGATGCCCCTGAGCGGTGACACGGGCGGGTCGTCCGGGTGGAGGGCCAGCTTGACGCCCGCC
>CAYUDW010000029.1:6864-13889 GCA_964442595.1 uncultured candidatus Brocadiaceae bacterium
CCTGAGCGGTGACACGGGCGGGTCGTCCGGGTGGAGGGCCAGCTTGACGCCCGCCACCTCCGCAGCGGGAACCGTGCGTTCCAGGAAGTAGGCCAGGTTCTCCCAGAGGCGCCCCTCCTCGACCACTCCAGCGTCCGTCAGCGGCGCGTTGCGCACCTGCTCGTAGTCGAAGCTCGAGGTCACAGCGCCCCCCCGCGTGGGAGTAGCCGTGCACGTCCGAGACCAGCCGATCACGGCCATGAAGTTGTAGCACATCACGGGGATTCCGAGGGACCCCATCATGCCGAGCAGTTCGCAGTACCTCTCGATGTCCTCGTCCCGGCCCGGCAGGCCCAGTTTGACGCGGTCCATCGGGAACGGATCGCTCTCCACCACCAACAGCCGCAACCCCGCCGTTGCGAACAGCTCTTTGAGGCGCGTCAGAGTGGCGTAGGTCAAGGGCTGATCAGCCGGCAGGTGGGCCAGGTTCGTAACGGCATACTCGACACCGGCCTGCGCGGCCAGCTTCCAGGCGGGCTCCGGGTACGGGCGCAACATCATGGCGATCTTCATGTGGGCACTCCACCGGCTCCCGGTCTCTGAAGCCGCAGCCGGCAAGGGAGTCGGACCGGCCCGGCTCATGGGAGCCTGCACGTGTTCAGCAGGTAGCCACCGTCAACGTAGACCGTCGTTCCCGTCGTGTAGCCCGAGCTGTCCGAGACGAGGTGGACGGCAAGCTCTGCCACTTCTTCGGGCGTTCCGGGACGCTTGGCGGGGATGGCGGTCTGGATGTTGTTGCGGCCGGTCTCGTTCCCGAACCTTATGTAGTTGGCGGTCCGGTCGGTCTCGATGAGGCCCGGTGAGATGGCGTTCACCTGGATGCCGTAAGGCGCCAGCTCCAGGGCGTACGCTTTGGTCAGCATCAACACGCCCGCCTTGGCCGCGCAGTAGGCCGACGCCTTCGCCCTCGGGACTACATCGTGAATCGACGAAATGTTGAGGATCTTGCCCATCTTGCGCGGCATCATGCAGAGCGCGGCCTGCTTCGAGCACAGGAAGACCGACTTGAGGGACACAGCAAGCACGCGGTCCCAATCTCCCTCGGTCAGCTCCCAGAAGAACTCCCTTGCCTCCGTGGACACGTTGTTGACGAGGATGTCCAGTTGGCCGAACTCCTGCAGGCAGCGTTCGAACATCCGCTCAACCTGCGCGGCGTCGCTTACGTCTGCCTGCGCCAGCAGAGCGGGCGCGTACTGTGCGTCGATCTGTGCCTTTGTCTCGCGCGCGGCGCTATCGTTGGCCAGGTAGTTGATGGCGACCCGCGCGCCCTCCCGCGCGAAGGCCAGCGCGATGGCCCGCCCGATCCCCCGGCTGGCGCCGGTAATCAGTGCAGTCTTGTCCCTCAGCCTCATGGTTGCCTCCAGAGCGCCCGAGAACGCTACAGGTCGCCGAACTGCTTGTATACCTGGTCTATCGGCATGCCCTTGCGGATCATCTGCCGCTCTTTGTCCTCGAACTTCAGGATCTCCTCCCCCTTCAGGAGCACTTCGTCCACGTAGTCCCTGGGAATCACCTGTAAGCCGTCGCTGTCGCCGAAGATGAAGTCGCCCGGGTTCACGACGACGTAGTGCGTCAGGTGCCCCCGGATGTGTATCGGCACGTTGACCTCCAGCACGCGCCAGCCCCCGTACGCGTTGGGTGTGGTCCCGCGCGAGAAGTAGGCGAAATCCTCCATCTGGCGGATGTACTTGCTGTCTCGCGTCATGCCCGAGTTGACCACTCCCACGCAGCCGCGAGATCGGGCGAGGGTGCAGCTCATCTCGCCGAACTGGGCCGCCTGCATGTCCCCGCCCGTGTCGAACACCATGACGCAGCCGGGGAAAACGGCTGCGTGCATCTGCCTCTGCGGGGACCCTTCCCTCTGCCAGCGCAGCTCGCGTTCCTTCTTCTCCTCGTCGGTCAAATGCGTCTCGGGGGCGACGGAGTGCCACTTGACGGGCAGGGCCCGTCCCGCAATCACGTCGCCGTCCCGGAGCGGCTTGATGCCGTGGTCCAGCACGGTGTCGACGATCCCCGTCATCCACAGGGCGTCGCACAGGCAGCCGCCGTACAGCCGTTTGTACCGCCGCACGCGCTCCACGTCGTCTATATCGAGGCGCCGGGGATTCTCGACCAGGGCCGGGATCCTGTGCGGGTATTCGAACTGCCGGACGTCCGTGGTGTAGTAGCTCAACTGGTCTCTGCGATCCGCCATGTCGCTCCTCCCGTCGGCGAGACGCCTCGGCCCGACCGGCTGGCCGCACTATCGCCTCGCCCGCGTCGTTACGATCTCGTAAGGTTGCACCTGCACTTCAGCGCTGTCACCGCACGTAGGTTCGGGGGCAAGGGGCGCGCCCAGAAGGTCCACGCGCTCCAGGCAGAACCGATAGTCGCCGATCCAGAACAGGTCGAGGTGAGACTCGTGGATGTAGTTGAACCGCGGTCTTGCCATGCCGGAAACTCCCTGCTCCGCAAGGGCCGATCACCGCAAGCATGCCGGCGATGCGCGCCGACGACGTGCTTCTACAGCGGGCATGGATGATATCGGGGAGCGAGTGGCTCTTCAAGGCCGCTCCACCTGAGCGGCGCGCGCGGACCGGGCGCGGCGGGTGGTCCCGGACCAGTCGGAAGAGCGCGCTGTTGCGCCACCCGGGCATGCACGGCTTCACGGGCCCACCCAGGTGGCCGTGATCGTCTGCGTGGCCGAGTACGTGGCCGCGTTGGCCACGTCGCCCGCCGGGATGCTGGCCCTAACCTTCAGGGTCACCCCCACGTCATCGTCACTGCCGTTGTGCGTCACCAGCACGGGCGGGCTCAGGAAGGAATCGTAGGCTGCGTACGGGACAGGCTCCGCGCCGGACCCGCTGCTGCCGTCCCCGTCGAACTCGAGGCCATACTCCGTGACCAGTAAGTCGCCGCCCGCCTCGGATAGCCTCGCGGCGGCGGTATTGTCGGCGGACAGCTCCACGTCCCCGGTGATCTGCAGCGTCGCCGTCGAGCTGCCCGTCGGCTGGTCGGTCCGTGTCGCGATGTTGGCCAGCGAGATCGGCCCGAAGTTGCCTGTCCACTGCACGGTCTGGGCCACCAGGAGGGGACAGCAAAGCGCGGCCAGCGCAGCGAGTGCGGCAATCGCGATGCCCTTGCGGACCATTGCTTCTCATCTCCGCAGAACGCCTGGGGCCCCCGGCACAGACGGCGGCTCGACGTCCGCGATCCGGGCTATCCCTGCTCTGCCCCGGCGAAGGTGTTCGCCTACTCAGGCGCCGTCAACGTGCTGTCGCGCAGGCCCGCGAGCTCCCGGTCCACGTCCAGCAGCTCATGACGCTCGGCAAGCGGAGATCGCCCTTCCGGCATCAAGCGGGGCGTGATGAGGATCACCACTTCCTTCTCTATCGTCGAGGTGGTTGTGCTCCGGAAGAGCACCCCTAGCAGCGGGATGGAGCCGAGGATCGGGACGCGTTTGACCTCGGCGCGCTCCTGGCACTCGACGAGGCCCCCGATGACGATGGCGTCGCCCTCTTTGACACGCACCTGCGTCTCCGCCTTGCGGCGACGCACAACGGGCAAGGTGCCCGCCACGCCATTGCTGTTGCCCACGTTCCCGGGGCGGTTGGTTACGTCGCTCACTTCGGTCGTGACCGAGACGGTTATGTCGCCACCGTCCCCGATCTGGGGCGTCATGTCAAGAACCACTCCCGACTTCACCACCTGAAGCTCCGTCCGCAGATAGCGGGTGTCGATGTCCGTCAGGATCGTGTAGTACTCCTCCAGGGCGACCTCTATCGTGGCCTTCTCCCCGTTGAGCGTGGCCACCCGTGGACGGGACCTGATGGTGGCCAGGCCCTCCCGCACGAGCATTCGCAGGTTCACAAGCAATACCCTGAGGCTTCTCTCGTCAACGCTGGTGAACCGCATGGCACCGATGAACGCGTCGGAGGACTCGGTTATGGCGAAGCTGGTGTCTGGTCCGGAGCGCTCCCATTCGATGCCGAGTTCCGTTCCGGCCCGCTGCGACAGCTCGACGACCAGTGCCTCCAGCACCACCTGTCGGCGCGGGGCGTCCAGTTGGCCGATAACCTCCATGATGCGCGCCGCCTTCTCTGCGGGGGCGAACACCAACACTTCAGCTTGCCTGTTGCCGCTGGTAACGTAGGCCTGCAGGTCTCTGGGCAGGCATTCCCGCACGTGGCGAGCGTTCACATACCTGAGCTGCACGCACCGGCTCTCAGCCAATTGGGTGAACGCCGGCGAGTCAGTCCGCGTGCTGCCCACCAGGTAGAACCCGTCGTCGATCTTGCGCACCGCCAATCCCTGTCCCGCCGTCACCTTCTGGAGGCATTCATCAAGCGTCATTCCGTCCACGTTCACCGAAACCAATCCGTCCGGCACGGACGGATCCAGTGCGATCGTCACTCCGACCTGCATGGCGACATCGCGCAGGACCTGGCTGAGCGGAACGTCCAGCCAGACGTTCTGGACGAGGAGCTTCTCGGCTTCAGTTCCCTCAGTAGCCCGCTCCTGGGCGAAGGCACTCCCGGTGGGGCCGGAGAGGAATGCGATCAATAGGACAACTGTGATAGCGGCGCCCGGCCGCCTCGGCCTGGCCGCCTTAGCCTTCAGAGTCATCGATCTACCCGCCTATCAGTATGCGCAGAGGGACTCTATGTAGCTGCACGCTGTCCTCGTCCAGGAGGCCAGCGCTTTCCGCCTGGATCACCAGGGTCCCGGTGTACTCCCCTGGCGGAGCGTCGTCCGCCGTTGCAACCCGGCAGAGCACCGAGCGCCGCATGCGCGGCCCGAGGGTGAACTCCGTGGGCTCTATGCCCAGCCATCCGGCGGGCAGCGTGTCCGGTTCCAACCAGCATCTGAGCCGCATCGTAGCATCGCCGTCGTTCGCGGCGACAACGCTCATAACCGTGAACCTGCCAGCCGTCACGGTTTCCTCCAGTTCCCCGGGCTCGATGGCCAAAGGCACCGGAGGACGTTCGGCGCAGTACTCCTGCCACAGCCGTGCGAGTTGCGGCGCGATCTCGATCTGGGTCCTCTCGAAGGCTTTGCGCGTGTGCCCGGGTCCGGCTTCGAACGTCCACTGCAACGTGTAGCTGCCGGCGGGCAAGGGCGCCGGCATCACGCCGACGAAACGCCTCGTGTCGCCGGGCAGAATGCGTCGCCTGTGCGCATGCAGCGGAATCGTGGCGATCCAGCGCCGGCCTTCCAGATAGAGCGAAACCGTGCCGGACGCAACGAACTTGATCGCGCCGGCGTTCGTCACGTCTGCCGACACCCTCAGCGCCCGGGCCTGCTCAAGGGCCTCAGGTGGAGGCGCCGCATCTTCCTGCGGGCCGGACGGGGCCGCCGGGCCGAAGCTGGGCAGTGTAGCCTCGAGGTCGCTGATGCTGAGGCGTTCGGCCTTGGTGCGGCCGGACACGCCCACGAAGACGCCGCACGCGGTCCTGAGCACCACGTCCACCGCCCCCTGCTGTCTGGTGGGGCGGCCGAGGGTTACGAGGATCGCCGCCCAGTAATCGCCGTCCGCTTGAAATGGGGCCGTGACCGTGCCCCGGATGTCGCGCGCCTCGCCCGGCTGCAGAACCAGCTCACTCACGTCCAGGCTCATCCAGGGAACCGCCGATCGACCGTGCTTGCAGGCCTCGCCAAAGGAGAGGGTCCCGTCCTGGGAGACGGAGAAGTCCACCGGCTCCACCGTGATGGTCTCCGCCGGCGCATTCGGTTCTCGCCTGACGTTCGTCACACGCACGGAGAACTGCGCGCTGCCCCCCGGTTCTACCGTGACCTCCTGCTGGAGGGGAGACACCGCGATCCCCGCGGCAACGTCGGGAGGCGCCAGGCATTGGGCAAGCGCAACAAGAATCGTTGCGATCCACAAAGGCCGGCGCACAGCACTCCTCCCCCTCCGCAAGCACCTTGCAGGTGCGCGGAGCCTACTCCGGTGCGGACGGACATCCCTTCGTGGCCGTGCCCGAGCGTTACGGACCGGCCCAGGTTGCGGTTAAGGTCTGCGTGGCGCTGTAGGCCCCGGTGTCCGCCACCTCCCCGGCCGGGTTGGACGCCCGCACGCCCAGGGTGATGTTGACGGCACCGTCGGTGGACACGTGCGTTACCGTCACAGCCGGGCTCAGGAACGTCGTGTAGTCCGTCCACGTCGTGACGTCGGTGACCATGCCGGTACCCGACGTTCCGTCACCGTCGTCGGTGAGCTGGTATTCGGTGACGAGCGCGTCAGTGGCACTGGACAACTGGGCGTCCGTATCGTTGTCCGCAGTCAGGTCGACGTCCCCGTTCGTGTAGAGGACGAGCGACGAAGTGCCTGTTGGTTGGCTGCCCTGGGCGGTGATGTTTGCCAGACCGATGGCCGTGAAAGCGGCGGCATCCCACTCCACGATGGCGTCGACCGTCACCGTGATGTCGCAAGTCGCGCTGTCCGACTGCGCCAGCGCGCTCCCCGGGGCGATAAGCAGGGCCAGGACGGCACACACGGCAGGCGCGAGGTACCTCTTCATCTCTTCCCCCTCCATTGGATCAGAGAGCAAATGGACTCCCTCTTGGCGGGCTGGCGCCGTCCGGACAGGACGAGGGCTCAGTCTGCGGCACACCGTGCCAAGCGGGATTATAGATGCGGACAGAAGCGTAGAGCTATGTAGCAAACGTTGTGCCGGCCGCAAGGAGGCAGCTCCTCCCGGGGCGAACCGTGCCCAGAAGAACTCTCGTGCCTTACGATGGCCTCGACACGGTTCGGGACGGAGGTGGCTCAGTCACGGACTTAAGGGCGGGACGCCCAATCCGGTATGAAACAAACGGCGAAAAAATGGCGCTCGAATCCCTCCAGCAGCGCACGGATAGCCCCTGCTCAGCCGCACCGGTCGTCCTGCATGGCATCCCCTTCCGGCACGGCGGCGGCCTGCCTCTACTCGGCCACCACCCAAGGCCGGCAGACCGTGGGGCGTGCGTTGGCGGACGGGCCATAGGCGCCAGCGGCGCGACGGATG
>CAYUDW010000029.1:13989-20521 GCA_964442595.1 uncultured candidatus Brocadiaceae bacterium
GACCGTGGGGCGTGCGTTGGCGGACGGGCCATAGGCGCCAGCGGCGCGACGGATGGACCTACCACGCGCCGCCGATCGAGGCCCGGTCGGCCTCCACGTCCTCGAACCAGGACTCCAGCGCCCGCAGCATCCGCGCGACGCGGGCCGGGTGGCCGGGGGCCAGGTTCTCTCGCTCCAGGGGATCGGCCGCGATGTTGTAGAGCTCCGGCGGGGGAGGGGCGGGGACGTAACGCGGCGGGAACTCGCCGGTTATGGGCTCGAATTCCTTCCACGGCTCGTTGCGATACGCGCTGTCCAGCTTCTGCTCCTCGGGATCGGTCCAGACCGTCTCCTTGATGGCGGGCCGGACCAGCTTCCAGTCACCGTCCCGCATGGCGGCGTTGGACGTCACGACGGGCTGGAACCTGTTCCACTGCCAGAACCGCGTCGTGGGGAAGTCGCCGGCCTCCTCCCGGAGGACGGGCAGGGCGTTCTGCCCGTCGAGCGCCAGATCCTGCGGCGCCTCGAGTCCGGCGGCGGCCAGCAGCGTCGGCAGCCAGTCGCAGAAGTGAATCATCTCATGCACGTAGCGGCGGCCGTCGAGCCCTGCCGGCCACCGCACGATGGCCGGGACGCGGATTCCGCCTTCGTAGACGAGGCCCTTGGAGCCGTTGAAGCCGCAGTTGAACCGCGTGCTGCACCGCTCGCCCGGCCCGCCGAACTGCGGGCCGTTGTCGCTGGTGAACAGGACGATCGTGTTCTGCTCCAGGCCTTGCGCGCGCAGCGCCTCGAGGACCCGGCCGACGCCGGCGTCCATCACGTGCAACATGCCGTATATCGTGCTGACCGCCCGGTTGAAGCTCCCCGTCTCGGCGAAGGGACGGACCTCGTCCTCCGGCGCCTGGAACGGCGTGTGCGGCGCGTTGTAGCAGACGTGCAGGAAGAACGGCCCGCCCCGATGGCGCTCGATGAACCCGACTGATTCCTCAGTGAAGACATCGGTCAGGTAGCGGCCGTCCGCCTTCTCGAACGCCCCGTTGCGATCGAGCACCCAGTCGTAGTAATCCTGCCAGCCGCTGCGGAATCCCACGAACTCGTCGAACCCTCGCGCGTTCGGATGGAACTCCGGCCGCAGGCACCCGTTGTGCCATTTGCCGATCAAGCCCGTCGCATAGCCGGCGCGCTTGAACAGATCGCCGATGGTCGTCTCCCTGAGCGCCATGTTGCACAGGCCGCGCAGCTCGCGCGTCTCGATGGCGCCGGTGCGGTGCGGATACCGGCCCGTCATCAGCGCTGCCCTGGCCGGCGCGCAGATCGGCGAGGCCGAGTAATGCTGCGTCAGAGCCACGCCCTCGCGCAGGAGGGCGTCGAGCACCGGAGTGCTGGAGCGGCCGTAGTTGAACGCGCTGAAGTCGCCGTAGCCCATGTCGTCAACGAGGATGAGCACGACGTTCGGTCTGCCCGAGTTGCCCATCGGTTCGGCTCCCTCCGGGGCGTTTTTGGAGATCAGCGCCCCTACGCCAGCGGACCGAGGCAGGATTCGTCCGCGTAGATGCCGTAGAGGTGCGGGCGGCGCAGCATGAAAGTGACCTCGCGGAAATCGCCGCCGCCCCAGACGCGATAGCCGTCTTCCATCGGCACGGTGGCGAACGTGAACTCCTGGTCGCCCTCGTTCCATGCGAGGAAATCGCCTTTGCGGTCGATGATGCAGCTCCCCTGCACGTCGTTGCGGGCGATGACCATGCAGACCTGGTTATCGATGGCCCGCGTGCGCATGATGGCCTTCCAGCGGCTCTCGTTGAAGATGGGCTGGCCGATGGAGAAGCGGTCGGCCCGCAGGTCGCCCATGATGGGGAAGCAGATGAAGTCCGCCCCGTTCAGGGCCAGCATCCGCGCCGACTCGCAGACGGTCGTGTCCATGCAAATGAGGCACCCGATCCGGCCGATCGGCGTCTCGAAGACCGGGAAGCCGTCGCCGGGCACCGCGCCCGATATGTCCTCGCCCGTGGCCAGGTGCACCTTGCGGTAGGCGCCCTGCACTTCGCCGTCGGCCGCGATGAGCACGGCGCTGTTGTGGACGGCGTCGCCGTCGCGCTCCTTCAGGCCGAGCACGATGTGCGTCCCGTGGTCGCGGGCGATCTCCTGGAAGGGCGCCGTGGCGGGGCCGGGCACTTCCACGGCGCCGTCGACGCGGCCCTCTCCGCTGATGACGATCTCGGGCGTGACGATGAGGTCGGGGCGCCTGCGGCAGGCCGCGCGGGCCAGGCTGGCCCAGACGTCCACCTTCTCGGCGATCTCTTCGGGCAGGTCGAGGCCACGGGAGAAGCGGAGGATCTTGATTCGGTCCCGCGTCTGGCGCGTCGCGTTGATGATGCACGCCTTGACCGGCTTGCGCTCCGGGATATCAACCGGCTCGATCTGCGGCGCATCCCATCGTGTGACGCCGCCCGTTGCCCAGCGGAAGACGTACCGCACAGTGAGAACCTTCGCGCCCTTCGGAGCCCGGGCCACGGCCTCCAGGTCCATCTGTCGCGCGCCCGGCTTCACGGGCAGCAGATAGTTCCAGTGCTTCCGCGGGCTCGTCTTCTCGGGCTCCCACTCGCCCCAGCAGGCGAGCGCCTGAAGGCAGTCGACCGGATGCTCGATGCCCTCGTGCCGGACCCGAGTCCGGATGCGGTAGCCCTGCCCGCCCCGGATGCCCTTGAAGGCGAACTGCCAGCCTCCCACGCACGTGCGCGTGCCGTTCGCCTCAATGACGACGCTCCCGCCCTTCGCCTTCTTCGTGACGGGCGCTGCGCTCGGGTGCGGCGCCCAGGTCTCGACCTTCGTCAATTCGATGTCGGCCATGGCCTTGCTTCTCCTACTTAACTGGCCTTGCTTCAGTGTCGATCAGGAGTCTGCGGTGAAGTACTTGTCCTCCAGCGACTTCAGGTACGCCAGGCCCTCCGACAGGCTCCGGTCATTGTCTTCCGCCAGCCTCCGCCAGATGCACGTGGCGCCCGCCATCGCTGGGGCGACCTGGACGAAGGACTCCATGCCCACGCAGCCACGGTAGCCGCTGTCGGCCAGCCCCCGCATGATCCCGTCCCAGTCGACCAGGCCCGTGCCCACCGTGCCGCGATGGCTTTCGCTCAGGTGATAGTGGCAGAGCAGGGGGGCCGCCTTCCTGGTGGCTTCGTAGAAGTCGTTTTCCTCGATGTTCATGTGGTAGGCGTCGAGGTGCACCTTCACGTTCGGCTCGCCCACCATCTCCACGAGTTGGAGAGCCTGGTCGCACGTGTTGATCAGGAACGTCTCGTAGCGGTTCACGGGCTCGATGCCGAGGGTTACGCCGAGCTCCTGGCCGTGCTGAGCTGCTTCCCTGATGGCCCGGGCCGCGCGAGCCCAATGCTCGGGTCCGGGCATGTGGTCGATGCGTCGGCCCAGCGCCGAGTAGATCACGCCCGTGAAGGTTGTCGCGCCGATGTCCGCCGTGGCCCTAACGCAGTCCTTCAGGTACCGAATGCCGGCCGCCCGGCCCGCCTCATCGTCGGCAGTGGGGTCGGCCCGTTCGCCGCATGCGGTCGAGGTGACGACGCCGATGCCGACGGCGTCCAGGCGCGCGCGGATCGCGTCCGGGTCCACTTTGTCGAGTTCCATGAGCGGGATCTCGATCAGATCGAACCCCAGGTCCCTTGCCCGATCGATGCAGTCCAGCGTCTCATTGCTCCAGCTTCCTGTCCACGCGTAGGCATGGATCGCGTATCGCAGCGCACCCATGTCGCGTTCCTCCTTCCCGTGGCTCCGCCGCTACTCGATCGTGACTTCCCCGTCGCGCCGGAAGATGCGCTTCGGGAAGCCCTCCCGGGCGATGTCGCCGTAGTTGTGGCCCGCCTCCGCCGCGTAGACGCAGAAGGAGATCAGCGGCTCGTGCCCAGTATTCACGGAGCGGTGCGCCCAGTGGGGCGGCACGTATACCACGGCGCCGCGATGCATCTGCTCGGCCTCGCACCGGCCGTCGTCCGTCTTCATCAGCATGCATCCACTGCCGCCCAGGCACAGGTAGACCTCGGCCGTGCCGGCCGCCTCGTGGTAGTGCCCCTTGGTCATGAAACACTCGTCGCCGACGGTGCCGGGCTGAAGCTTGCTGATGCAGAACTTGAGATGGCCCGCTGCTTCGGGCACCGGCGTGTCGAACACCTCGTAGTGAACGGGGTCGTCGTGTTCGCGGATCAGCTCCTCCAGGGCCTCCTCATCGGCGTAGTAGCCGCGCATGTCGGCTGCGCGCCGCACCAGGTGCTCCGCCACCTCGGCCAGGGCGGCCTGCTCCAGGTCCAGTGCAACGCTAAACGGGTCGGTCAGTTTCGCCCTATCGCTCTCAGCCATCGTGTCCTTCCATGGAATGGGGCCTCCCGGCGTGGCCGGCGGGCGGCAGGTCGCTGACCTCGGCAGAGCGTCGCGCCGTGCTGCCGATTCTCTCAGAAGCCGCGCCGGTGAGCAAGCGGGGACGCCGGCCCGTCTGCCGGCGAGCCCCACCCCTCCAAAGGGATACCAGCTCGCCGAGCCCGACCTCGGTGCGCGCCAGGATGGCGCCAATGGACGTGGTTCACGGTGAGCGGGGCGGGGGATTGACACCATACCTGGGGTAGGGTACGATGGACCTAGAGCGGGAGCTTCCACGGGAGACCGACAAGTGATCGACGATCGTCTCAAGGAAGACGCATCCACCAGGCTGAGGAAGATCGCGGGACAGGTCGAGGGTCTGTCCAGGATGATCGATGAGGGGCGCTACTGCGTCGACGTCCTGTACCAGATAAGGGCGGTGGAAGCCGCGCTGCATAAGGTCGGTGCCCTGGTTCTGCGCAACCACATGCGAACCTGCGTCGTGGGTGCCCTCGGCTCCGACGATCCCGCAGACGCAGAAGCGAAGATAGACGAACTTGTCCGGTTGTACGGCGATATGCGCCCCAAGTAGGAAGCCACTCGCGCGGGCCAGGCCGGCGGGCAGAAGCTGAGACGGGCGACAGGAGGGCCTGAGTTCTCGCAGGGGGGGCGTGACGTCGGGGGCGTTCTGAGGGAAGGGAATACGATGCGACGCGTTCGAGAGAAAAAGGACAACTCCGATGAGAATTGGGTACTACCTGCGCAAACCGTTCTCCGTTGCCGGCGGTCTCCTGGCGGCCCTGGCAGGGGCCCTCGGGCTTCTGTCAGCAGCAGGATGCGCCGCCGCAGGCGGTCCCTCCTCCGCGCTTGAGGGAGACTCATGGCCGGCAGAGGTGCGCAGTTCCAGCCTCGGCCGAGCGGCCGAGCACGTGCAGGTCGCTCCGCTGCCGGAGAGCCCCTCGCTGGAAGACTACCTTGCCTACGCCGCGCTCAACAACGCGGGGCTCGAGGCGGCGTTCAGCCGATGGAAGGCCGCCCTGGAACGAGCGCCGCAGGTCAGGGCCCTGCCCGACCCGCGCTTCACCTACCGTCACTTCATCCGCGAGGTTGAGACCCGCGTCGGGCCGCAGGAGCGCGGGGTAGGGCTGGCGCAGACACTCCCCTGGTTCGGGAAGCTGAAGCTGCGGGGCGACGGCGCCTGGGAAGCCGCCGAGGCGGAGCGGATGCGCTACGAGGCTGAGAAACTTCGCCTCTTCCACCGCGTCAATGACGCCTACTGCGAGTACTACTACCTGGGCCGGGCAATCGCGGTCGTCAGGGAGCAGCGGGACTTCCTGAAGTACCTGGAGGAGGTGCTCAGGACGCGCTACAGGGCTGATGCAGCCCGGTACTCCGACCTCATACGGGCCCAGGTGGAGCTGGGCAAGCTCGACGACCGTCTGCGCACGCTCATCGACTTGCGGGAGCCCGTAGTGGCGCGCCTGAACGCCGCGCTGAACCGCCCCGCGGGAGCCGAACTGCCCTGGCCCCGCGACATCGACCGGCAGGAACTGGACGCCACGGACGAGGAGATCCTGGAGTGGCTGCTTGCAGTCAGCCCGGAACTGCAGGAGCTCGAGCACGAGATCGCAAGACAAGAACACGCCGTTCGGCTGGCCCGCAAGGACTTCTACCCCGACATCACCGTAGGCGTGGACTACATCGACACCGGCTCGGCCGTCATGGCCACGTCGGACAGCGGCAAGGATCCCGTCATCGCAATGGTCTCGATCAACCTGCCCATCTGGCGCGGGAAGCTCGAGGCCGGCGTGCGCGAGGCCCAGGCGCGCAAGAGGGCCGCCGTGAAGGCCCGGACGGAGCGCGAGAACGCTCTGGCCTCGGCCGTCAAGATGGTGCTCTACAGGCTCAGGGACGCAGAGCGAAAGGTCGACCTCTACCGCGACACGCTCCTGCCGAAGGGCCGGCAATCCCTGAGCGCATCCGAGACGGCCTTCCGAGCAGGCAATGCGAGCTTCCTCGACGTGGTGGACGCCATCAGGGCCCTGCTGGAGTTCGAGCTCTCCCATGAACGGGCCCGCACCGACCAGTCGCAGCGGCTGGCCGAGCTGGAGATGCTGGTGGGCCGGCAGTTCGGACGGCGCGTCGAGCATGGCCCGGCCTCCGCACAAGACGCGCCGGGCGAAGGAGCTGC
>CAYUDW010000029.1:20621-22876 GCA_964442595.1 uncultured candidatus Brocadiaceae bacterium
CGGTGCCGAGCCTGCGACGCTTCGCCACCAGCGCCGAAGGGCGGGCGCTGATGGACATCCAGACGAGCCCTGTCGAGAGACGCTTTGCGGTGGCCGAAGTGCGGCTGGTCGGCAAGATCGCCTACGACGAAACGCGCGTGGGTTACATAGCGGCCTGGATTCCGGGGCGGCTCGATCGGCTGTACGTGGACTACACGGGGGTCGAAGTCCGGGAAGGCGATCACATGGTCTACATCTACAGCCCGGAGCTTCTGAGCGCCCAGGAAGAACTGCTCCAGGCCCTCAAAGCCGCGCGCGAGCTGGCCGCCAGCGACGTGAGCATCATGAGGGAGACCGCCGAGGCGACCGTCGTCGCCGCGCGCGACAAGCTGAGGCTCTGGGGGCTGAAGGAGGCGCAGATCCGTGAGGTCGAGCAGCGCGGCGCTCCCTCCGACCACATCACTATATACGCTCCGACGGGCGGCACGGTCGTGCAGAAGCACGCCCAAGAAGGCATGTACGTCCAGACGGGCACCCGCATCTACACCATAGCCGACCTCAGCCAGGTCTGGGTCTACCTGGACGCTTATGAGTCCGACCTGGGATGGCTCCGGTACGGGCAGGACGTGACCGTGACGACCGAAGCGTACCCGGGGGAGCCGTTCGTCGGAAAGATCGCCTTCATCGACCCCGTCGTGGATCCCGCGACCAGGACCGTCAAGGTGCGCGTCAACCTGGCCAATCTTGACCGGAAGCTCAAGCCCCAGATGTTCGTGCACGGCCTTGTTCTCGCGCACGTGGCAATGGGCGGACGGATCATGGAACCGGATCTTGCCGGCAAATGGATCTGCCCCATGCACCCCGAGATCGTGAAGCCGGAGGCGGGCACGTGCGATATGTGCGGCATGGATCTGGTCACGGCCGAATCGCTGGGCTACGTACCTGCCGCTGCGGAGGAGTCTGCGCGGCCCCTGGTGATCCCGGCCTCCGCGCCCCTTGTCACGGGGACGCGCGCGGTCGTGTACGTCGAGGATCAGGAAGCCGCGCAGCCCACGTTCGTGGGGCGGGAGGTCGTCCTGGGACCGCGCGCCAGAGACTACTACATCGTGCGCCACGGCCTGCGAGAAGGCGAGCTGGTCGTCACGCGCGGCAACTTCAAGATCGACAGCGCGCTTCAGATACAGGCCAGCCCGAGCATGATGGCGCCGGAAGGGGGCGGTGCGGCCGGTGCGCACTATCACGGTGGCGGAACGCTGGAGGCCGCGCCGGAAGGGATGCCCCAAGGGATGCAGGTGCCCGCCGCCTTCCAGCATGAACTTCATCCGGTCCAGGCGGCCTACGAGCAGGTGCTGAGTGCCGTGCGGGGCGGTGACCTGGAACGCACGAGGGCGGCCTTCAAGGGACTCTCCGACGCGGTTGACGGCGTGCAGGCAGGCCTGGTGTCCGGGCACGCCCGGGCCATGTGGGACGAGCTGTCGATGCTGCTGGGGAACGACGCATTCGAGGGGCGCGAAGCGGCCCGCTTCGAGGAGGTCGAGGCCGTTCTGCCTCTCCTTGAGAGGCACATGGCGCGCCTGCGCGAGCACTTCGGCCTTTCTCCCGGCGAGGCGCGCCCGACCTCAGGGGGGCACGGTCATGAGTAATGGCGCCCGGGTGCCTCCGCCCCCGGCTGAGAAGCAATCGCTCCTCGACAGGCTGATCCGCTTCTGCCTGGAGAACAAGCTGGTGGTCGGGCTGCTCGTGCTGCTCCTCGTGGGCTGGGGTCTGATGGTAGCGCCGTTCGACTGGGAGCTCGGCAGACTGCCCCGCAGCCCCGTGGCCGTGGACGCCATACCTGACATCGGCGAGAACCAGCAGATCGTCTTCACGCAATGGATGGGGCGCTCCCCGCAGGACGTCGAGGACCAGATCACCTACCCCCTGACGGTCTCCCTGCTGGGCGTGCCGGGTGTCAAGACGATCCGCAGTTCCTCGATGCTCGGCTTTTCCAGCATATACATGATCTTCCGGGACGACGTGGACTTCTACTGGTCGCGCAACCGCGTCCTGGAGAAGCTCAACAGCATGCCTGCGGGCACCTTGCCCGAAGGCGTCCAGCCTGCCCTGGGACCGGACGCCACGCCGCTGGGACAGATCTTCTGGTACACCCTCGAAGGGCGCGACCCCGACGGACACCCCGCCGGCGGTTGGGACCTCCACGAACTGCGCACGATCCAGGACTGGTACGTGCGCTATGCGCTGATGTCGGCGGAAGGCATCAGCGAGGTGGCTTCCGT
>CAYUDW010000030.1:0-18870 GCA_964442595.1 uncultured candidatus Brocadiaceae bacterium
GCGCCCGGGCGGACCGCCGGGGTGATGTCCACCTCGCCGGCGGGGAAGCGCATCTCGCCGACCTTCTGGCCGTCCACATACACGGCGGCACCCGAGTTCACGTACTCTGCGTACAGCGTGATACGCCGGCCGGCCCACTCCGCCGGGACGGTGATCTCGCGCTGATACCAAGCAGTGCTTACGGTGCCGGGCCTGAAGTCCTGCCAGCTCGGGTGGGCGTAGAGGGTCTGGCAGTCCTTCTGCGCGTAGTTGGTGATGCCCGGCCAGCAGCCCGGCACCTTGAAGTAGCCCCAGCCGTCCGCCGGGACGGTCTCCGTCAACTCAGGGGCCGGTTGCCAGCGCCACAGCCCGTTGATGCAGACGCGCTCCCGCGTGGGCGTCGCCTCTCGGTAGGCCTTGCCCAGGTCCCAGACGGCCTTCACACCTTCCGGGAGTTCCACGCTTGCACCCCCTTGAGCGAACACTCGGCCGATGCCAATGCACGAAACGAACACAAACACCCAGACGACCGGTCCGCACTTGCGAGATAGCGAACACATGAGACCTGCACCTCCAGAGAACTCCGTCGTGGTCGATGTCGCTGGACTTGCGACGCAGTGCAAGTATCCTCTCCGGGGCTGATGCATGCAAGCTCATGTGGCTCCGCAGGGCAGTGAATGCCGGTTCTTCGCATACTCTGAACTGCGCGACTGCCTCGCCGAGCGTCATCCCGAGGACCTGGCGTTCTCCGAGTCCGTCCTGGCGGAGAGTGAGGAGAAAGCCGCCGGACAGGCAACAGGCTGGGATGATTTCCTTCTCCAGGCGCGGCTGTGCAGGGGCAGGATAGTCTGCGCCATGGCCGGATGGACTTCTCGGTAGGTACATCCTCCACAGCACAAGCGGCACGGCACCCGGCACGTCAGGCTCCCTGTTTACCATGCCTCTCACCCGGCCCTGATGGCATTCTGGGACACATGGTCTTCAGACGAAGCACATGAAGCGTCACGCATGCCGCGACGACAACAAGCAAGACGCGGAGCGTGAGCCCCTTGACGACCGCGCCGACTGAGTAGCCGATCGTCAACCAGAGCACCACTAGCGTGACTACCTTCGCGCGGCGAGTGACGGCCCTGTGCTCCCGGTAGTCCCTAATGTAACCCCCGAACCATCTGTGCCGGACCAGCCACTGGTACAGCCTGTCTGAACTCCGAATGAAGCATGCAGCGGCAAGCAGCAGGAAGGGAGTCGTCGGCAACACCGGCAGGAGTACGCCGGCGGCGCCGAGAGCGACACAAGTGCACCCGGCCGCCACCAGCAGGTATGCACGCAGACCAGAGCTTGGCATGATCCTATATGCCTCCCCCGGGCCAGGCCCCCTGCGCAAGTAGTCAAGGCCCAGAGCAAAGGCGCTCGACGGCCCGTGTTGCGACCGTCGAGCCCTTCATCCACCGAGACGCGAAAGCCCGTGCCGCTGCTACTCATCGCAGGCGGTCACGGCTCCCTGGCCATTTCCATAGCCGCCTTCATCTGGTCAATCGTCGTCTGGGTCGCATCCTCAACGATCGCGCCTGCGGGCGCTTTGAACGCGAAGACGTCATCAGCCACCGTCGGGTTGATCTTGATGTCTGTGTAGGTCACGACTCGCGACTCCACGCCTTCGCGGTTGTAGGTCGTCACGGAACGCAGCAGGCCGTCCTTGGCGCTGATCATGAGCTTCTGCCGCGGCCAGAACGGTTCGCTCTCCCCACGACGCCGCCTCGCGGGCCACTTCGCCTGGCCCTCGAACACGTACACGTCCATGTCGCCCATCTTCTCCCTGCCGTTGTACTCAATCGTGTCCGCATTAAGCGCAAGGAACGGGTTGGCGAGGTCAATGAGATCCCGGGGCAGGTACATGCTCGCCAAGACTTCGATCGCCAACGCCTTTGCGACGGCGGCGCGGTCAATGCGTCCGATATCGCCCTCCCGGCCCACCGGTAGCCAGACGGTCTTCCCGTCGCACATGGTTGCTCTTTCGCCCATCCTTTCCGACGTCGCCGTCTCCTTGTACTTCCCAGGCGCCTTGGCGACGACCGTCAGCGTCCGCTCGAACGTGCGGTCACCCCTGGTGACCGTGCTCTTGCCGCTTGCGGTGTACGACTTCACCTCCTGCTGCAGCGTCTGAAGCGCTTTCATCACGTCGTCCTTCTCCGCGGCTCGAGCCGCTGGGCTGCTCCAGCCCAGCAGGCTCAGGACGACGACGCACATCCCCACCTTCAAAGCCCTTCCCCGCAACATGGCTCGCCTCCTCTGCCAGAACATCCTCCGGGCATACTGCCCCTTCCAGGGCCCACGATCGGACGATCCGGTCGTGCCAAGCCGAGTATACCAGGAATCCTTTGCCCTCTCCCGCGAACTTGCCGTCGGAGCCCTATCGCCCGATCCCGTACTCGCCGGTCACCGAATCCCGCAAGATCTGCAGGTGCGGCGGCTTGAACGAGAATGCTGCAAAGCATAGCCCCAGCAGAACCAACCCAGACAGGCCTACCAACCCGAGTCCCGCATGTCTGTGCCCAGTGGCCAGAAGGAGATAGCTGATCACCTGCCCTACGGACACGGCGACGAAGAAGATCAGGATGTCCAGCCAGAGAACGTGATGGCCGAGCAGCGCCCTGCAACCGTAGAAGAGAAGCACGACGCACAGCGGCATCGCCAGGATGCCCACTGACTTCGCCATGCCAAAGCCTGCCACGTTCTTGCCGAAGGCAACATACTCGACGACGGCGTAGACAACGGCAGGCCAGAAGGCCAGCTTGAGGTGCTCCTAGACGCTCTCGTTGACCGCCGCGAACGGCGCGGTAATCGGTGCCGGGCCACACCATTCAAACGCGAAATGCAGTGCCGATCCGGAGAAGAAGATCAGCGGGACGCCCACCAGCTCCCAGCGCAGCCATTCAGCTCTCAAGGCGCTATCCCTCTTCAAGAAAGAAGCGCCCGATGACGGTGCCGCCGACCTGACTCCCCGCGGCTGGCCGCGTTAGGTCGTGCCGGACACGTCCCAGCCCTGCCAGACATACAAACTGGATTGTCCGTCACGCCACTCCAAGAAGCAAGGTGGTGCTGACGCCGGTTGGGCGGCAACGAGGTCCCGAGACTGCCCCCGTGCCCCTACCCGCGGATTGCTTAGCCGCAGGTCCTCTCGGCCAGATTCTCCGGCGCCAGTACAAAGACCAACTGCCGGGAGGCCCAAGCCGCTCGGTGCAGGGCCTCAGCATGAATCCCGCTGGAGAAAGCGCCCCGTGTGGTTCGTCAGTGGCAAAGCCGGTAACCGCGTAAACACTTACCGAAGAACGACGTATGATGATGGCTCCCCGACGGGGACTCCCTTCGCTTCGCTCAGGGCAAGCTCACCTCGCCACGAATCAGGGCCAGCTTCTTCTCCCGACCCCAGCCCTTGATTTCCTTCTCTCGGCGCGCAGCGGAATGTTTGTCCGGATGCTGCTCCGAGTACAGCAGCTCAGCCCCGTGCTGCCGCATGCGGCGAGGGACGTGCGTGGTGATGCCCGTGTAGAGCCGCCCCCTGCGATCGCATATGTAAACGTGCCACACCTCCGCTACCCCTCTGAGGGGTTGGCTCCCCGACGAGGACTCGAATTCGCCGTACGGCGAATTAACAGCCGTCCGGCCCTCCGAGCAGGGATCTTATGAAACGCCTCCCACCGCCACTCTTGAGTTGCCGCTCACGTTTCATCGCGGCCGCACGGGACGCGCATTCCTCATGGTAGAGCAAGCGCCATGGACCGCGGCGCCGCTTGGTGTGCAGCGTCAGCGCGCATTCCGGATCGTTGTGCTCAGCAAGGCGGGCCTTCAGATTGGACGTCTGCCCCACGTAAGTCTGATTGTCCGAATTGGCGAGCACGTATACGTGAAAGGGCATACCCCGCCCCCAATACACGGAATTGGCTCCCCGACGAGGACTCGAACCTCGAACCTAGCGGTTAACAGCCGCCCGCTCTACCAATTGAGCTATCGGGGAGCCGATAGGCCACGGCCTGGCAGGTCGCACCTGTCGCGCTTTGCCGCCGCCCTACCCCATCGACCGGACCGGACAGCGGATTGTCCATCATACCACGTCCCGGGCCGGATTCAACGGAATGAGGCATGACGCGCCGCGTCCGCCCCGCCTTGCCGGCCCTCGCGCCAGCGGTAGATGGCCTCCGCCGCGGCGAGGTCTTCCTCGGTGGTGATCTTCAGGTTGCTGTACGCATCTTCGACCACGCGCGCATCCTCGCCCAGGCGCTCGACCAGCTCGGCGTCGTCCGTCCCGCAGTAACCGTCCCTCTGCGCGGCAGCGTACGCGCGCAGGATCAATTCCTTTCGGAAACCTTGCGGCGTGCGGGCGAGCCAGAGCGTGTCCCGGGGAGGCGTGGCGATGATACGGCCCTCGGCGCCCACTTCCTTGACCGTCTCCGTTGCGGGCACGGCAGCGATGGCCGCGCCGAAGCGCTGCACCGCCTCGGCCACGCGCCGCACCACGTCGGGTTCGACCAGCGGCCGGACGGCGTCATGAGTGAGCACCAGGTTGAGATCCTCCCGCACCAACTGCAGACCGGCGAACGCGCTTTCCTGGCGCGTGGCGCCTCCGCGCGCGATCTTGGTGATGCCGAACTTGCTCCTCAATTCGGCCGCGACATGGCCGTCCTCGTACTCATCGGGGTGCAGGACGGGAATGATCTCGGCGCACCCGCTGACATGGCTCAGCGTGTCGATGACGATGTGGAGCACGGGCCGGCCGCAGATCCTCAGGTAGGGCTTCTTGCGCCCGCCCATGCGACCGCCCATGCGGACCCCGGTCCCGGCCGCGGGGATGACGACAGAGAAGGCCAGCTCAGCGGGTTGATGCGTGTCTTCGTGCATGGCGAGCGAGGGCGTCCAGCCGTCTGGTGGGCGGGACGCGCAATGAGTTCAGGTGGAGCGAGCGTTCTCCAGCAGACGGGCGAAGATCATGCGGCCAGTTTCGCGGGTCAGGGTGTTGCGCACGATCACCTTCACTTCCTGCCCGACGAGGTGCGCGGCCGACTCCACAATGATCATGGTGCCGTCCTGGAGGTATCCGACGCCCTGCCCGGGCTGCTCTCCGGCCTTGATAAGCTTTACGGTCAGCTCCTCGCCGGTCAGCGCGATGGGCTTGAGGGCGTTGGCCAGTTCGTTCAGGTTGATGACGGAGATGCCCTCGAGCGAGGCCCGGCGGTTGAGGTTGAAATCGTTGGTCATCAACCTGCCGTTGACTATCTTGGCGAGACGCACGAGCTCCTCGTCGACGGGATAGCTGCGGTCGGCGCCGGTCTCCTGGATCCGCACGTCCACGTTGAGGTTCTCGCGGATGTCGTTGAGCACTTTCAGCCCGTGTCGTCCTCGTTCCCTCTTGAGCTTGTCTTCGGAATCGGCGAGCTGGTGCAGTTCGTGAAGGACGCGGTCGGGCAGGAGGAGCGGCCCGTCCAGGACGGCCGTCTTCAGCATGTCGGTAATGCGGCCGTCGATGATAACGCTGGTATCAAGGACGATGGGGCGAAGCCCTTTTTCCTGGCGACGGAACTCAACGTAGGGGACGATGAGGTTGAACTTCTCGCGGCTTTCGTAGATGAACGCGATGCCCAGGTAGCTGAATACAACGATGAGGGCCCCGGTCAGGTCGTCCCTGATGATGTCCATCGTGTCCGTCTCGACGGCCAGCCCCACGACGGAGACCGTCAGCGTGGCAAAGAGCATGCCCAGCAGCGCGCCGAAGACGATGGAGGATATCAGCGCGATGGGACCTCGGCTGACGAACCACTCGGCAACAATGACTATGATGCTGAAGAAGATCCCGCCCAGCAGGAACTCGTACGGCCGCCCGAGGTCGAACCCGATGGAATAGGCCGTGCCGGCCGAAGCCAGCACGAATAGAGCCCTGAAGACCCAGAGTCCCATGGCCTTTCCTCCGTGCCTGAACCGCGCCTGCGCGCAGGGGTATTATAGCGGATGCCGAGCGCAGGTCAAAGCTCTCCTGGAGCCGCGGCCCAGCCGGCATCGACGCGGGCACGGTGCCCTAAGGGGCTTGGCTGGCAGGACTTCCAGCGCGAACGTCACGTCTCGATAGCGTACTTCTTCAACTTGGCGTAGAGGGTGCTGCGGTTGATTCCGAGCATTTCCGCCGCCCGCTTCTTGTTTCCGCCCGAGGCGCGCAGAGCACGTTCGACGTGTTCTCTCTCCATCTGTTCAAGGGGCGGCACGCTGGCTTCGCTGGCGCGGCTCGGGGCCTTCCGGATGTCCTCGGGGATAAGCTCCGGGCCCAGCACCGGTCCTTCGGCCAGTATCAGCATGCGCTCAACCACGTTCCTCAGTTCGCGCACGTTCCCCGGCCAGTGATAGGCGCGGAAGACTGTCAGCACGCTCGGGTCGAACGCCTCCACCGGCCGTCTGAGGGAGCGGCTGAGCTGGGCAAGGAAGTGCTCGGCCAGTATCTCGACGTCCTGGCCTCTATCGCGCAACGGCGGCATGACGAGCCGGAGGCGGTCGAGCCGGTAGAACAGATCTTCGCGCAGGCGCCCGCTGCCCACGGCCTCTGCGGGGTCGCGGTTCGTGGCCGCGATGAGTCTCACGTCCACGGACTGGTCGCTCGTATCGCCGATCCTGCGGACCTTTCCCTCCTCCAACGCCCTGAGCAGCTTGGTCTGGCACGGCGGCGGCAACTCGACCACTTCGTCCAGGAACAGCGTGCCATCGTCGGCCAACTCGAAGCGTCCCGGCTTGTCGGCAATGGCGCCCGTGAAGGAGCCTTTCACGTGACCGAACAGCTCGCTCTCCAGGAGCGTGACGGGCACAGCGCCGCAGTTGACCACCTCCAGCGGACCGTCGCTGCGCTCGCTCTGAAGGTGAATGGCGCGGGCGGCCATTTCCTTTCCGGTGCCGCTTTCGCCGCAGATCAGTACGCCCGCGTCAGTGGGCGCGACCTTGCGAATGAACTCGAAGACGCCCAGCATCGGTTCGCTCCGCCCCACCATGTCGTAATGCTGTGCCAACAGCCGGTCAAGGCTCCGAGCGCGCCATGTGACCTGCTGACGATAGCGGATGTTCTCGATCGCCACGCCGGTCAGCGAAGACCCGGCCAGCAGATAGCGCAGGTCCTCATCGTCAAAGGCGGCGAGAGGCCCGCTCCGCTCGCAGTAGATGAGTCCCAGGTTACGCACGCCGATGCGCACGGGGACGCAGGCAACGTGAAGGGCGGGGTCGGCCCTCTCCCCCACGGCCGCGATCCCTTCCCTGTGACACCGCTCAATGAGCGACACGTCCACCCTCAGGTCGGCCAGCCTGTCGACGAACTGCTGACTAGAGTCCGAGTAGGCCCGCAAGAGGTCATGCGCATCCTGGAGGATGGGCACCACGCGGCTCGCGTCCAGTGTTCGTCGCAGGCTTTGCACGAGTCCCTCGAACAGGAGGGGGATGCTGCGCGCCGAGACGGCCAGCTCGGCTATGGCCAACAGATAATGGAGGCGCCTGTCCTTCTGGCTCAGGCTCTCCGTCGCTGCACGCTGGAGCGAGTAGAAACGCCCGATGTCGTCCAGACTGATTGTCTGAGTGATCTCGGACAGCGGGGTCGCATCGGACGTCTCTCCGGTTTGCGGCTTCTCTTCCGGCTCCAGATGCAAAACAAGCACGACGCCGCCTATACGGATCTCGTCGCCGTGTTTCAGGGCCGCCGAGACGACCTGCTCGCCGTTCACCAACGTCCCGTTGTTGCTTCCCAGGTCGTTGACGTGCCATTGGTCGTCACGATGGAAGATCAGCGCGTGGTAGCGGGAGACGGTTCGGTCGTCGAGCTGCAAGTCGTTGTCGGGGGCGCGACCTATGGACAGACGGGCCCCCTGCAAGCGGACGGTGGTGGCCGGCTCCGAGCGTTCTCTGACAAACAGCTCCGGCATCAGAGCCTCTGGTAAGGATGGAAGAGCTGGCGGTACTGCTCCTGGGCGTAGCGATCGGTCATGCCGGCGACATAGTCGCAGACGGCCTGGTGGCGGCCCACTTCCTCCGCCCAGCGCTGTTGCTGGGGTGGCAGTTGGCGGGGGTCCTGCATGTATGCTTCGAAGATGGCGCGCACGAACCGGCGCGCGTTGTTCGTCATGCGCACCACCCGGTAGTCTCTGTAGAGAGATTCGTGCAGGAAATCCTCCAGTGCCCGCTTCCGGGCCTCGAGCCCATCGCTGAAGCGGACGAGGTTCCCCTCCTGCCGGACCACGTCGCCGCACGACGAGACGGCGCGTTCCTCGATCAGCGACCGGCTGCACTCTACGACGTCCGTGACGAAGAGGTCGATCAGGTAACGTATCGCCTGGTTGGTCCGCTGGTCTTGAGAAATCTCGCCGTAGCGGTCCAGAACGGCCCGCTCGGCCTCTCGCCACAGATCGACTTGCTGGAGTTCGCCCGCATCGAGAATGCCGGCTTCGAGGCCGTCCTGGAGGTCATGGTTGTCATAGGCGATAGAGTCGGCCACCTCGACGGCCTGGGCCTCCAGAAGGGGCGGCCCCCCCCCGAATCCGGCCGCAGACGGCTGATCCCAGCGCGTGTGGTGCTTCACGATGGACTCCCGGACCTCGTAGGTCAGGTTCAGGCCGGGGAATCCGGGATACTGGTGCTCCAGCACGTCGACCACGCGCAGCCCGTGAGCGTTGTGCTCGAAGCCGCCGTGGTGGGCCATCAACTCCCGCAGCACGTCTTCTCCACTGTGTCCGAAGGGCGTGTGCCCCACGTCATGGGCCAGCGAGACGGCCTCCGCCAGGTCTTCGTTCAGGCCGAGGGCACGCGCGATGGTCCGGGCAATCTGCGCCACCTCGATCGTGTGGGTCAGGCGGGTGCGGTAATGGTCTCCCTCGTGGTTCAGGAAGACCTGCGTCTTGTACTCCAGGCGCCGGAACGCCTTGCAGTGGATTATGCGGTCGCGGTCCCGCTGATAGCAGGTCCGGTAGCGGGGCTCCGGCTCGTCATAGCGCCTTCCCGCGGACTCGGCGCTCTTCATGGCGTAGGGAGCCAGGGTCTCGAACTCTCGGCGTTCAAGTTCTTCCCGCCTCACCACCGGCACGCCTCCCGCCGACGCTCCGTCACCTTTGCCCGTCGGCCTTCCGGAGCAACTCCCACAAGCTCTCCAACGACTGCGGTATAACCTTCGTGTCGGCCAGCACGGGCATGAAGTTCGTGTCGGCTTCCCAACGGGGCACGATGTGCCAGTGCATGTGGCCTGCCAAGCCGGCCCCAGCCGCCGCCCCCAAGTTAAGCCCGACGTTGAACCCGTCCGGGCGCATGACGGCAGTCAGGTTGCTCTTGCACCGAACCAGCATGTGCAACTGCTCGAGCAGCTCCTCGTCGGCGAGGTCGGCCAGGTCCGCCTTGTGCTCAAGCGGGGCCACCATCAGGTGCCCGTTGTTATAGGGCCAGCGGTTCAGGAGGCACAGGCTGTACTCTCCACGCCACAGGACCAGCTTCTCGCGGTCCTGATCGCTCCGGGCGGCCTCACACAGGAAGCAGTTGGCCTCCTTGTCGGCCTCGGACACGTACTTGATGCGCCAGGGCGCCCACAATCGATCCATCGCCGGTTTGTCCGCCTCTCGCATGAGCCTTGGATGACCCTGGACACCGAAACCGGGGATTCGCGGTACTGCCGACCGGCACGGACTTGTTGCATGCAGTCAGACCCGTTCGGCAATCCGGGGCTGTCGGGGGGCCGGTAAGCCGAGTCCTGTGACCCGCCTTGGCCAATGCCAGGGCGGGCGGCGGCCATTCATCTGGGAGCATCGTTGCCGACGCTCTCAAGCGGCCAACCCGGGAGTCGATAGCGAGGCGGGCCACCTCATCCTCCCCTATTCGGCCTTGCTCCCGGCGGGGTTTGCCCTGCCCCCGACGTCACCGTCGGGGCGGTGGGCTCTTACATTAAGCCCGCATGCGCAGGCCCCACCATTTCACCCTTACTCGCCTCGCGGCGGGCGGTGTCTTTTCTGTGGCACTTTCCCTGGGATTACTCCCGGTGGACGCTATCCACCGCCGTGCCCTGTGGAGCTCGGACTTTCCTCCTCTGCCGCTTGTTCCCTTGCGGGGGGGCAGGGCGGCCGCCTTCGACCCCCCGAACAGCCTCGGACGCCTCAATTCTACCACACTTCAGTCCTGTCTTGTAACCTGCATCTTGCCTGTCGCGGCCTGAGTTGTATAATGCCGCCCTTGCATCCCTCCGAATCGGGAGGTGAGCAGGGGGTGCCGTACGAGCACTGAGCTTCGTGCCGGCCCGCCGTTCGCCGGCGCGGTGCGCCAGCCTTGCCGTTGAGTTCTTCCGGCGGCTTGACTAGAATTGGTCTGGTGGTTCGCAGTTAAGCTTCGTGGTCCGTCCCTGCGGGCCTGCCTTCCCATTGGAGCTCAAGTCGGCTGTGGCGTGAGGATGCTTCTTAAGCGCGTTGATCGCTACGTGAGCGGGTCCTTCCTGTTGCACTTCTTCGGGTCCGCGTGCCTGATTGCGGCGCTATACGGGAGCTTCGACCTGCTCGGGCGACTGGACGACCTGGAAAAGGTCGCCCCGGGACGGACGGTGTCCATCCTGGGTGCCTATTACGGCCACGTGGTGCCGGTCTTCCTGGCCGATGTGGCCCCGGCCCTCGTCCTCGTGTCGGCGGGCATGGTCCTGGTGCGCATGGCGAAGGCGCGAGAGCTGCTGGCCCTCGGGGCCAGCGGCGCGAGCCTTCGCCGTGTGGTGACTCCTGTGTTCTTCTGGGCGCTGCTGATCAGCATCGGCGTCTTCGCCCTGCGTGAGGCTTTGGGACCGGAGCTGATCCGCAAGGGGCAGTTGCTGCGCCACAAGCTCGACGATAGGGTCGAGAAGAAGCTTTTTCTGAGCGATTTGCGGTTCAAGGCGTTTGTGTTTGTGGGCGAGTACGATTTCGATAGCGGTACCATGAAGGGCGTGTCCGTACTGGAGTTTCGTCCGGGGGGCGGCCTCGAAAGGATGACGCGCGGCGAGACGGCCGGATGGCTCTCCGACGGGAGCCTGTACCTCGAGCGCGTGGAGGTCGGGGAATTCGATGCCGCCGGCAGAGAGATCGCCTCTGCCATTTTGCCCAGCAAGAGGATCGAGACGAACCTGGTGCCCTACGACCTAGTCGAGGCAGCACAGGCAGACAAAGGTTTCACGGCAGCCTTTCGCCCGCTCTGGGACCTGCGCCGGCAGATGGCGGAGCACCCGGACGTTCCTCATTTCCGCGTGCTCTTCCACTCAAGGCTGGCTTCCTTGTTCGGGCCGATCGTCCTGCTGCTTGTCGGGATTCCTTGCCTGGTCGGGTTCGAGCAATCGGTCACCAGCAGGTTCCTCGGTGTCATCGTGAGCGTCGTGGTGGCCGCGGGCCTCTATGTGATGACGTTCCTGTTGACCAGCATGGGCAACACGGCAGCGATCAATCCCGTCGTGGCGGGATGGCTGCCCACGGGCATCGTGGGCGCCGCCGGGATATACTTGTACGCCAGCATGCGGGCGTGATCGGCGCATCAGACCTCGGAGGAGAGGACAGCGTGCGCGGATCAGGCATTTGGCTGCTCGTAGTTGAGAGGGTCTTTGCGCCATGTCTGAGCGGGTGAAAGTCGGCCTCATCGGTACCGGCGGCATAATGAACCTGCACGTCACCAGAATGCAGGAGATCGAAGAGGGCATCATATTGGCCCTGTGCGACCCCGACCCCAACCGGCTGGAGGCAATCAAGAAACGTTTTCCCGCGCTGGCCGGTTGCCCCGAGTACGACGACCACAAGGCGATGATCGACGGTGAGAAGCTGGACGCCGTCATCATCGCCTCGCCGCATCACGCGCACTGCGAGCAGATCATTGACAGCCTGAGAGCCGGACTCCACGTGCTGGTCGAAAAGCCGATGGTCGGCTCCATCGTCGACGCCCAGAAGGTGATGGCGGAAGAGAAGAGGGCGTGCAAACTGGTGTCCGTCGCCTACCAACGACACTCCCAGGGGGAGTTCCAGTTCATAAGGAAAGCCATCCAGAGCGGCAAGGCCGGTGAGGTCCAGTTCGTCAGCGCTTTTCAGGGGCAGAATTGGCTGCGGCTGACCGCCGGCTCATGGCGCCAGGTGCCCGAGATGTCGCTGGGCGGCCAGTTGAACGACTCAGGCAGCCACCTGATCGACATCATCCTGTGGGTGACCGGGCTCCAGGCGAACCGAGTGTCAGCCAGCATCGTGCAGTTCGACCGCGAGGTGGACATCAATAGCGCCATCACGATCGACTTCACCAACGGCGCCGTCGGGAATCTGTCCGTAGTCGGCAACTGCCCCGTCTGGTGGGAAGACATAACGATCGCCTGTTCGGAATGGTCCTTTTTTGTGCGGCAAGGTAGCCTGACCTACAGCACGGGCGACCGGGGAGAGGTGCTCTCGCTCAACAGCACCCACTATGGCAGCACCTCGCCCAACCGGAACTTCATAGATGCTATACTGGGACGGGCCGAATTGCTGGCCCCCAGCGTGTGCGGACTGCGGACCATTGAGCTGACGGAGGCCGCCTGGCGCTCAGCCGACCTGGGCCAGCCTGTGTCGCTCTAGCGTCTGTCGTGGCCGCGTGTGCCTGTGTGCTGCTGAGCCGAAGACTTGGGAGATAGCCAATGCTGGGTTGTACCTACGGAAGGTTGTTCCGGGTGACCGTTGCAGGCGGCTCCTACCAGGAGGGGCTGAGCGCCAATATCCAGGGCGTCCCGCCGGGCATGCTGATACAGGAGGAGCAGATCTATGCCGATCTGCTCCTGCGCAAGCCGGGACAGGGCGAACTGGCCTCGCCGCGCAGGGAGCCGGACATCCCCATCATCTACAGCGGAGTCAACGCCGCTGACACGATGACGGGCTTCCAGAACGAGGGCTACACCAACGGCACGCCCCTGGTGATCCTGATCCCGAATCTGGACCGGCACTTCGAGCACATTGAGCAGTATCGGTCCACCAACCGGACGCCGCGCCCGGGCCATGCTTCCTACGCCTCTTACCAGAAATACGGCGAGTGGGACGACGCCATCGGCGCGGGCTTCTTCAGCGGCCGCTATACCGCCACCATCGTGGCGGCCGGCGCCGTGGCCAAGCACGTCCTGAGAATGCACGGCATCGAGCTGACGGCTTACGTGAAGGAGGCGGCCGGTGTGCGGGCCCCGGAGATGCCTGTCGAGACCATTCGCGCGCAGGTTGAGGCCTACAAGCGGATGCGACGGGAGAACGATCCCGTCTACCGCATGGTCTACGGGGAGAAACGGATAACGCCGGGCATGCGTTTCCTCCAGAAAATGGCCGTCCTGGCCGAGATCGAGAAGCGGGTGCCGGAGATCAGCAAACTGATGGAGTTCGACGCGCAAGCCATCAGGGACAAGTACGGCGTCCATCCGACGATGAACTGCCCGGACCTCGAGACCGCCGACGCCATGGCCCGCCGCATAGTGGAGATACGGGACACCGGCGATTCCAGCGGCGGCCTGGTCGAGGTCATCGCCACCGGCGTTCCGGCGGGCATGGGCGAGCCGGTCTTCGCCAAGCTGGACGGCGAACTGGGCCGAATGCTGAGCATCGGGGCCGTCAAGGGTGTGGAGGTGGGCGCCGGCTTCGCTGCCAAGGACATGACCGGCTCCGAGTGCAACGATCAGATGCGCGTGGTGGAAGGAAAGGTGAAGTTCGACACCAACAACGCGGGAGGCATCACGGGCGGCCTGACCACCGGTCAGCCCGTGGTCGCGCGCGTCACCGTCAAGCCTACCCCAACGATCGCCAAGGAGCAGCGAACGATCGACAAAGTCTCGCTCACGGATGCGGCGCTGGAAGCCGTTACGCGGCGTGACCCGACCATCGTGGCCCGGGTGTGGCCCGTGGCGGAGGCTTTTGTGGCGCTCGTGCTCACGGACCAGCTTGCGATGCATCTGGGTTACCGGGCGCTGGCGCGCCGGAGTGAATGAAGCTGCGGAGCGCGCCCTCTCCTACCCGCCAGAAGCATTGACAAGGCAGGTCGCAGCTGGGTATGCTGAGGGTGCGAGGGGTCTGACACTTTAGGGTCGGCGATATGGAGTTCACATGTCCGAGTTGTGGTCGGGAGTTCAAGGCCAGGCGGCCGGGGGAAGGGGATCTGTTGAAGTGCCCCACGTGCGGCCATAGGTTTCTGGACTCCGACGCGACGGTGGTGGACGAGGAAATAGCGCCCAGTGCCGCTGAACTCGGCCCGGGCAAGCTCCTCGAGGGGTTTTTGATCGAGGATCACATCGGCAGCGGCGCCATGGGGCAGGTCTACAAGGCCACGCAGCTGTCCCTGAAGCGCACGGTGGCCCTGAAGATCCTGCCGCCTGCTTTCGTCGAGAGGCCCGCGTTCGTGGAGCGGTTCTACGAGGAGAGCATGGCGCTGTCGGCCCTGAATCATCCCAACATCGTCACGATCATCGAACGGGGCAACATACGGGACATCTACTACTTCGTCATGGAATACGTGGACGGGCCTTCCCTGACGAGCCTGATGTCCAGGGAACCGTTCGACGTCGAGCGGTTCCTCAGGATAGCGAAGGCAGTCGCTGCGGCCCTGAACTACGCGCACGAACGGGGCGTTGTCCACCGCGACATCAAGCCCTCCAACATCATGCTCAACAGCCAGGGCCAGGTGAAGATAGCCGACTTTGGCCTCGCTTCCCTTATCGAGCAGGACAAACGGGCCGCGGAGGCGGGTGTCAAGAAGCCGCGCCGGATGGGCACGCCGGCCTACATGAGCCCCGAGCAGAAGCTGGATCCCATGAGCGTTGACGGCCGCAGCGACATCTACGCGGCCGGCGTCGTCTACTACGAACTGCTGGTCGGCAGGCGACCGTCCCTGCCCATTGCGGAACTGCCGAGCCAGGTGGTGGAGACGGCCGACCCCCGGCTGGATCCCATGGTCGATCGGTGCCTGAAGGAGGAAAGAGAAGAGCGCTACCAGACGGCCGCTGACCTGCGGGCGGATCTGGAGCGCTTCGAGGACGAGCTCTCAGACGCTCCCCGCTGTCCCGACTGCGGCAACCTCAGCCCCGTCCGATTCGAGAACTGCATGTACTGCGGCCGGAGCCTCGAGGAGTTCTTTGACCTGTGCCCGGAGTGTCAGCAGAAGAACCGCCGGGAGGTCCGTCGTTGCCTGCACTGCGGCGCCGACCTGGAACGGGGCCGTACCATCGTCCGACAAAAGGTCTCCATGATGATGGATCAGGCCGACCGGCACCGGCTGGACGGGAAGTTCGAGGTCGCTCTGGAACTCATGGACGAACTGCTGACCGCCGAGGGCAAGGCCTTCGAGGAACAGCGCGAGCGTGCCCAGGCCCTGCGCGAAAGAACCGTCAATGAGCGTCGTGCGGCCGCGTCCAGAGCCCTTGCCGAAGGGCGACGCCTCGTGCGGGAGCAGCGCTTCAAGGAAGCGATAGACATGCTCAGGCGCGTGCCGTCTGACATCCGGGATACGTCGGAGGAGATAAAGGGCGCCAGGGAGTTTCAGGCCCGCATGGCGGCGCAAAGAAGGTCGAAGGCTACGACGAATCTCATCCTCATCGTGCTCGCCGTCGTCCTTGTCCTGGTTGTGTTGCTGGCTATCGTCAACCGGTGAGGGCGGGGGATGTCCGGCCAGCGCGCCCCTCTACGGACTGGCTCGGTCCCGGACCTACTCCGCCTTGACGTCCAGATCGGCGTCCGTGCTGGGCGGCGGCTCGTAGAGCTTCTGCATGATCTTCAGGTCGATGTTCATGACCATCAGGCGGACGATGACGATGATGGCGAAGACCAATCCCAGGACGTTGAAGTAGGTCAAAGCTTCCACATCAACTATGCCGCCTACGCCAATCATAAACGCCGCGATGTAGCCGAGCCCCTCCAGAGACCGGACCTTCTTCTCCTCGCTCATGAACGCTACCTCCCCTCGCAGAGAAGGCGATCAGGCTACCTGACTGACTCGCGGCGACATGCCGCGCACCGCCTTCGAACCGCCCTAATATATAGTTCCGGCCGAACGGCTGTCAACCGGGATTCGCAAGATGCCGCAGCCCCCCACCCCGCGGGCGGCGTGCAACGCGCTCGCGGGGGGATGAAACCGTCCGTGTGAGCCGGCCTGCGAGTCCCTTATCGGTTACCGTGAGGGTATGAACCGCTGTATTCGGAGGAACCGCTCTGTTGTTGGCTCTCGTTGGCGGAGCGACGCTCTCGCTCCTGCCGGATGAATTTTTCTTCCTTGAACAGCACGTCCTGCTCGATCGGGATGAACTGGTGGCAGACGCGCATCAGGTCGTTGGACGTGCTCTGCTCGAAGGAGACGACTTCCGTGCGGCAGCCGTGAGCGTCCAGCGTCCGAAGGAGGGGGACAAAATCTCCGTCGCCGCTGACCAGCACCATGCAGTCCATTCTGGCCCCAAGGGCGACGGCGTCCAGGGCTATCTCCACCTTCCAGTCGCCCTTGCTTGTGCCGTCGTCGCGGATGGTCAGCTCCTTGCCCTTGACTTCGTAGCCGCTGCGCCGGAGCGCTTCCAGGAACGCGCTCTGATCCACGTCAGCCTTCTGGACCACGTAGGCGGTGGCGCGCACAAGCTGTCGTCCTTTCAGTATCTCTTCCAGCAGCTTGCGGTAGTCGATCTTGGATTGGTGGAGGGTCTTCGCGGAATAGAACATGTTCTGCACGTCCACGAATATCGCGACCCTCTGTGCCGTGTTCTCATAGACCGTACGTGCAACCACTCTGGCGACCTCTTTTCTGCTCTGAGGGAACCGGAAAGCGAGTCCATAGGTGCACAGGCCGGAAAGAACGCCGCTTCCTCCGGCAGGAGGACGGAAATGTACCACCTCCTTGCCGGGCCGTCAAATGAATCCAGCAGTCAGGCGTCGGCCAGAGCCGGCCAATGCCCCCGGATTTCCGATGCAGCCGTTGGGCCGGTCTGATAGAATGGCCTTCGTTCCACCTGGGTTGTTCTGCGTCCGACGGACAGCCGTGCGTCAAGGGAAGGGATCCTGCCGATGAGCGAGAGCGACCTCAGCGAGGAGAAGGGGAACGTGGAGGAGAGTTCCGAGGATCAGGGGCAGGCGGTTCCGCAAGAAGGCGAACCGGCCCCGACAGACTACCGGCGTAACTTCTGGCTGCTGGTGATCATCGTTGCGGTGGTGGTGTCGGCGTGGGTTCTGGCCATACTGTGGAAACGCCAGCCGCGGGTGCAGCTAGAGCAAGAGGCACCCGAGCCCCCGGCGGCGCAGCGGCCGATCGGTCCAGCTCGCCCCGCCCGGGCCCGCGTGGTGCGTGCCGGCCCGGTTCCTGTTTCACGTGTCCTCGGCTCGGACGCCGAAATGATCGAGGCGTCTCCGGCCCAGGCGCTGCCGGGGACGGGGATCACCTATCGCAAAGCCCGCTTTTTTGACGTGACGCAGCGCGTGCCGGATCTCGAACTGGACATGCTGGTCCGCGTTCCGGGCTGGACGGCGGACCAGCGCCAGGTCCTCCGGGTCGCCGACATGCCCGAACCGCCCTTCCAGCCGGCTGCGGAGGTGACCGGTCTGGTGCCGACGGAGCGGGTCGTCGTGGTCCGGGGCGAGTCCCAGGTGAAGGCGTATCCTGTCCGCGTCTTCCTGGAACTCGCGGGGGTCCGGGACGAATTGGATGGGCAAACCGTCTTCGTGTGTTGGAGCAGCTTCACACAGGCTGGACGGTGCCTCGTTGCGCAGGTCGAGGGCGCGGATGTCGACTGGCAGGATGCCGGCCTGCTTTTCCGGGGGAACAACGTCTACTACGATGCGGGGGCCGGCTCGCTTTGGGACCCGCTGTCGGCGACTGCGCTGACCGGATCCATGGCCGGACGGAAGGCGAACGTCAAACCCATCGCGGTGTGGCGCTGGGAAGACTGGCGGGCGGCCAATCCCGCCGCGCAGGTCCTGGCCGCCGGCATGGAACAGAGCGGCGGGCTTGTTGCGGCAGCCCGCGTCGAGCCGTACCTGGAAGATCCCGCGTTGCCCGCGGAGGTCAAGCAGTTCGATCCCGCCGTCAGCCCCCTGCCCGCCAAGGCTTTCGTTCTCGGTGTGACCGTTGGCGACCGGGCCCGCGCCTACCCCCTGGCGGAGCTGGCGGCGCAAGGGGCCGAGTCGGTCACCGACGCCCTGGCGGGGCAGGAATACGCGGTGCACGTCACCTCGCCGCGTACGGCCTACGCGACCGCCGCCGGCAGATTGCTGGACGCACCCGTCATGCTTTGGTTCGCGTGGCTGCAGGCCCATCCGGACAGCGAGGTCTATGAAGTGGCGGGCCAGACCCCGCCCGGCCCGGCGCAGAGCCAGTGACGGGCACTACCTGCCCCCGGTGCCGGCGACGTTAGACTTCAGGACTTCCAGCGCGTCCCGGATGTCGCGCTCTATTTGCTGCGCAAGCTCCTTCGCCCCCTTGAAGGTGCGCTGCGGACGCAGGAGTGCGACGAATCGGACCTCGATGTCTCGTCCGCGCAGCTCTTCGTCGCGCCCGATCAGGTGCACCTCCACCGTCCTCGGCGCGTCCGCCTCCGGATGGAACGTGCCGCGTCGACCCACGCTGGTGACGGAGGGCAGAGGGTCGTGGTCCGTGAAGGCCCAGGTGGCGTACACGCCGTCCGGGGGGATGGTCTCGTTGTGCAGCTCCAGGTTGGCGGTGGGACAGCCGATCTCATCGCCTATGCCGTCGCCGGGCACGACGGTTCCGTACAGGGAAACCGGGCGGCCCAGCAGCCCCTCGGCATCGTCGAAGCGCCCGTCGAGAATCGCCCTGCGTATGGCTGTGCTGCTGACGACCTCGCCATCTACTTCGACCGCGTGCACGACCTCCACGTCGAAACCCAGTTCGGGGCCGAGCTGCCTCAAGAGCTCG
>CAYUDW010000030.1:18970-22812 GCA_964442595.1 uncultured candidatus Brocadiaceae bacterium
GCGGGGTGGCGGTCAAACGTGACGACTGCGGACGGACAGGCCCGTTCATCGGCCGCCGCCAGGACGCGTCGTATCACCTCGGCGTGCCCCCGGTGGACCCCGTCGAACACGCCCAACGTGGCGACGGATCGTTTCAGCGGAGTCGCACCCGGCGCTGGCCACCGAAGGACGCGCATGACTTCCCTACCCGGCAACCTTCTGAGAACGATGTGCGGTCTTCAGCAGCCCCCGCATCCATTCCAGCATGACCTGGTTCTGCTTGTGGTACACATACGCCCGTCGGTACATCGGCGCCGCTTCCCCAAAAGACTCACCTGACGCCTCCTGACGCTGCGCCGGGCGGATCACGTAACACCGTGAAACCGGCGGACCCTCCGTCACTGCGGCGACCTCCATGTCCCCGAGCTCAAACGCCGCTCTCATCACGTTCGGCACAAACTCATCGATCCCGGCCGCGTAGCGAGAGTCCCGGCTGAACAGCTCGCTCCTTTCCACAGTCAACGGCCACGCCGCGGCCTCGTCATCCGCCGACGGGGCCTGGCTGCCGAGCAGGTCGCTCAGGCGCTGGTTCATTGTCTCGACCGCTTGCTCGAATCCGACCTCGACGGCGAGTTCCTTCAGCTTCTGGCCGAAAACGGCAGCCTTCTTCAGGGCCTCGCTCTGCGCGTAGTCCTTCCGGACGCTGCCGCGCACTTCTTCAAGAGGCAACGGTTCGGGATCGCGGCGTTCGAGCACCTGGTATATGACCGGCTGCTCGCCGGATAGAATGGTCCTCGGGTAATAGGTGCTCAGATCCCCGGCGAAGGCGAACTCGGCCATCTGCTTTCCTTCAGGCACGAGCGTTACCAGTCCCTGGCGGCTGAGCAGCTCGCCGCCGCTCAGCGTGCGGGCTAACTGGTACTCCAGCGCATAGCGCCGGGCCATCTGCTGCAAGGGCTGGGGCTCATTGGGAAACTGATCGGCCACGGAGTCGAGCTCTCGCTGAACGGTCCCGACCAGCTCGATTGCCTTATCCCGGGCCTTCTGCCAGGCCAGCTTGCTTCGGATCTCCGCGCGCACTTCGCTCAAGTTCCTGTACTGAGGCCCGGCGGTTCCTTCTTCCGCTTCGCTCGCCTCGCCCGCGCCGTCCTCGTCCTCCGGCGCCGGGCTCTCCTTCAGGAACTCTCCCTTGTTGGCCTCGTAGTACTCCACGATCTCCTGGTCGCTCACCTCGGCCTCGGCGGCCAGCTCTTCCAGGGGCGCCAGGGCATACTCCACTCTCGCGCGCTCGGGCGCCATGTAGCCGATCCGGCCGGATGCCGGATCCGGCAGCATCTCCTTGTGCTCGTCATAGAATGCATGTATTTGCTCGTCGGTCGGCTCGACCAGCGGCAGGAACAGCGAGCCGTCCACGGCCACGTAGTTCACGCGTATTTGTTCGCGATCATGCGCGTAGGACATCCAGAGCTCGGCGGGGCTGCTGCCGATCGTCCCGCGCCTGAGGCACAGCAGCTTGGCCACCTTTGCCAGGCGGCTCAGGCAGGCCACCATTTCCTCGTCGCCCAGGCCCGCGATCCGCAGGAATGCCCGGTAGTTGGCGGCGCTGAACCCATTCTCGTCCTGGAGTGCCGGGAAGTAGAGAATCGTCTCCCGAAGCTCCTCGTTCGTGACTTCGATGCCGTCGGCCTCGGCCTCCCGCCAGAGCGCCAGGAACCGCCATGCCGCCTCCGGATCGTTGACCCTGGCGCCTTCCTCGAACACGAAGTTGCCCAGGGACTCTGAGAGAACGGTCAACGCTGCCTGTACGTGAACAGGCGCGCCCCCCAACTGCAACAGGTAGATCGTCTGCGCATCGGCCATCCCCAGGTTGAGCGCCACCTGGAGGCTCCTGCCGGCATCATGGAGGTCCCTCTGGTTGACGGGCTCCCCCCGGATGTTTCCCAGGGGCTCTGACTGGGGATGCAGCAGCCTGCTCATGGTGGTCAGGATGCCCCACGAAACCATGAGCATCACGACAAGCCCCGCCAGCAGATAGCGCCTGTGTCTGCGGAACCATCTGGTCAGTGCCACGTCGGCTGCCTTTCTCCCCTGCAGCATCAGGGAAATGGGGAAAACAACGATGCTAACCTATGGCAGGCGCATTATCAACGGGGTGCCGCGTCACGTGAGGGTCAGGCGACAGAAGCGCCTCTTCCCCACGTTCAGGATCGTTCCGGCGCGGACCTCCACGTCCGCCTCGGGGTCCTGAACCGCGCGCAGCGAATCGGCGTCCATTCCGAGGCGCACGCCGCCCTGCTCGACCAATCGTCTGGCCTCACCGCTGGAATGCGCGAACTCGGCCAGCCGCAGCAGTTTGACTATCCACAGCCGCCCGTCCTCCAGCTCGCCCGAGGGTATCCGGACTTCCGCCAACTGCTGCGGCAACTCGTGGTCGCGGAAGATCCGGTTGAACTCCTCGTGGGCCGCCCCGGCAGCGTCCTCATCGTAGTAACGCGAGACGATTGCCGCCGCCAGCTCGGCCTTGGCCTGCCGCGGATGCACGTCGGGCGACAGGAGCATCTCGATCCGCTCCACGGGCAGCTCAGTGGTCAGGATGAAGTACTTGCGCATGAGCTCGTCGGGAATGCTCATCGCCTTGCCGAAGATGGTCTCGGGCGACTCGCAAATGCCGATGTAGTTCCCCTTGCTCTTGGACATCTTCTCGTGGCCGTCCAGGCCCTCGAGGAGCGGATTGGTGACGGCGACCTGCGGCTCCTGTCCCATCTGGCGCTGGAGCTCGCGGCCGAGCAGGATGTTGAAGGTCTGATCGGTGCCGCCCAGCTCGACGTCGCTCCGGACCATCACGGAATCGTAGGCTTGCATGAGGGGGTAGAGCAACTCGTGCAGACCGACGGGCCGCCCGGCGGCCATGCGCTCGGAGAAGTCGTCCCGCTCTATGCAACGGGCCACGGTAAGCTTGGCGGCGAGGGCGATGACTTCGCCGAACGTCATCTTGCTGAACCAGTCGCCGTTCTTGACTACCTCGGCTTCTGCCAGGTCCACTATGTGGCCGACCTGATCGAGGTACGTCTGCGCGTGCGCCAGGACTTCGTCGTGCGTCAATTGGGGCCTGGTCGCATTCTGCTCGCTCGGGTCGCCGACGGTGGCCGTGTAGTCCCCGATGATCAGAACGGCGTGGTGGCCGAGGTCCTGAAAGAGCCGCAACTTGTGCAGCGGCACGGCGTTGCCCACGTGAATGTCCGGTGCCGTCGGATCCAGGCCGAGCTTGACCCTCAGCGGCTTCCCGCTCTCCAGGGAGCGGCCAATCTTACCGATCAGCTCCTCCTCCGGGACGATGCCGGCGGCGCCCCGGCGGATCTGCTGCATCTGTCGTTCGATGGATTCGGTCAGTTTGCCCATTTGCCCGCATTCGTGCAGCGAAGGGTCAGGCTTATTGCACAAAGTGTAACGCCTCTGAGGGCATATTGCACGTTAACGCGCGTGGGGGACTCAGCCCGGGGGGAGCACGAAGCGGATCAGGGCGAAGTTGGCGGCGTTGTAGAGCACATGAGCGGCGATGGGTGCCCAGAGCGAGCCGGTGCGTTCGAACAAAGCGATCAAGATGAGGGAGAGCACCACGAGATTCGCGGCGCCCCAGGGGTAGACGTGCGCCGCCGAGAAAACGACGCTCACGATGAGGGCCGCACTGACGGGACCCAGCAGCGCGCGTAAGGGCAGGTAGAACGCGGACCGAAAGACGATCTCCTCGGCCAGTGGCGCGACCAGGACCGCTACCAGAACGGCCAGGGCCAGTTCAGCCGGAGACCGGGCGGCCTGCACGACTCTGGCGACGCGCTGGATCTGCCATTCCATCTCAAGGGCTT
>CAYUDW010000031.1:0-22681 GCA_964442595.1 uncultured candidatus Brocadiaceae bacterium
AAAAAGGGATAAAGCAGATATTATTTTGGATTTAGGTAATCAAGAGATAATCATTGTAGAATGTAAATCATCAAAAAAGGACTATTCTAAATTTTCTAGTGTCATCAGGCAAGTCAAATCTTATGCTCAAGTATATAGCAGAAATGGTTTTAAGATTAAAGGAATCATTATTGTTTCCGGTTGTTTTTCCGATGATTTTATTCATGAATGTGATACTTTTTATGATTTGCATGTAACCCTTATTGAAGCCCAAACTCTGGTTAATATATATGAAGAGTTTAAACAATCTAAACTGAATGTATTTCCCGTAAAACTTTTTAGACATGGATTGCTTCAAGAGGATGTTATTGTGAAAGCTTTAAAGAAATAATATCACTGAGATTCGTTGAATGGGATTAATAAGGAGACAGTATATGGCAAGAATACACGAATTAAAAATAAATAATTTTAGAGGGATAAAGAGTTTAACAGTAAAATTCAATAATAAAAAATTATATGCTTACTATATCGTAGTGATTCAGGCAAGGCAACCATATTGTTTGCTATAAAAATTAAAAGGAGTAATTAATGAAATGAATAGAAAAGTTTTAATACCTTTATTTTTCATACTTTTCACTTTTACATTAATTAGTTGTCAGTCAATTTCTATAGACGCAGATTCAATTTTTAGCAAAACAAATCCGAGTAACTGGATAACAATCTCATATGGTAGTGCAGTAGATAAATCAACACTTACCCATTCAGGCGAAAGAGTCGGTAATGTTATTCAAAATATTCCAAGTTACGATGATGATTATAAAGGACTTGTACAGCAATACCTGGAGCCATATTCAATATTATGTCATGACGTTTTACTATATAATATTAAACCAGATACCCCTCCACTTATAAATATTCTTGCGCACTATTCAATCGGTTCCGAACAACCTGCCTGGGCAAATTTATTTAGGGAAGGGCACTTTCAATTATACTATAATCCACACCTAATCCGAATATTTCTGAAAGGAGATAATCCTGAAAACAGTTTTGAAAAATATCAATCAATTATAAGACATCCGATTCAGGATCTTATTAATAGCGAACACCTGTCGATTAAAAATATAGAAGTATACGTTTTTAATAACGATTATGCAAAGACAGAAATACGAGTGAATACAATTCCCGCTACTTCTGCAATTAACGACCTTGATTTATCTCCAAAACACCGGTCCATAGATTTAGGCAGTATTGAAGAATTTCTCAATCATAGTGTTGCTTTAGAAGCGGTAGAGGTAGATGAAAGAAATGATATCTTTTTCTATGGAAAAAGTGCATCTGACCACACTATTGCAGGTAAGCCAGTTTCTATTTCTGATATTGCAGTAATATACAGATCAATATTTCACTATGGGTATAACGCTCCTTATATCAGTCTGGATACACATGAAGATAACAGATATGCTAAAGTAAATTTTGGTGGACACCTTGAAAATACTCGTGTAGGTCATGTAGTTTTAGAAGCAGATAAACTATTCAAAACGCTAAGCACAGGCATTGATCCTAATACACATGAGTTTGTAAAATCTAAAATCACGAAACATGTTCCTGACTTTTTAACTGAAGATGAGCGGGGATTTTTAGAAGGCACTAATGAAGGAAATACTGAAATACGCTATTGGTTTTACCCTGATGAAATCGGTACTGTTACTGATGGCTCAATAGGTGTCGTTCAAAAACATCAATTTCTCGCAGATGCCGAACGGATGGATGTTGAAGTGCAATTAGATAAGGCAACCAGAGAAACAATCGATCACCTAAATAAATATTTTATACAGTATGAAAAAGCAGAGAACACTTATAAAGAATTGAATACCGTTGGCCGTATGATGGCTCTTGTCAACTGGCTAAAAGAGATGAATATCGATGATAGGGTTGAATTGGATGATTTGCTTTCGGTTAAGATACCCGCCTTTTCTACGCCTGAAAGGACAAAGAAAATGTTGGCTATTACTGCTATAGTATGCCCTGGGGATTTAAATATAACAAATCAAAATGTCAGGGACTTTACAAAAACCTATTACCTATCTCATCTGCTTGATAAATACCCCTTATCTACTTCTGATGAAGAATTTCTTGAAATAGCTGATAATTATTTCTCCCAGGTTGATATTGCTGAACTTTATCCGCCATATAAAAAACTAGAAGACCAAGTTAACGATTATGATCGCCAAATCAATTCAAAGGAAAAAGAGATAGAATTGCTGAATGATGAAATTGAGAGGAAAAAAGATACACTGGATGAGTATAGTTCAAGCGATATAGATCAATATAACAATCTGATTAATAAATATAACAGCCTATTAGAAAATCAGGAATCTTTGATTAATGTTTGCAATGCAAAGATAAATGAATTGAACAGTATGAATATTATATCAGGAGCGATTTTTTCTATTGGTGGCGGAATAAGTCTTAATCCCAGGGAATTTAAGCAAACAGTAATAAACAAGGATTCTCCTGCCATTCGCGAGATAACCAAAATAGAAAGTCAATTAAAATCTGTCGGTAACATATCTAAATCAGGAGATTGGATACGGAGTAATGCTACAAGTGGTGGATCCAGGATAAATAAATTATCTGATATTTCGTGGACTTCATCTAAATCAGAAAACGGGTCAGTGAAATATACATACCGCGCCGACTCTGGAGATTCCGTATCAGTAGAATTTCTCAAGAATCTAAATTATGTACAATATAATATCAACATGGAAGCCTATAATGATATTGTAAAATATTCTAAGGAAAAAAACCTTATAGAAGTAACACATGATATTTTTCCTCAAGAATATAAGGGAGAGGTATCATCTGACGGTAAACATATCGTTTTTTCTAGATAGAAACATGGTTAAAAGATCAAAAATGTGAAAGCAATAGATGTAATAATTAAATAAATAGGGAAGGGGTGCCAGGTCAATAATTCGGTAGCTTTTAGTGGAAAACCATAGGATCTGAAGAGGTCCTTAATCAAATAATTGAAACTTTAGGTATTATTACAGATAGACGTCCGAAGGGAAGACTTCGTAAAAAGGAAAGCCAAACCATAGAAAAAATAGGATGTGTTCCTCATTTTAATTAAAAAAATTGAGGGGGAAGAGGAAAAGTGATATTACAAGATCTGCCCCCATAATGATATATGGAGGATTAATAAATGCTTAAGGAAGGAATGATAATTGAAGGTCCTTTCTGGCCAGAACCAATAGAGATAAAGAAAGCTGAAGAATTTGGAGATCGTATTCATATCATAGGAGCGACTATTTATTCCAACATACATATAGACCAATTAATATCAAAGGAAGAAATCGAAAAACTAAAAGCAAAAGAGTTTATTTTAGATTTTTCTGCTCCTGCAAATGAGGTATTTTTATCTATTGAGGCAGAGCGTTATAAGTTTGCATCACTTTTTGACCCCCTTTTAGCAATGAACATTTCAAAGATAGATCCTTTGCCTTTCCAAATAGAAGCAGTCTATGGCTACATTTTAAAACTTCCCCGTATAAGATTTCTTATTGCAGACGACCCGGGTGCTGGTAAAACCATCATGGCAGGATTGATTATTAAGGAATTGAAATTACGAGGTATCATAAATAAGATTCTTATAGTTGTCCCAGGTCATCTTAAATATCAATGGATAAGAGAATTAAAAGAGAAGTTTCAAGAGTCCGTTACATTGATTGATAGAAGTTCATTAGATAATCATTATGGAGAAAATCCATGGCAAAGAGAAAACCAAGTTATTACATCTATTGATTTTGCAAAAAGAGAGGAGATATTACCCTCAATTGGAAGCGTTGACTGGGATTTGATAATTGTTGATGAGGCTCACAAGATGGCAGCTTATAGGTATGGGGACAAATTATCGAAGACTGAAAGATACAAATTAGGAGAAGTATTATCAAAGTCTACTGAACATCTTTTATTTCTCACTGCAACACCACACAAAGGCGACCCTGAAAATTACAGATTGTTTCTTGATCTTTTAATTCCAGGATTCTTTGCCACACGAAAATTGACGGCTGAATCCATAGAAAACAAAGACAACCCCCTCTTTATCAGAAGACTGAAAGAAGATCTAAAAAATTTTGAAGGAGAACCTATTTTTACCAATCGATATCCGAAGACGATTAGATTTAGATTATCCGAAAAAGAAAAGAAATTATATAATGAACTTTCAGAATATGTGATTTCCCAATACAATAGAGCGTTGCAGAGTGATAAAAAGAGAAATGTTGCGTTTGCTTTGTTAATTCTACAAAGAAGAATGGCATCGAGTACTTATGCACTTCTTAGATCGCTTGAAAGAAGAAAAGAGAGGCTTAAAAATTTGCTTAAGGAGCCAGAACTCATAAAAGAGATACCGACTTACATTGATATTGAAGAAGTTGATGATTATGAGGAAGAAGAACGCTGGGACCAAGAAAAGAAGTGGGAGACGCTAAGCATTGCTGAAAATAGGGAAGAATTAGAAAAAGAGATTAATACTCTTAAAGAATTGATAGAAAAAGCAAAAGAGATTCTTATAGCAGAGTGTGAGGTAAAACTCTCAGAATTAAAAGATGCAATAGAGGAAGGGTTTAGAAAAATAAGGAAAATGCATGGAAACGAGAAAATTTTAATCTTTACAGAATCTAAAGACACTTTAGAATATTTAGTAAAAAGAATTAATTCGTGGGAGTATTCTGTAAATTTCATTCATGGGGGTATGAATTTGCCAGAAAGAGTAGGAGCTGAGAAGGTTTTTCAGCATGAAAAACAGATTTTGGTGGCAACAGAAGCTGCTGGTGAGGGCATAAATCTTCAATTCTGTCACCTTATGATTAATTATGATATACCCTGGAATCCAAATAGGTTGGAGCAAAGAATGGGAAGAGTTCATCGGTACGGACAACAAAAGGATGTTTATGTTTTTAACCTCGTAGCAGAGGATACAAGAGAAGGTCAGGTTCTTACAAAACTTTTTAACAAACTCGAAGAGATTAGAAAAGCCATGGGAAGCGATAAGGTATTTGATGTTATTGGTGATATATTTTATGGGAAAAATCTCTATCAACTCATTTTAGAGGCGGTAGCTAATGCAAGAAGTATAGACGAAATAATAAAAGAACTCGATATTAAAGTGGATGAAGAGTATATTACAAAGGTCAAGGAGGCGTTAGGAGAGAGTCTCGCAACAAGACACATAGACTACACCAGAATAAAAGAAATGGCTGAAAAAGCAAAGGAATATAGGCTTATTCCAGAGTATGTTGAGGAGTTTTTCAAAAGAGCATTTAAAAAAACTGGCGGAAACTTTAGAATTAGAAAGGATGAATTTATTGCAATAGATTTGGTTACTTATGAAATAAGAAAAATAGCAGAGGGAGTTGATTTTAAAAATAGATATGGTTCTATCCTGAAGTCTTATCCCAAAGCAACCTTTGATAAAGATATTGCTTTTAAAAATCCCGATACAGAGTTTATATCCTTTGGACATCCACTTTTTGAGGCTCTACTTAAATGGGTGAGTAAAAATTACTTTAGCAAATTGCAGAAAGGAGCAGTATTTGAAGACCCTTCTGGGAGATATGACGGTGTTTTGTGGTTCTTTGAGGGAGAGGTAAAAGATGGAAAAGGACAAGTGGCAGGTAAGCGTCTTATGTCGATTTATGACGCTAACGGAAAAGAAATGAATGAGGTCAACCCTGCGATTTTATGGGATTTTATTCCGAAAGATAATAACGTACCGACAACGGTAGATATGAGCATGAAAAGATCCCAAAAATATGTCGCAGATGCTGTTGAAAACTACAAGCAAGATATAGTTGATGAAAGAAGAAGACAAGCGAAAATAAAGGAAAAATACGGGATAAAGTCTTTGGAATATTTAATAGGTGAACTTGATGCTGATCTTGCTGAATTGTATGAGAGACAAGCAGAAGGTGAAAAAGTAAATATTGTTATCAGAAATAAAGAAGATAGAAAAAGACAATATGAAGAAGCTTTGAAAACATTGCAAAAGGAAATAGAGCAGGAAGTGAGCTTGACAATCTCTATGCCAAAGTTTTTGGGAGCAGTTCTTGTAAAACCACCGATTTCCAGAGACATGGTAAGTGATAAGGAGATAGAAAGAATAGGCATGGAGATTGCAATGGGATACGAAAAAAATCAAGGAAGAGAGCCAGAGGATGTTTCAAAGGAGAATCTTGGATTTGACATAAGATCAAAAGGTAATGGAGAAATAAGATATATAGAGGTTAAAGCGAGAAAGGATGAAGGTCAGGTTGCTTTGACTTGCAACGAATGGTTTAAAGCAAAGAGGTTTAAAGAGCAGTACTGGCTTTATGTGGTCGCTAAAGCAATTACAAGTCCGACACTTTACATAACTAATGATCCTGCTGAGAATCTGAATATTCAAGAAAAAGTTGAAGTTGTGAGGTTTATAGTTCCTGTAAAGGAATGGAAGAATAAAGGGGTGAAAGTATGAAGAGATTCATTGAAGTAAGTTTTCCCGTAAAAGAGGTAAGTATCGAGTCTGCAAGGGAGAAGAATATAAGACATGCGCATATATCTACTTTGCATATCTGGTGGGCACGCAGACCCTTAGCCTCTTCAAGAGCAACATCATATGCAGCTTTAATTCCTGCTCCTAAAAATGATGTGGACTGGGATAAGAAAGGACAATTTATTATTGAACTTTCAAAATGGGAAAACCCGCTAAATCCTATGCTTATTGAAAAGGCAAGAAAAGATATCTTGGAAGCAAACGGTGGGAAACCATTAAAAGTTTTAGATCCATTTGCAGGAGGTGGTGCGATTCCTCTGGAAGCATTAAGGCTTGGATGTGAAACTTATGCAGGTGAGTATAATCCGGTTGCGGTTTTAATTCTGAAATGTACTTTAGAATATCCACAAAAGTATGGAAAGCTAAAAGAAGTAAAGGAAGATTGGGGATTATTAAAAGGGAGCAGTTTTAAGAATCCCCTGCTTGAAGATGTGAAAAGATGGGGGGAATGGGTTTTAGAAGAAGCAAAGGAAGAGATAGGAAAATTTTATCCCAAAGAAAAAGATGGTTCTATTCCTGTAGGTTATATATGGGCAAGGACCATTCCCTGTCAGAATCCTGCTTGTGGTGCTGAAATTCCCTTGATGGGGCAGCTTTGGCTGGCAAAGAAAGAGAATAAAAAAGTAGCATTAAGACCGTTTGTTAAAAATAGCAAAGTTGAGTTTGAAATTGTAGGGCAAAACAATGATTTTCCAGACAATTTTGATCCCTTCAAAGGAACAGTATCAAGAGCAATCGCTACATGTTCTGTCTGTGGTAACATGGTTGATGCCAACACCACAAGAAAACTCTTTCAGGAAGGAAAAGCAGGACAGAGGATGGTTGCCGTAGTTCTACATAATCCAAAAAAGGAAGGGAAAACTTACAGAATTACCACAGAGAAGGATTTGGAAATTTTTGAAGAAGCAGAAATGTATCTTGGAAATAAAAGAGCAAAGTTGATGGAAGAGTGGGGAATTGACCCTGTGCCTTATGAAGAGATTCCTTTAATGAGCGGAGTTTTTAATGTTCCTATTTATGGAATGCACAAATGGGGCGATCTTTTCAATTCCCGCCAGAAGATGGCATTGATAACATTTGTGGAAAAGGTGAGAAAAGCTTATAAGAAGATGATTGAGGAAGGATATGATGGGGAGTATACAAAGGCGGTAGTGAGTTATTTGGCTTTGGGTTTTGATAGATTGACGACAAGAAATTCCAATATCTGCGTTTGGCATCATGGTTCAGAACAAACTGAAAAGATTTTTGGTTTACAGGCTCTTCCAATGAAATGGTCTTATCCTGAAAGCAATCCTCTTACCAGTAAAAATGTTACTGGTTTTTTTGGAAATGTAGATTCGATACTCTCAGTTTTAGACAATATCTGTAAAATTCCAGATTCTCTGTCTACCACCGTCACCCAATCCTCCGCCACCGAACCTCCTTATTTCGATAACTACTTTGATGCAATCTTCACCGACCCACCTTATTATAATTCAGTTCCTTACGCAGATTTATCAGACTTCTTCTATGTTTGGCTTAAAAGAATTGTAGGAGATGTTTATCCAGATCTTTTTTCCACACCCTTAACACCAAAATCAAAAGAAATTGTTGAAATGGCAGGTTGGGACCCGAAAAGATATGCGCATAAAGATAAGACATTCTTTGAAGATAATCTTAAAAAATCATTCCAGGAAATTTATAGGGTTTTAAAACCTAATGGCATTGCCACCATTGTTTATACTCATAAATCAACTTCTGGCTGGGAGACGTTGATAAACTCGATGTTGGATTCTGGTTTTGTCATCACCGCTTCATGGCCTATTCATACGGAGATGACGACGAGGCTAAGGGCAAGAGAATCCGCAGCTTTAGCATCCTCAATTTACTTTGTTGCTCGTAAGATAGAAAGGAAAGAAACTGGATGGTACAATGAGGTTAAAGAAGAAATAAAAAAACATATCTATAAAAAACTTGAAAGGCTATGGCAGGAAGGCGTCTCAGGTGCAGATTTTTTCATCGCAGCTATAGGCTCTTCAATTGAAATATTTGGAAAATACGAGAAAGTCAGGGATTATGAAGGAAATATCATAAGGGCTGATACACTCCTTGATTTTGTGAGGGATGTGGTAACTGACTATACTGTAAGGCAGATTCTACATAACGGCATAGCAGGAGAGCTTTCACCCCTTACAAAGTTTTATCTCCTTTGGAGATGGACTTATCAGGAGGCAAAGGTGCATTTTGATGATGCAAGAAAACTCGCTCAGTCAACAGGAATTGATTTAGTAAAGGAGTGGAATAAAGGATTTATCAGGAAAGAAAAAGAGTTCATAAGGATTTTAGGACCACAGGAAAGGGATTTAAAGGAAGTTAAAAATAATGAACTCATCGATGTTCTTCACCAAACGCTAATTTTATGGAAGGAAGGGAAGAGAGAAGAAATGAAAAAGGTTCTTACTGATAGTGGCTGGGGAAACAGAGATGCTTTTTTCCGGGTTGCTCAGGCAATATCAGAAACTCTACCTATTGAAAGCAGGGAGAAGAAATTTCTTGATGGTTTTCTCTCTGGAAAAGAAAAGATATTAAGTGAGATGAAAGATAAACCTATACAAAGGAGGTTATTCGAATGAAACCATTCTCAATTATAGCTATACCGCATAAGGATATACTTGAGGGTAGGCTTACTATGGATGTATTTGCTGCGGATTTGTGGGAAGTGTTTAAAGAAAGAGCTCAAGAGGAGTACCAGGATCCTACTATATTCTTTAGAAAAACATATATAACAGATGGATTAAAGAATCTCCTAAATATCGCAGAGAAGAGACTCAAAGGCGAAGGTGGAGACCCGATTATCCAGCTTCAAACCCCATTTGGGGGTGGAAAAACCCATTCTTTAATTGCTTTGTATCATAAGACAAAGGAATGGGGAGCAAAGGTAGTAGTTATTGATGGAACTGCTCTTGACCCCAAAGAGATAACCATCTGGGAGGAAATAGAAAGACAACTTACTGGGAAAATAGAAAAATTAAAAGGTAGAATTTCACCTGGGCGTGAAAAAATAAGAGAGCTTCTTGATATACACCAGCCCCTTTTGATTTTAATGGACGAAATATTAGAATACGCCACTAAGGCCTCTGGGATAAAGGTGGGAGACTCAAATTTAGCTTCTCAAGTGCTTGCTTTCATTCAGGAACTTACAGGTACCGTAAAAAGTCTTGAAAAATCCTTTTTAATTCTTACGCTCCCTTCAAGCGTGCTTGAACACTATGATGAAAACGCTGAAAGACTCTTTCAACAATTGCAAAAGATTACAGGAAGAATGGAAAAGGTTTACACGCCAGTCCATGATGAAGAGATAGACTATGTGATTAAAAGAAGGCTTTTTAGCAGTATAGACGAAAAAGAGGTAAGGAAAGTTATAGAAGAATTTCTTGATTATGCTGATAAAGAGAGGATATTTCCAGAAGGTGTGAAAAAATCAAATTACCGTGAAAGATTCATAAAGAGTTATCCATTTCAGCCAGAGATTGTGGATATTTTATATAAGCGATGGGGTAGTTTTCCAACTTTTCAAAGGACAAGAGGAGTGCTAAGGCTACTTTCCTTAGTGGTGTATTCATTAAAGGATACCCAAAAACCATTTATCAGATTGGGAGACTTTAATTTAAAAAATGATGAGATTAAAAGAGAACTAATAAAACACATTGGTCCTGAGTATGATAGCATCATTGCTCAAGACTTAAATTCAAGGGATGCAGGCGCTAAAAAAGTAGATAGGAATCTTGGAGATGCTTACGCACCCTTTTGTTTTGGGAGTGTTGCAGCAACTACGATTTTCCTCTATTCATTTTCCGGTGGACCTGAGAGAGGTGCAACCATTAGCGAAGTTAAGCTTTCAAGTGTTGACCTTTCTTCACCAAGCAGTATAGTTGTAGAAGCAGTCTCTAAGCTAAAGGAAAACCTTTTTTATATTTCAGATGAGGGATTATTCTTTACAAACCAGCCAAATCTAAATCGTATACTTTTAACCAAGATGGAGGGTATAGTAAACCTTGAACCAGAAGAGAAAGATCTTTTGACTGGTACTCTCACAAAAAAATATTTCGATATATTCCTCTGGCCCAATAATTCTAAGGACATTGCTGATACGAATAGATTGAAATTGGTTATTCAACGAAATCGAGACAGATGTAAGGAATTTCTTGAAAATTGTGGAGAACGCCCCAGGGTTTATCGTAATACTCTTATATTTCTTTGCCCTCTGGAGTCAGAGAGAATAAACTTTGAAAGTTTCCTGAAGAAAAAACTTGCATGGCAACTAATAGAAAAGGATAGAACTCTCCATATTACGGACGAACAGAAAAAGGAAATAAGATATAGAGCGAAAAAAACCGAGATGGAAGCTAAAGATCGTACAAGGGGTCTTTATCGTACTGTTTTACTCCCCTCAAGGGATGATCTTAAGGAGATTGATTTGGGTATTCCAACTTATGGAGCAGAGACTACAATAGATAAGGAAATATATGAAAGACTAAGAAATGAAGGCGAAATCCTTGAAAGACTTGCGCCCCTATCTCTTAAAGAAAAATATCTCAAAGACAGGGATTATGTGGAAACAAAGAATATCCTTGAATCTTTGTTTAAGACACCAGGAGAAGTCAGGGTTGTTTCAGATGAAGTGCTGAAGGATTGTATAAAAGAAGGTATCAATCAAGGATTATTTGGAGTGGGAGATATAGAGAACGAAAAGCCTATATGCCGTCACTTCAAGGATGAATTTTCTCCTGAAATAGTAGATGGAGAAATTTTGATTAAAGCGGAATTGTGCTTGCCCAAATCCAAAGGAGAGATTTCAGATGAGGAGCTTCAATTGTACATCAAGAAAATACGGCAAGGTCAAACCATGGAATCACTTAATAAAGTCACTGAAGATTTCTCTTCGTACAATTTATCTACAAGACAAAGGGAAATAATTGAAGGTGAAATAAAGAAAAAAAGTGATGAAATAGCAAGTATTACTCCTCCACTACAGCATAGAGAAAAATACCAAGAAATTAGCCTTAAATTGAATGTTCCTACAGGCAAATTATCGGATATTGTAAGAATGATACCTTACCTCAAAACCAAGTTTAACCAAGTGAAAGTAAAAGTTGAGATATCTGCTCAAGAAGGTGAAATAACGATTTCAGATTATGAAGATAAAATTAAAGAAACAATTAATCAATCAAATATGATTGTTGAAGATGAAAATCTTGAATAAATAAAAAAGAAATACTTAGTTCTGCAATATGAAATTAGGAATAAATAGGGACCCTATTATTCTGCAAATATAAACCTGAAGAAAGGGTGTGGGGTCCACCAGGAAGGTTTGCTTATAAATATCGCGGTAGAGATAGTAGAGAAGGGAATGCTTTCTTAGAAATTCTTGAAGAAGCAGTAAGACAGAAGGACAATTGGCTACCATTAAAAGCAAATTTGTTTTCTGGCTCTTATGAAAGGTTTATTAAAATAGCAAAAAATTTTCAAGAGGAGATACTCAATAATTTGAAATGGTGATGATTTGTACGATGTCGAACATCGTGCTTGAGTAGAACCAGAGTAAAACATTTCCGTTTTTAAAGATCACGACTACTTGATATTATAAGCATCAGTGGATGGTTCCAAAAATCTAAAAAACTTTTCGGAATCCTTACATTAAAAGAGCAGAGGGTTTTTTAAATAAATTTTTTAAAAAAGGATTTTTAAAAGATTTGTAGTATAATAAATATAGAAGAATTTGAAAGATTTTACCCTTTTATTTCTTAAAATCCTAACATTATAAAAAATGTAGTTGAGATAATTAAAAAGTGTTAAGAATAGTAATTTATAATCTTTCAAGAAATCCGATAATAAGTCTCTCAAGAATTCTATTTCAAAAAATATAAAGTCTATTCAAAAGAGGAGATGGTATGGCCAATATACTTAATGATATTGGAATGTATTCAGATAATTTGAAAATTGGAGGTGAAATTTTAAAATAAAATGAAATCATCAATAGTAATTGAACTCCAAAAGTTGGCAACAGATGAAAATGAGTCAATCACAAAATTATTAAAACAAGCATTGATAGTAGCTACAAAGCTGAATCTATTAGATTTTCAAATATGGATTAACAAAGAGTTAGATGGCTATAATAATGTGAAGGAAGTTCCGAAGTATAGGCATGTAATGGGTGAAATAAAAGCATGGAACCCATATAATAGAATTTGGATTCCATTAATATGGCGTGATTTCCTAAAAGGAGGACTTGAACGCTCTATTGCACAACCTATAAGTGAAATTGAATATATTTTTAAAAAACAAGATAATAATAAAAAGAATTTCTTAACTATTCCTTTTTCATCTGAGCAACAAGCTATATTAATAGAACACTTTGATCCCCCGTCACCTCCAGTATTGATTATTCCTAGATCGAGTATGTCAAAAATTTTAGATGCAGTGCGTAACATTATATTAAGGTGGAGTTTAAAGTTGGAAGCGGAAGGTATTTTAGGCGAAGAAATGAGCTTTACTGAAGATGAAAAGGGGAATGCTCAATATAATCAAGAAATAAAAATAGATAATTTTTCTGGGATTATAGGTAATGTTTTTGAAGAAAAAATCACTCAAGAAGTAAATATTTCTGTAAAAAGTAATGATTTAGAGAGTCTTTTAAAATACCTTAAATCAAAAGGAATCAATAGTGAAGATCTTGAAAGTTTAAAACAGTCAATTAAGATTGATCCAACACCAAAACAAAAAGATAAGCTCGGGGGAAATGTTAGTAAATGGATTGGTAAAATGATTGAAAAGGCTTCTTCGGGAGCTTGGAATATAGGTCTAAGTATAGCGGTAAATATTTTAACAAATGCCATTTGTAATTATTATGGATTAAGATGAATTGATAATTTTCGTTTTATTGAGATTTATCAAAATATTGACGTAAAGGACTATTTGAAAATAATTAAAGAATTAAATTTATTAAAATATAAAAACTCTATCAAAAGTTGATTTCAAGGAGAAATATTCAAATAAAAAAATAAATTCATGTAGATAATATCCCCAATCAGCCAAAGGGTAGGGTAGTAAAACTATCCTCAAAAGATTAAATATACTCAATATTAAAATATATTTTAAAAAGAAGGATTTTTAAAATATTTGTAGTATTAATATTTAGATATAGAAAAATTAAATAAAACTAACTCCCGGCACATATATAAAGGCTAACAAAACAATGGAGTTTTATATGCTTGAAGAAAGCGCTGATTATGATTTAGTTAATACAGATAAATCTAGGTTAGCCGCATGACGTTTAACAAATAACCCTAAACGGATATATGAAGAGTTTTTGTAAGGGGTGATTTCTCGGAGGACAGATGAAGACAGAATCTTATAAAAAAAATGAATTGCTTGTAGTTGCAGTGGATTTGTTTTGTGGAGTTGGAGGGTTGACTTATGGTTTGAACAAATCCGGTATTAAAGTCGTAGCCGGAATCGATATCGATGAAAGATGTAAATTTGCATTCGAAAAAAATAATGGTGGGTTGTTTATCAACAAGAGCATCAAAGACATTTCGTCGAAAGAAATTCTAAAACTGTATCCTCCCAAAAGTTTGAAAGTTTTAGTAGGTTGTGCCCCATGTCAACCATTCTCCAAGCATACTCAAAAGGAAAAAGACAGAGAGACCAAAGACGATTGGGGGTTGCTTTATCATTTTTTCAAATTGATCAAGGAGGTAGAACCGATAGTTGTTTCGATGGAAAACGTTCCCCAGATAACTAAACATAAAGTTTTCTCCGATTTTGTCGAAGGTCTTACATCCATAAAATATAGTGTCGATTGGCAAAATGTTTATTGCCCCGATTACGGAATCCCACAAAATAGAAAAAGGTTGGTCCTATTGGCTTCGAAGATAGGAGAAATAAAATTGATCGCTCCCACACACAGGCCAGAAAATTACAAAACGGTCAAAATGGCTATCGGCAATTTAGAGCCAATTGAAGCTGGTACATCATCAAAGAAAGATAGACTACATAAATCGGCTGCTCTATCGAAAGTCAATCTCAAGAGAATAAAAGAATCGGTACCAGGTGGTTCATGGAGAGATTGGAATGAAGATCTAAGAGCAGATTGTCATAGAAAAGAAACCGGCAACACTTATGTTTCTGTTTATGCAAGGATGGAATGGGATAAACCGGCACCTACGATTACGACACAGTTTTTTAGTTTTGGAACGGGCCGATTTGGTCACCCCGAACAAGATAGAGCCCTATCAATACGAGAAGGTGCGATCCTACAAACATTTCCCAGCGAATATGAATTTATACCTACTACTTCACCGGTAGGATTTAAAAAATTGGGAAAATACATAGGTAATGCCGTACCTGTTAGATTGGGGGAGATAATTGGGAAAAGCATTATTAGACATTTGGAGGAGTGCTTATGAATAACCAATCTAAGTTCAGGAATTTTTCGTTCGCAATTTCATTGAGTGTTCTAAATCATTTAGGGAGGAATTTATACAGAAGCTTCACAACCGTTCTTGGGGAGGCGATTTCCAATTCCTGGGATGCGAATGCCAAGAATGTATACATTAATTTCAATAAAGACGAAAACAGTTTTTTTATAAAAGATGATGGAATAGGTATGACGGCAGACGATTTTCAAAATAAGTTCTTGAAGATCGGATATTCCAAGAGAAAAGAAGGGAAATTCTCTCCTCCACCAGAAAATAGGCCATACATTGGTAGAAAGGGAATAGGGAAATTGGCATTATTATCATGCGCAGAAAAAATAACCGTTATATCAAAAAAGCACGGTGAGGATTATATTGGTGGAGTTATTGATAATTCTAGTTTGGATCAAGCCATAACTGACGATTTGATGCCGAACGAATATCCATTGGGAAATTGGGAGCTGACTACTTTTGGTCGGTACACGAAAAACCACGACCAAGGTACTATTTTATATTTTGAAAATATCAAGGATGGGATAAAACATAGCTTGGGTTTTCTAAAAAAAATCATTGCCTTGTATTTCCGATTCTCTCTTTTGGATCGTGACTTCAAGATATTTATCGACGACGAGGAGATTACTATTGATTGCTTGAAGGACCTTATCTTAAAAACTGAGTTCCTATGGAAAATAAATGATCTCCAAGACCCATATATTCAGAAGCTTCAAGAAACATTTACTTCGGATCGCAATGAAGAAAAACAGCTTAGTGTAAAAGAAATAAACATTAAGGGATTTATTGCCTCTGTCGAAAAACCAAGAGATCTAAAAATAATTACTACCGACGAAAGGGTGGGCATTGACCTTTTCGTCAATGGAAGATTGAGGGAGAGAAATATTTTAAAGTACATTCCCACAGCTAGGGTGGTAGAAAATTACTTGTATGGACAAATTCATTTTAACGACTTGGACGATGAGAAGGATAGATTCACCAGTAGTCGCGAAAGCATCATTGCTAATGATCCCAAATACAAGAAGCTTCTGGATTCCTTGAGAGATAAGGTTATAAATACAATTCTCAAAGATTGGGATGTTTGGAGAAGAAAACATAAAGGGGATGGTGATTCGGAGAATACAAGTATCTCTACAAAAGAGAGAAAGGCTGAGGAACTATATAACGCAGTTTCCAAAGAATATACTCTACCTAAAGATTCGGAAAACAGGAAAAAAGTAAATGGTTGGGTCACAGATTTGGGTGAAGATGCAAAGTTTAATATTCCTTCCTATGCGGAATGTTTTATTTCTGAAAACCTAATTAGGAAGTATATTCAAGAAAAGAAGGTTGCTCTATCTGAAGAAGCAAAGACGGAAATTTTGAAATGGCAAAAAAGAGAAACGGATAGTAAAAGTAGAGGAAATATAAGTATTGAAATCAGAAAGCAATATACTAATTTGAGTTATTTGACTATGGATGACCTTGCCAATTTAGTCGATAAGAACAAAGATGTTATGAAAGAAGCATGTCTTGCGAGAGACGCGAAAGAGTATAAACCTATTAGAGATGGTCTTGCACACACAGCTCTCTTAACTGATCCAGCAAAACAAAAATTAACAACAGTCTACGAAAATATAAAAGGAAGAATAAAAACACTATTGTCTAATAAAGATAAATAAGCAATGACTCGTTTAAAGAAGAGTAAAAAGGAAATCATTTCCTACAAGATGTCCCGTGTAAGGGCAAAGGGATCGGAAATAGAAAAAATCATGGGTAGTGCACTCTGGTCTCATGGTTTACGCGGATATCGAAAAAATCAAAAGGGTGTACTCGGTACGCCCGATTTTTGTTGGAAACGGCAGAAGATTGCGGTTTTTTGCGATTCGTCATTTTGGCATGGATTCAATTGGTCTGAGGAAAAGAAAAAAATAAAGGTAAGAAAAGATTTTTGGTATAAAAAAATCGAAGATAATATCCGAAGAGATGAAGTAATAACGTTGTGCCTGAGACAGGATGGTTGGAAGGTTTTTCGCTTTTGGGATTTCGAAATAAAAAAGGATGTGTTAGCCTGTGTCGATAAAATCACCCGTATTTTATTATGATAAAAATGAAGTCATAAGTGTTGGCGAATAGGTGCACAAAAGAATACTATATAATAATAAAAAATAGAAGTCTTTAAGGTTTGTGTGGAAAGTATTTAATGATTTGATTGTTTGTAATGTTTTAGAAAGGAGACAAGAATGCCAGAATATAAAGGTTTACATTTATATGAATGGATGAAGAGGATTAAGGGTGATATTGTTCCCCCTTTTTGCGTTGAGCTTTTTTTAATAAATAACCATAGTTATTTCATTAATGGCGTGACCTACTGGGAAGATGATGATCCTATAGCAGTTGTTCGAATATGGGACCTTAGAATAATGACAGATGATGATATTGTTAAACTGAAAGAAGCGATGAATAATGCTCGGGATCGTAGGGAATACGAAAAGCCAGATAATATTCACAAAAAATTAGATTGGGCAAACTTGCGGGTTTCTAAAGATTATATTGCCTATGTCATTGAATGGCATGATCGATTATGGCCAGGTAGCAAGATTGGATTTAAGGCAGAAATGAAAAATAAGTAAAATATAAATATATTCTTAAATCATCCTAATCAACCAAAAGGGCAGGGGAGGGAATACTATCCCCAAACGATTAATAAATACTACAAATTATTTCTTTTAAAAAATAAAGTTTTAAAGGGAGTGAAATTTTAATTTTAAATGAAAAATCTAAAAAAATTTATTATTATTATTTTTTTAATAATCTGTATCCCGTCTATTATTTTTATTGCAGATGATAAGATTAGAAGTTATTATGAAAATCCATTCAAGGTTGGCAAGGTATTTTCTTATTACTATATGACTAAAAATTCAGAAGATATGAAAAGCAAAGCAGATCCAATAATTTATGAAAAGATTGATGGTTTAGAATATCTTGCTCCCTACAATTATGGCACTAATTCTTGGGACATTTTTGAATTAGTGTGTTCTCGTAAAATTTGGAACACAATAGTTTGTACTTATGCCTATTATGAGTATGGCAAAAATCTGTCCTTCCTTTATTCAGTGGTTTTAAAACCAACCGGATTGCCTTCGTTATGGGAGAGAACCAAAGATTTTATATATTTTAAGGTACCTTTTGGTGACAACTTTATTAGCTCAACCATTAATAAGCAACGATGGCTGGTTGTGGATTTCTTTACAACTGATGATTTTGAGAATTATTATATTACATCACAGGAAAATTTTTTTGAGCTTACAAATCAGGAAAAAATTAATGAATTTCTTTCAACTTTAGAAAAAGAACTTGAACAGTCACTATTAATAGCACAAAAAATGTGGAACTGGAACAGTTCGGATGAATGGGGAAAAAGAGAAATGATTCGGCAGAATAGAGAGATAAAAAAATTGTATGCGGATATATTTGAAGAAATCAATAATGACAACGAGTAGAGTAATTCCGGGCTCATTTTAAAAGAAAGGTTTAAAATAAAGAAACAAATTTATACAAACAATAACCCTAATCAACCAAAAGGGCAGGGTAGGTAAAACTACTTTCATAATTAAGTCTAATATTTTGAAAAATATATTTTATTTATAGGCAAGAAAGAAAATAAGAATATTAAGGAGAATAATAAAATGATAAATTTCCCTATATATGCCAAGAATGCTTTAGAAACACTTGTTGTTAATGGAGGAGGCCATTTATCTAATTATGATTTGGAGATGTTTAAGGAAGAACCATCTAAAGCAAAAAAATATACTGCACGTATTGGAGAGATTTATGAGAATATACTTGAAGGGTTTTTTCATTGTGCTGCAAAAGGATTAACTTTTATTCCGGAAGAAATAATTAACGGAAGACATGGAAGATCTGTTGAGCAAAATTATCCTGAGGCAAGTAATGAATTTTTAAAATTAGCAAAAACATACTGGACATTGAAAATATTAGTAGACAATTTAATTAAAAGTGGCGAAATAGATTGTTTGGGAGGTCATTTTTTAGGAAAATTAGAGCAAGCTATAGGTCCACTTTTTTTCCCATTCCCTGGGCCAATGAAAATACCACCGGAAACGCGAGAAAAACACCAAAGAGAGCTTTTAGAAGCTTCAGGAGCAAATATTGATATTGAAAAATTTATTGAAGGAAATCCAATCTTAATTAAAGATAAAATGTGGATACGTGACACAGAAAAACGGATGTATCCTAAAACGTTATTCAAACCAAAGTGGTTTAATCTTCTTCCCTCAAATTTGAGACCTGATAAAAAACGGATAAGTGAATTGGAGAAATTACGGATTTCGTTTAATATTCCACACGAAGCTTTAGCAACAGGTATTGTGAGTTCTCCAGAAACCACTCGAAAGGTGCAGAGACAATGTCTTAGGAATTTAAAAAATCAAAATCCTGTAGTACCTGAAAAGGAGTTACTTAAAATGGTTCTCATCTCGAGAATAGCCACTCCACCAAGTATTGAGATGACGAAGCAAGAAATAGATCAAGCAATGAAAAATATAAATTCTTTGGATGATTTATGTGACTATATTATTGCGTTAGATGAAAATGAACAATCATTTCCAGACACTTTTGGAATAGAAAAACAAATAGATGAAATATTGGCGCGGGAAGAAATTTAGAAAAAAAGCACCCGAAGAATAATAATTTAAAAATAACAACAATTGCGAAAATCTCTTTGTATGGATAGGTGAATTACTCGTCAGTTGTTATATTTTGTAGAATAATTTTTAAAGAAAGAGATATTTTTAAATAAACATCATACATTAATCAAATAAAACAAAAAATACTTTCCCAAACCCTTGCAACAAAAGAACAGTGAGGGTTTTTTAATGGATTACAAAAAATAAGCTTCGAAATTTCGTTTTTAAGGGGGGGGTCTTTTTCTAAATAGGTACAATCATAAGGGACAAGTTAAAATTTCTTTATATACGCAGTATACGAGCGTTTTTGATAATCTTGCAAAGCCTTTGTTTGTAAGGGTTACAGCGTTTTTATGAATAATTACTAAGTAATAATTATAGTTTTTTTATAGTTTTCTGTAGCGGAAAAGGGCAAGATATTGCATAGGAATAGAGCATAGTTATTAAAATCAGTCGTTAGTCGTTGGTATTTAGTTTTTAAAGAAATAAAGGAAATACAAAATACTAGTTAGAAAGATGCGAGTTAAGAATAAAAGATAAACAAAGATGAAAGATATGAAGGAATAATGAGATTGCTACACTTTCTTTGAAAGTTAGCAATGAGGTTTTACGAGATTGACGCGCACCCAAAGCGGAGCTCGCAATGACAGAGAATATGGTATCCCGTTTTCACGGGAATGATATAAGTGGAATGATGGGATTGCCGCGTCGCTATGCTCCTCGCAATGACAGATAGAGAGTAGAAATGACGTAAAGGTATAGTGAGATTGCCACACTTTCTTCGAAAGTTCGCAATGACAGAGGGAGAGTTCGGAGAGTTTTATATTTTTTTTCAATTTTACAACGTCCTATAATATATCTTATGTAAAGTAATATAATATTTTATGATTTATCCGTTATTTTCTATTTATTTATGATTATTTAAGTAAGAACTAATAATAGATTAAAGTATTTCATTTAATTTTATTCTAAGTAATAATTATAATTTATTCATTTTGTATATGTTTTTGTTGAAGTAAATTCTTCTAACCGCAATCCATTATAGAAATAATGCAACAATGATCCAGGCTGCAGCCCCGCCCAGTAATCCGTACACTACGGAGATTAATAAATTATTTTTAATAACCAGGCCTTCTTTTCCAATTAATCCTACTGTACTCAACACTGCAACTACATTGTGGACACAAATCATATTTCCTGCAGCCCCGCCAAGAGCTTGTAATGACAAAACGGGAATTATCGATAAGCCCGCCTCTTTTGCTGTGCCGTATTGAAAAGCGCTAAACATTATATTAGATACCGTATTACTACCGGCAATAAAAGCGCCTGATATCCCCACCAGGGAAGCTGTTAGATACCACATCGAACCAAATAATACAGCAGCTTCTTTAGCCATCACCAGCATCATAGAATCTATACCAGCTGCTTTACCGGAATTTATCATGATATAAGTAAGCCCTAAAGCGAAAAATAAGGCTATTGCTGCCGGTGTAATAATTTTAAAAGTAGCTCTCCATGCTTCGCCGACCTTGCTTTTATTAAGTCCATGCATCCAGGGAATAAGTAAAGCTATGAAAATAAATGGGAAAACCCCGGGATTATACAAAGGAGTTATTCCTCTGCTCATACTTGTTGCGAATATATTATTCCATGCAATATTCCAGGATTTTAAAATGGGAGTTAACCTGAATATTTCTAAACGTCCTATTAGTAATATTAAAGCAATTAATACATAGGGCAGCCATGCCTTAAGAACGCTTATCTTTTGAGTTTTTAAAGTCCCCTTCTGTTCTACTTTTATTACTCCTTCCCAATCAGAACTCCATTTATCATGAGAAGGAAAATCCCATGTTTCTTTGGGAACTAAAAAACCTTTGGAAATTGCATATATAAAAATAGGTATGGATATTAAAGCACCCAGAAGCGATGGAAGTTCGGGTCCGACAATATTTGCAATTAAAACATAGGGTACAGTAAACACAAGACTTGCAAATAACGCTAAGGGCCAGATTTTCAGACCTTTTTTATAAGACCCTTCTGCTATTTTGGTCATCACTGAAACAATGACCAAAGGAATAAAAAAACCAACTAAAAAATGAAGTATGGCTGTAAATCCCCCGATATTAAAGATCAAATTACTATAATTTATACCGTCAGCTGTGACTATATCTTTAATGGGTGCAAAGCCACCCCAAATCGGAATACCCACCGCTCCGAAGGAAACAGGAGTGCTATTGGCTATCAATGCGCAAATAGCTGCAATTAACGGCGGAAAGCCCATGCCTACTAACAATGGGGCAGCTACAGCTGCCGGTGTTCCGAAACCAGCGGCCCCTTCAAAAAAAGCTCCCATGAGCCAGGCAATGATCAGTACCTGAATTCTTCTATCTTTAGAGATTGATGACATAGAGGAGGAAATCACCTCTACTCCACCGCTTCTTCTCATGATTTGCAATATTAGAATAGCACCAAATACTATGAGCAATATATCCAGGGCATTAACTGCTCCCGCACCTATCGCCCCCATAACCCAGTTAAAGGGCATTTTCCAGGCTGTTACTGCAATTATAATAGCGGCAAACCAGCCCAAAGGCATTGCTTTGGTCGCAGGCCAATTAAATCTAACCATTAATATGAATACTAAGACAATGGGAATTACTGCAAATATTGCTGATACACCTAAATTCATAATATTTCCTCTCCTCAAACTGTTTTTCTAATCTTAAATATTTTCATAAAAAATCTTTTCTAGAAACTTATTTCAATTAAATCCCCTTCCCTGCCCATTGTCTATTTTCATGATTGCAAGTAGTTTTAGGTAAAATATAAAGTTAAAATTATTATAGATACGGTTGTTGTGCGTAGCATTTTAATATTAACCTGACAAGATTGTCTTTTAGCAAGTTAAATGAAAGGCAGCAATTACTTTTTTATTTTGGTAAAGCTGATTA
>CAYUDW010000032.1:0-1078 GCA_964442595.1 uncultured candidatus Brocadiaceae bacterium
GCGGGCCGTCACGTCACCGTCAACTCTTTGCTCGACTCCCACAGCCCGTGGATGCTGCAGTGCGCCAGCGCGTGCAGCGTGCCGGACTTGGCGGCCTTCATCGTGCACGTGATGCCGTGATGGGTGTGAACGGGCCCCTCGTTCGCTCCCTTTGCGGACTCCCCGTGCGCCAGGAACTCGAAGTGCCCGACCTGGCAGGTGAACGGCTCCCCCTCGGGATGGAAGTAAAGGGAGATCCAGCGGATGTGATGCTCGGTCGTGTTGGGATGGCCAATCTCCTTGCCCACCGCGGCCGTGACGTCGAACATCTCGCCCGCCTTCACCTCGTCGGCGCACTCGATAACGGGGACGTGCTTCTCCTTCTTCCAATCGGCCTTCTGAATACGTTCGCCCAGATCCGTCATCCCATTCCCCTCCTTATGTCGCGCGTGCCCAATGCCTCAAGTGTACCGCCGCGCAGCAGACCGCGCAACAGACGAGCGGCTCGCTCGCAGCGCCCGCCGGCCGCTCGCCTCGCCGGCCCGCATGGCGTAGAATGGCCACGGACGGCACGTCGCTGCGGGCAGTCGAGTCAACAACACGCCCTGGTCGGTGGGGAACGTGAAAGCATTGAGGACCATCTTGCTCTGGGGAGCGCTGACGGCCATGGCTCTCCTGGCCGTACTCTCCGTGGTGGGCTCGTTCCTGGGGGCGGAACGGGCGAGGGCCTTATTCAACTCCCTGCCGCTGGCTGCTCTCTGGCTGCTGCTCCTCGTGCTGACCACTGCGGCCATCCCCATGTCCGGACGCATCCGGCGCAGGCCGGGCTCTCTCGCCATGCACCTGGGCGTGATCCTGGTGCTGGTCGGCGGCATATGGGGATCGGAGACGCGCCACGAGCTGTCGCGCAGGCTCACTGGCCGCGCCAGGGCTCCGGCAGGCCTCGTCGTGGTCCCCGAAGGAGAACGAAGCCGTGAGATCCTGGACACGACCGGCGAGAGGGTGATCGGGGAGCTTCCCTTCGAGCTGGAGCTCCGGGACTTCCGCATCGAACGCTACCCTCTCGGGGACCCTCGATGGCACCTGGTGGCCGAGGTCC
>CAYUDW010000032.1:1178-17512 GCA_964442595.1 uncultured candidatus Brocadiaceae bacterium
CGCATCGAACGCTACCCTCTCGGGGACCCTCGATGGCACCTGGTGGCCGAGGTCCTGGCAGCCGGGGACGAGCCGCAACTGCTTGAGTGGGAGATCGGACGGGAACTCCAGGTCCGCGGCACGGACGTCCGCGTGAAAGTCCTTCAGTACCTGGAGGCGGCGCGCCCCGTCTACCGCGAAGGCACGAGGGAAACGCCCCTCCTGACGAAGCCCGACGGGGCAGTGAGTGATCCTGAGAGCGACGTGCCCGCGATAAGGCTGTCGCTGCGGAGGGCGGAGGCGGGGGGCGCCGAAGCGTGGCTCGTGCCGCGCCCGGGCCGAGACCTGGCGGTTCTGTGGGTGCGGGACGTTCTCGGACCGGGCGAAGGGGATTCAGCGGACGCCGTCTGGTTCTGGCTTGTCAGGCCTCTCTCGCCGGTCAAGTCCTACCAGAGCGAGGTCGCGGTGTGGACGAACGGCCGGGAAGCGGTCCGCCAGGTCATCGAGGTGAACCGCCCCCTCCACTACGGCGGCTACTACCTCTATCAACAATCCTTCGATCCGGCGGAGGGCCGCTACACGGTGCTGCGCGTCACGTCCGATTCCGGCCTGTGGTGGGTGTTCGCCGGGTTCGGCATGTTGTGCGCCGGGGCGTTCTGGCGCTTCTGGGGTCGCCCGGCCATCCAGTTCCTCAGTAAGGGGGATGCGGATGGAGCTTAAGTCGAGCGCGCTCGGCGTGCTGACGTACGTGACGATGGTGGCGTGGCTGGCCGCCGTGGGGGCCTACCTCGCGAGGGCGCGGCGGGTCGGCTCTTGCCTATTCGCATCGGGCTTCGTCCTGATGACCGTTGCCTTCGCAGTGCGCTGGGCCCAGGTGGGTCGTCCGCCGACGCGGAACCTATTCGACGTGTTCCTCTGCCTGGGGGTCCTGGTCTGGCCGTTGTGGATGTTCTGCGAACGCGCGCTGGGAGCGAAGGGCCCGGCGACGGCCGCCCTCGTCGGGCTGGTGGCCCTGTTTTCGGCCGGCTTCATCTTCAGCGCCGAGCCGCACCAGCTCCCCCCGGCCCTCCGGAGCTGGCTGTTCGTGCCCCACGTAGGGACCTACGTCCTGGCGTACGTGGTACTGATCCTGGCCAGCGCGCAAGCCCTCATGGTGGTATTCTCGCGGCAGCAGCAGCATCGCGTTGAGCGCGAGCTGGCCACGCACCGGATGGTTGAGTTCGGCTTCCCGCTGCTGACGCTGGGGCTCATCCTCGGCGCCGTCTGGGGCCAGCGCGCCTGGGGGGACTACTGGAACTGGGACCCGAAGGAGTTGTGGGCCCTGGCCACGTGGCTGATCTACATCGGCTACTTCCACTTCCGCGCAGTGTCCGGAGCGAAACGCCCCCGAGCGAACGCCGCCTTCGCCATCGTCGGCGCGCTCACCATGATCTTGAGCCTGCTCTGGGTCAACCTGGCCGGCACGATCTTCCCGGGCCTGCACGTCTACGCAAAGTAAGCCGCCGCCCCGCCCGGCCGCCTACCGCTGGTAGATGGGCAACTGGCAGCAGGGAACGCTCAAGGCCAGCGCCGCCATGGCCGTGGCGTAGCACTCGCCCTCCCTTTTCTCCGAGCCGGCGGGCCACGAGCCGTCCTGGCGCTGGAGCTTCAGCATCATCTCGTACATGTGGGTGGCGTAGCGCTCCCAGTAGTCGTCGCCGAGCTGGTACATCCCCTGGGCGCAGTAGTAAAGACCGTAGTAGAAGTAACTCTCGTTCGGGCTCCGCTGCAGGTGCCCCAGGACCCAGTCGCCCGCCGCCAGGGCGACCTCGTCGCGGTGCAGTCCGCACAGCTCGAAGCACAGCAGCGCGACGCCCGTTCGGGCAACGCCCGCCCCGCCCCCCGGCTGATAGGCGAAGCCACCGTCGCTGGTCCGGCATCGCATGACGAACTCAAGGGCGTACTCGATGGCCTCCTTCGGCACGCTCGCACCGTTGTTGCGCGCCGAGCGCAAAGACATCAGCGGCCAGCCCGTGCAGGAGATGTCGCTGTCCGTGCTGTTCGACTGGTAGCGCCAGCCTCCCTGATACCTCTCCAGTTTCGGAACCTGCTGGGCGGCCAGGATCACCCTCAACGCCTTGGGCAGGACCTCCGATATCGCCTTCTGCCGCTCCGGATCGACCATCCCCGACACCTCGGACAGCATCAGCGTCGAGATCGTATGCCCGTACATCGGCCCGTGGGACGCCCCGGGGCCGACCAGCATGTCGTTCGGCTTGCGGGACGCCAGCACGAAGTCCAGCCCCTTGTCGATGACCTGGCCGTACTCGTGATCCCCCGGCGTGTAGCCCTTGGCCAGGAAGGCCATGACGCAGAGCGACGTTATGCCGGTGTTCTTGCCCCAGCCGCTGGGGAAGCTGCCGTCGTCATCCTGCTTGTCCGCCAGATAGGCCAAGCCGCGCTCGATCGCTTCGTCCACGGCTTCGTCGTGGTGTGCTAGGCCGGCCTTCTCTTCTTCGGCCTGCGCCCACACAGGGACAACCAGGGCCGCCAGGAGCCACCCGGCAATCAGGAAGGCCAGAAGCGCGCGGAGCGATCTGCCTGGTCTCACGCTCCCCCTCATTGCTCGCCTTCTTCCTTCGCCCTGGTGCCGCGCTTCGCGATCGCGCGGAAGTAGCGTTTGATGAGCTCCCGGTACTCGCCGGGGCTGTCCTGCCCGGCCGCCTGGAGGATTTCGTCTTGCAGTTGGCCGGGCAGTCTGGCCCAGTCGTCGAGCGTAAACTGAATCTCCCCCAGCTCGGGCCCCGATAACTCCCGCAGGTCGGCCGCCGTCAGTCCCAGCCGCTGGGGGTCGAGGGTAGGTCCCGCGCGCCCGCGCACGTAGGCCGGCATGGAGCCCTGATACAGCCCCAGCTCTGCCAGGCGGGCGGCAGCCTGCTGCTCGGCGGCCTGCATGTGCTCGGCGGCGCGGCCGGCCGCTTCCGGCTGGAGCGTGCGGGAGGCCTCGTCCGCCGCCCGGGCCGCTTCGCTCAGCGACCGTTGGCTCGGCGCCTGTGCGGCGGCCATGTCCCACAGACCTTGCCGCTGGGCAGACGGTGCATAGGCCGCCCACATCCGGCCCAGGGCGTCCGCCGCCTCGCCCAGCGCGTGGGCGGATTCCGTCTGCGCCGGCAGCGCCTCCCGGGTTCGCCGCTCGGCCACCGCGTCCTCGGCTCGCCGCTGGGCCCCGCCGGCCCTCTCCAGCTCCTCCAGCGCGCGCCTGCCCTGATCGTAGCCGGCCTCGCTCGGCATGAGCTGCTGCACGCCCTCCCGGACCGTCTCCACCTGACCGCCGAGGTCGGCCGTGCGTTCGGCGAGCCCTGCCTGGCGCGCGACGACGGCTCCCGGGAAGTCCTCCGCCGCGAACGCGTCCATCTCGCGTGCGAGGTTCTCCTGCCGGCGCGCGGTCCGGTCCGCGTCCTGAGCGAGCCGTGCCTGCCCGCCGGGGTCGGGAGCCAACGGATCCCGGCCGGCGTCGTGCAGACGCCGCGCCAGGTCCGACAGGTCCTCGGCGGCTGCCCGGGCGCTCTCGGCGGCTTCGGCAGCTTCGCCCTCGCGGATTCTCCTGGCCGCCTGGCCGGCCTGCCGAGCCGCGCGCAAATCGGCCCTGTCCGGCTGGGGCGCCAGTTCCTCGGTCCTGCGCACCAGGTTGGCCGCCTCCCGCGCGACTTCCGCCTGTTCGGCCTGCATCCACTCGGTCTGTCCCCGGTCAACCTGTGCCAGCGTCTGCTGCCTGCGATTGGCCAAGTCGCGCGTGCGCCGTTCGAGCTCGCGCTGCCGCGCGCCGAGTTCCGCCAGACGTTCCGACCTCTGCTGCTTGTCGGGCAGCTCCGCGAATCGTCGCTGGACGTTCTGAAGCTGCTGGACCAGCCTGTCCGCCCTTTGAGCGGCCTGGGCCGCTGCTTGCTCGGCGGGCTGGGCGTTGCCGGCCTCCACAGCGGCCGATGCCTGTCTCATCTGGTTGGCCGGGTTGAAGCGATCGAACGCCTGCCGGACCTCCCACATGTTCCTCCGGGACTGCTCCTGCAGCGCCGCCATCTGGTCCGCCAGCGCCTTCTGGGGCTCAGCCAAGGCGGCCAGTTGCTGCGCGCCCTGCTCGGCCCCGTTCTGCTGGTCCGCGTTCCCCTCGGCGCCTTCGGGGCCTTGAGCGGGCGCCTGAGGCGCCGGCAGGTTCTGCCGGGCCTCCTGCGTCTTCTGGGCGAGCTCGCGCTGCTGCTCGGCGGCCGCCTCCGCCTGCCGGGTAAGCTCGACCGCCGCCAGTTCCTGCTGGAGCCGGGTCGACCGTCCGCTCAGGGTTCCGGCAACTGCGGACTGGTCCACGGCGGCCTGAGTCAGGTCGTGGCTGCGAATCTGCTGAGCCGCCTGGATCATCTCGTCCCGCTGGTCGGCGGCCCGATCGTCCGCCGATGCGTCTTCGGCCAGGGCCTCCTGGTCCCGAGCGAGCTCCATCAGGGCCTCCTCATTCTCCTGGAAGGCCCGCAGCCCTTCAGTGTTCTCGGCCAGCCGCGTCTGGTCCTGCTGCAACTGGCGGGCCCGCTCGGCCAGGCTCGGCAGACCGTCCCGCGCGAGGTCTTCGCGCACCCCTTCGGCCAGCATCTCGGCCATCTCGCTCGCGGCCTGGTCCTGGGCCTGCTGCCACTGCTCCGCTGTCATGACGGGCGCTGCCTGGGCCTCGCCGGGCGCTGCCTGAGCCTCGGCCGGCGCTGCCGCATCCATGCCCTGCCTGGCCTCGGCGAGCTGCGCCTGCCGGCGCGCCAACTGCGCCAGGTCCTCGTGACGACTCACCGCCTCCGCCAGGTCGGCAAAGTCCCTCAGCAGGTCCTCGGCCGTCATCATCGCCAGGTCCATCTGGAGGTCCGCCTCGTCGGCCAGGTCGGCGCGCTGCCACGGATCGTCGGTCAGCTTCGTCTGGCCGGCCAGGTCCTCGGCCCGGGCGATGTGATCTTCGGCCAATGCCGCCAGCCGCGGACTCAGCACCGAGTAGGTGCCCCATCGAACGTCCCGCGCCAGCTCGCGCACGGTGCCTTCGGCAGCGTCCAGGTGGCCGGCGATCCGGTCGAGCTGCTCCTTGGCGTCCTCCGCCAGCTCCCCGGAACCCGAGACCGCCGGCAGCACCTCCGTGGACTGCTCCTTGGCGGCGCGGAGTTCCGCCAGTGCGCTCTCGAGGCCCTGGCGCACCTCCTCTTCGCTGGCCGCCTCGGCACGCTCGGCGTAGGAGGGCGCTTCCCGGTCGAGCTCGATGGTCAGCGGCTCGGAGACCCCTTCCTGCGGCCCGCCCATCTCGGGCGGCAGGCCGTCCCTCGCGCGCACCCGAACGGTGAGCTGCCGGGCCCCGCCGAGCGGCAGCCTGGCCAGGTCCAGCACGGCCGTCCCCATGGCCAGCGGACCGGCGGCCCGTCCCTCCTCGGTCAGCGGAACGGGCACGGGGGCCAGCTTCGCCCGCTCCGTCTCGGCGTCGAACTCGGCCCCGGCCACTCCGAAGTCGTCACCGACCGCGTAGAGCACGGGCAACTGGTCAGTGGGCTTGAGGCGAAGCTCCCTCTCCTCGGGGTGCAGGATGACGGCCGTCGGCGGCGCGTCCGGCAGCACCATGATGGCCCGTTCGCGCGGGGAGTTCGTGAAGCCGTAAGCGTCGGCGATCTCCGCGCGCCAGCGACCCGCCAGCTCGCGTGTCAATTGGACGCTGAAGGTGCAGACCGACGCCCCATCCTGGGCGATGCTCAGGCCGGGCCGCACCCCGGGGACTTCCTCCCCGTTCACCACGAACTTCGCCGACTGCACCACGGTGTTCGTCTTGGCGGTGACGACCACGTTCGTCCCGGCCACGGCACTGATGTCGCCGGCGGCGTTCTCCTCGGTCGCCGGCTCCAGCCGCGTGTAGGCCGGATACTCGTAGCGAAGGTCCACCCGCGTCACGGCCGGGAAAGGCACCACCTGCACGGCGTAGTAGCGGCTGAGGGCGTCCCCCGCGTGGATGCGGTAGCGGAAGCTCTCCGTAACCGGAGGACAGGTGAACACGAAGCGCCTCACCTCGTCGTCAGGGCTGAAAACGGCCGTCATCTCCTCCGCGGCCTCCTCCGCGTCCGGGCCGGCCACAAGGAGCTCGGCGCTCCTGACCGCCGCGTTCGCCACCTGCACGTCGATGCGAAGGGACCGCCCCTTCGTGACGACGACGTCGCCGGGCTCAATCGCCAGGTCATCGGCGGCCACGTTGGCCAGGTTCAGGTACGGGGCGACCGCCCGGGCAAGCAGGCGCACGGCGGGACGAGGCCATCCCACCAGCAGGCAGCCCAGGAACGCCGTCGCCGCAAACGCCGCCACCAGGAAGAAGCGGGCCGGCCGGAACGTGATCTCGCGCCGGGGCGCCAGCGTGCGCACGTCGCCGCGGGCCTCGTCGACCAGTGCGGCGATCAGCGCCGCCGACCCGCGCAGCTCCGGCGCGTCGTCACTGCTCAGAAGCTCCACGGCCGAACTGATGCGCTCCTGCAGCTCCGGGTGATGGGACTCGATCGCCCGGGCGATGCCGTCGAGCGTGAAACTGCGCGCCAGCGGCCGAATGAAGAGCGCCCCCGCCGCCAGCAGCGTCAGGGCCAGTGCGGCCAGCGTCAAGGCGTAACGCACCGTGACCGAAAAGAGCGTCACGCCGGCGTCAACGGCCATGACGGCCAGCAGGGAGAACACCGCGACGGCCGCCAGGGCCGCGACGCCACGCACAAAGATCACCAGCCGCGCCCGCCGTATCAGGCGCCTCAACGTGCGCACGATCGGCTCCGGCACGCCGCCGACTTGTGCAGCCATTTCATCCGTCATGGCAATCCCGCCTTCTTGCGCAGCAGCCATTCGCTCGATGCAGCCAGCAGCATCAGGCCCAGCAACTGCCACGAGCTCCACAAGGCGCGTTCCTCCCGCTCCTCGCGGACGAGAACCGGCGGCCCCAGGGCCTTCATGACCTCCAACGCCTCGGGAGCAGCCACCACCACGCCGCCGCTCACCTCGGCCAGACGGTTCGGCAGGCCGGGGTCGGCCGCCAGCTCGGTCAACTCCATCGAACTCGACGGCGCCACCGAGAACTCGGTCGAGACGGCTTCGACGCCGTCCGCCTTCAGGATGGCGTCCACTTCGGGGCCCGTCACCTGTACGCTGTAAGTCCCCGAAGGCAGCTCGCCCAGATCGGCCCGGTACGAGCCGGGAACGTCGCCGTCGTAGGTCATCCTCGTGCGCAGAAGGAACTCGCCATCCCTCGACAGCAGCACCACCACCTCGTTGCTGACCAGAGGCGTCAGGTCCGCCCTCATTATCCTGGCGCGCGCCAGCACGCGCGAGTGCAGGGCGTAGCGCGGCCGGTCCGTGCCGAGTTTGACGAGGGCCGTGCCGGCCGGCAGCTTGTTTGCCGTTGCCCAACGGAGCATCTGCCCCCAGAACCTGTGATGGTGGACGTCGCCGGCCCGGTACCGCAGGCGCCAGGTCCTGTCGAAGGCGAAGAAGACGACGCGGCCCAGGGCGACGTTGTGTACGGCGATCAGGGCGTGGGTCCGCTCGAACTGGCGCCTGTCTTCGGGCTCGGCGCCCTCCGCCGGACCCTCTTCGCCGGCAGCATCCGGCGATGACGGTTCCGGCACGGCGTACGCGAGCACCGTCGCGCCCGGCTTCGTGTCCAGGATGGGGTAGCGCCAGCGGATCGGCGGCAGCGAGTCCCAGGCCCGGGCATTCTCCTCCGGGTCGGTCGTCTGCCGCATCAACACGCTGTCCCGGCCCTGGGCAGTCAGCGCCAGCCGGAAGGCCGCGTCCGGGCTCTTCGCATAGTCTTCCGCGAGGGGGCTGACGCGCACGGGCAGGATCTCCTCCAGCGGCGAGCCCACGTAGGCATGCGGCATGAACTCGGGGCCTGCGATGGCGATCAGCGTCCCGCCCCGGTCGACCACGAAACGGCGCAATGCTTCCCGATCGGCCGCCCCGAGCACGGTCGGATCCACGTCGCCCAGCACGATGGCGTCGAACTTGAGCCACTCCAGCTCGCTCTCCGGCAGCGCGGTCGCTGCCACCCGGTCATCCGGAGCGGACACCGACGCCGGAATCCGCGGACGGGCCGCCTCCCCCTCGACGCGATCCGGCTCGAACAGGACGTACTGAAGCTTGACGGTCTTGTCCCTACTGGCGAACAGGTTCTTCAGGTAGCGGAACTCCCACCGCGGCCGGCCCTCGATGATCAGCAGGTTCGTGCGCTCGTGCGTGACGCTGACCGTAATTGGAAACTCGTTGTTCGACAGCACCACCTCGTCCTCGCCGGCCGAGACCACGACGCGGTAGGAGTACAGGCCCGTCTCGGTCGGCACGTCGACGAGCTCCACCCGGGCCCGGTGCTGATCGGTGGGGACTTCGATCGTCTCCGAATGGACGACGGTGTCCGCACGGGCCAGCATGACGGTGGCCTCCCTGCCGGCCATGCCGTCCAGCTTGACCTCCGCCTCCACGTAGAGCTTGTCCTCCGCGCAGACCGTCTCGGGCGCCTCCAGGGACACGATGGCGGCGTCGCGCGGCGGCCTCTCGCTGCCCATCACGACCGAGCAGACGGGCACCTTGCGCAGGCCGAGCCGGGCGCCCAGCGGCTCGACGCGGTCGGCGGCGTTGTGCCGGCCGTCCGTAAGCACAACGACGCCGGCCAGTTGCTCGCCGGGCACGTCCGTCATCGCCCGCTGGAGGGCGGCGGCCATGTTCGTCCCCAGGTCGCCGGCTTCTCCCAGTTCAGGCTGCGCCGTCACGTCGGTCTCATTCGCCTCCAGCGCGAAGTAATAGACCTTGACGCCATAGGCCGCCCTGAACGGGCCGAGAAGGCCGCCGGCGCCCTCGGCACCGCCGAGCAGCAGTCGGCGCGCCAGTTCGAGGCGCGTCTGGCGGCTGACCTCCTCGACCATCGCGCGCCGCTCCTCCGTGGCCGAGGCGTAGTAAGCCTCGTCCAGGTGGTCCGCCAGCTCCGCGGCGTCGCCTGTGAGCCTTGCGAGGCCGCCCTGAACAGCAGTCACGATCTCGGACAGCCGACCCGCCCGCGCCGCCAGCACGGACTCATCGGCTTGCTTCGTCAGCTCGGCGCCCTCCTTCAGTCCGGCTGCGACCGCCTCGGCCAGCCGCGCCTTGAGCTCAGAAGCAGCCGCGCGCGTCGCTTCGTCCTGCCCCTGCGGCCCGTTCAGCACGCCGTCCAGAGCTTCGAACTGACGACCGACCGCCTCGTAGGCGCCGTCCAGCTTGCGGGCCAACTCCTGCTGGCCTGCCGCCAGGTGTCTCTGCTGAAGCTCGGGGCCCTGCTGGCGGACCATCGCCAGCCATTGACCCAGCGTGTCGACCTCCGCCCCCACAGTTTTCAGTTCACGCACGACCGTCTCCAGAGCATGGGGACGTCCGATCCGCTCTCCCAGGAACAGATCGGCCAGCCGAACCTTCTCGGGGACGGACAACGCGGTGTCGGGCACCTGCATGGAAGCCGACCTGTCCACCAGCACGGCGACGTATCGGCGCACGCCCTCCCAGCGGTCCGTCCGCAGCACGGGCTGACACAGCATCGCCAGGACCAGAAGCGCCAGCAGGATGCGGAGGGTCACCAGCGCCCGACCCATTCGCCGCGAGATCGTCCGGCGCTCGACGCCGTAGAGGGCCAGCAGCGCTTCCGTCACGACGGCGCCCGCCAGCGCCATGAGCCATATGGGCCAGGGCGTGGCCAGCACGATCCACTGCCGGGCCGCCTGCGCCGTCAGGAACAGCGCCGCGAAACCCACGGCTGCGTAAGCCAGCCCGCGCAGCAGCCCCCGCAGTCCGGAAACTGCCTCCTCCGCCCGCAGGTGCACGGCGATCCACAGGACCAGTGCCACCCCGGCCAGGACGCCGAATCCGACCCGTCCGAACAGGTCGGGGAACTGGCGCACTTGTTGCATGATCGTCATCATGGCTTCGCAGCACCGGCAGTCGTTTCGTCTTGCAGGGCGGGCCGCTTCTCCAGCACGGCCCGCAGGCTCCGGGGATCGACGGCCTCCACGCCGAAGCTGATCTCCTCGGCCACGTGCGACCTGCGCTGGATCGTGATCCACCTGGCGACGGCCACCTCTCCCAGCAGCGTCACGAGCGCGCAGAGCGCCAGGTGCTTCCACAGCTCGGCGCCCGGAATGTCGCCGACCAGGGCCGCCCTCATCTCGCCCGTCGTCCTGGCCGGGAACAGGTCGACGTGCCGCCCCACGCGCTCGAAGTCCGCAGTGGTCAGCAAGCTCAGGCGGCTCTCCTCGGGCTCGCGCAGCACCACGAAGGGGAAGCTGCCGTCCTTCCACGTGCGCCCGCCCTCAGGCCCTCCCATGTCGGGCGGCAGCACCAGGCGGTACAGGCCGGGCTCGCAGGTGCCGGCGAACGCGGCGCGCCGGGCCTCGCCTGCGCCCGCCAGCGCAAGGGAGCGCCGTTGCCCGGACGGCGCGACGATCACGGCTTCGCCCTGGGCGGCGTACTCTCCCTCGGCCGCAACGGGCTCCACCCGGGGCAGCAGGTCAAAGGCCACCGGGAAGCCCGCCCGGACGTTCGCATCGGCCACCATCGGAGCCGACAGATAGTAGACCAACTCGTGCACAAAGGGCACGAAGCACTTCAGCGTGGGCAGATTGCTGTCGCGCCGGCCGAGGCCAAGGGCCGTCATCGCCACGTAGCCCTCGCCCAACTTCCGCTCGACCAGAAAGGGCGAGCCATCGTCCAGCATCCCGCCGACGCGCACCGATCCGTCCTGCTCGTCAACGGCCAGGCGCCAGTACGCCTCAATGGTTGCGTCGCCGGCGTCGGAGCGTCCTTCCTCCGCCAGCAGCGTCAGTGCCGGATGGGTGAACGTGTGCAGGCCCAGGCGAGCGGGGTCCTCGCCCACTTCCAGCCGCCCGTCCAGCGAACATGGCGCGACGCGTCCCCCTTCGACGCTCGTCCAGGCATTGTAGAACGCCGGGGCCGCGTTGCGGCCCGGTGCCACCAGCAGGCCGCCACCTCGGTGCACGAAGAACGCCAGAGCGCGCGAGATGGGGGGCGGCAACTGCGAGACGTCGGCCAGGACCACCAGCCGGTACTGCGTGAAGTCCAGAATGTCCCGCACCCCCGTGATGGGAACGACGGTCGGCTCGACCAGGTACCGGCCGAAAGCGGCGCCACCACCGTCGGGCGGCCGGTCCTCTCCCTCGGCCGGGGCCAGGGCTATCTCCATGAAGGAGGTGGCCCCCTCCAGCGGCCGGGTCGAGGGCGAGCCGTCCACCAGCAAGACCGGCAGGCGCTCCAGCACGTTCACGACGCGCAGGTCGGCGTCGTCGACAGGCATGTCGTCCGCCGCCAGAAGACGGGCCTCGACGACGTGCGGGCCCGGCGCATCGAACTGCACGTCATACCGGACCCTCTCGGCCGCCTGGGGCGCAATCGGCCCGACCGGCTGCTCGAAGGTCCGTGCCCCGTCAATCGTGAGGCGGACCGCCGACCGGCTGACCGTCTCGGTGCCGCAGTTCATCACCTTCACGTCGATGCCCGCCGGCCGGTCCGTGCCGACGACCCGCCGGGAGAAAGCGATGTCCCCGATGGCCGCGTTGTGGTAGCGGCGCGGCATGGGGAGCACGCGGCAGACCACCTCCGGCGGCGCCGGCAATTGCGCGAAGCTGCCCTCCAGGAACTGCCACCTGGCCTCGTTCTGCACGTCCCAGCCGATGTCCTGCCCGTCGGTGATCAGGACGATCCTCTTGGCCGCGCTGTGTCCCTCCGCCAGCGCACCTGCGGCGACGTCCAGGGCAGCCAGCGGTTCCATGGAGCCGCCGACAGGCTGAAGCGTCGCCAGAGCAGAGGCGACCTGCTCGTGGTCGGAGGTCTGAGCGACCACCGGCGCCCGGGGCGCGGGCCCGGCCAGGATCAGGCTGACCGTATCGCCAGCCTGGCATGAGTCGAGCACAACGGCAGCGTCCTCGACGGCACGCTGGAAGTTCGGACGGCCTTCGACCGTAAGGGTCATGGACATCGAGCCGTCGATGATGATGGCGATGTCCCTCTCGCCGCCGACCGGCGTCCACTGGCTTCCCTGAAAGAGGTATTCCGCGCTGGAGGCGAAGACGGCGACGCCGACCAGGAGCGCGGCCAGCCCCAGGAGCACCGTCCGGACCAGCCGGCGGGCCCACATCACCGCACCCACGGCCGCCAGCACGGCGGCGCTCAGCAGGGCCGGCAGCACGATCGGCCACGGCACGATGGAGCGGGCGGGCACGAACAGCCTGGCCACGGCCATGACCAGCAGCACGATCAGCAGGCAGCGCAGCACCATCAGAAGCAGCTCTTCCAGCAGGATGCGGCGCGTGCGGCTGGCCAGGGAGCTGAGCAGGAAACGCATCGCCCCCCACTCCACGGGCCGGGCCTTCCGCCGGTGGAACAGATGGATGAGTATCGGGATGGCGATGGCGGCCAAGCCCAGCAGGACCGCCGGGTTCAAGAAAGTCATTTCGCCAGGCTCTTGCGGTGCGCCAGGTAGTGCGTCAGCGCCGTGTCGAAATCCTCTCTGGTCGACATGGGCACGTAATCGATGCTCATCTGCCCGCAGCCGGTCTCGATGGCACGGATGAAGCGGCGGACCTGGCCCAGGTAGTCGGACCGGATGGCGCGCGCGTCGAACTGCACGCGCCGGCTCGGCAGCTCCAGGTCACGGAACATGGTCTGGCCCTGAAAGGCGAAGGTCAGCTCCTCGTCGGCCATCACGTGCAGCACGATGACCTCGTGCTTGCGGTAGCGGAAATGATGCAGCGCCTTGAGTATCTCTTCGGGGTCATCAAACAGGTCGGAGATGACGACGATGAGGCCCCGCCGGCGGACCCGTTCGGCGATGTCGTGGAAGATCGGGGCCAGGTTCGTTTCCTCCCCCGGCTCGGTACCATTCAGTTCTTCGAGGATGGCGCGCAGGTGGCTGATGACGCCCCGGGCGGGGATGTATCGGCGTATCTCCTGGTCGAAGGTCACCAGGCCGACCGCGTCCTGCTGGTAGATCATCAGGTGGGCGAGGGAGGCCGCCAGATAGCGGGCGTAGTCGAACTTGCTGAGTGGCCGGCCGTCGCGCGTGGCCGCCCGAGTCCCGGTGTAGGCCATCGAGCCGGAGGCATCCACCAGGATCGTCGCGCGCAGATTGCTTTCCTCGATGTACTGCTTGATGTAGTAGCGGTCGGACCGACCGTAGACCCGCCAGTCCAGCGCGCGCGTATCGTCCCCCGGGACGTACTGGCGGTGTTCGGCGAACTCGACGGAAAAGCCCTTGTAGGGGCTCCTGTGCCGCCCGGAGACAAAGCCTTCGACGGTGCCCCGCGCGACCAGCTCCAGCCGGTGGACCTTCGCGAGCGCCTGCGGGTCGAGCAGACGCATGTAGTCCGGCATGTCCGCTCGTGCCGCCATTTCACGCCTCCGGCTCGCCGCTTCAGGGGCTTCCAGGGGTGGTGCCGCGACCGACTGTGCTGACTGCGCCTTTACGTGAGGGCGTCGCTGCCGGACGGCCGCACCTCTTCCAGCAGACGCAGGATGATCTCCTCGGCCCCGATTCCTGCCGCCTCGGCGTTGAACGTCGTCAGTACGCGGTGCCTCAGCACGGGCAGGGCAAGGGCGCGCACGTCTTCGGTCGTGGCATGGTAGCGTCCGTGCAGCACCGCCCTGGCCTTCGCGGCGAGTATAAGGTAGATGCTGGCCCGCGGCCCGGCGCCCCAACTGACCAGTTCCCCGACGAAGTCGAGCGCTTCTTTCTGCCCGGGCCTGGACGCCCGCACAAGGTCCCGCGCGTATTGGAACACGTGCTCCGCAACCGGCACGCGGCGCACCACGTCCTGCAGGTGCAGTATCTCGTCCCCCGTGAGGGCCACCTCCAGGTTGGCCGCGTACGTGCCCGTCTCCCTCTTCATGATGTCGGTCTCTTCCGACGCCGACGGATAATCCACGATGATGTTAAACAGGAAGCGGTCGAGCTGGGCCTCCGGCAGCGGGTAGGTGCCTTCCTGCTCGATGGGATTCTGCGTGGCCAGCACGAAGAACGGCTCGGGCAGGACATAGGTCTCCTCACCCACGGTCACCCGGTGTTCCTGCATCGCTTCCAGGAGGGCCGACTGCGTCTTCGGGGGGGTCCGGTTGATCTCGTCGGCCAGGATCATGTTGCCGAAGATCGGACCCCGAATGAAGCGGAAGACCCGTTTCCCCGTCGTGCGGTCCTCCTCCAGCACGTCCGTGCCCGTGATGTCGGAGGGCATGAGGTCGGGCGTGAACTGGACGCGGCTGAAGGTCAGGTCCAGCACCCGGGCCAGCGTCCGGACCATCAGGGTCTTCGCCAGGCCGGGCACGCCGACCAGCAGCCCGTGGCCGCGGCAGAAGACGGCGATCAGGATCTGCTCGATGACCTGCTGCTGCCCGACGATGGCGCGGGCCATGTGATCGGTCATCTTCTCGTAGGCCGCCCGTAACGCCTTGACCGTCTCCAGGTCGTCTGTGCGCCGCACGTCCCCGGTCGCCTCTCTGCGGGCCTTGGAAGCCGATGGATTCTGTCTCACGCTGTCTCTCCACGCTGCGAGGTCGCGTCTTTCTCAGGTTCCGCCAAACGCACGTCTACGAACGCGGCATGATAGGAAAGGCCGACCGGCAACGCAAACGTCGACTGCCAACGCCAGCCGTCTCTCACGCCTTCTGCATTCGCACGGCGGTGAAGGACCGGCCCGGGAGCTCGATCTTGAACCTGCCGGTGAAGGTCCCCTCCAGCGGTGTGACCGTCATCTCCCAGGTGTCGATGATCTCCACGCGATACTCGTTCTCGCCGGGCGGCTCGAAGGTGTACTCGGCTGGCTGCCGCTCGCCGAAGTAGAACAGGTAGTAGTCGTCTCCCTTGCCGGCGCCCCACATGTCCCAGTGTGGCCGCCAGCGGACGGGGTCGAGGCCCCGGGGCGGGCCGCCTTCCAGGAGCTTCCGCAGGAACGCAATGCGCGCGGGGCTCTCCCCGTGCAGCACGCCTCCCTTGGACCACCAGAGGACGTCCTGCGGGTGCAGGTACGTCTCCCCGTGTCCGACGTAGCCGCCCTTCACCGTGCCGATCCAGAAGCGGCGCACCAGCTCCTGCGCGCTTATGTTTCCCCAGCCATGCTCGATGTTCCCCTCGTAGCAGCACTCGTCGACCACGACAGGCTTGCGGTAGGCGTCGCGCCAGGCCGCCACGTTGTCCGTGCCGCTCTGAATGCTGCAATGGGTCACCCATGGCTTGCCGTGGTCGTAGAACGTGCGGCAGTTGTGCACGGAGCGCAGGTGCTGGTGCGGGTCCTCCTCGCACAGGATGCGGAAGAAGCGATCCCAGTCGGCCATGCTCTTGGTTCCCATGATGTCGTACTCGTTGGCCAGGGACCACCACACGTTGCGGTAGGCGGCCAGGCGTGCGATAACGTAGCGCAGGTAGCGGTCGTCCTCTTCCGCGCTCATGCGATCGAAGCCCCAGTGCCCGCCGTCGTAGGGGTGGAACAGGATGAGGTCCGCCTCGATGCCCAGTCCCATCAACTGCCCCACGCGTTTCTCAAAGTGCCGGAAGAACTCGGGGGCGAACCGTGCGAAGTCCCAGCCCCCATCCGCCCCCCGCTCGAACGGGTAGTAGACGGGCTCGTTCTCGTTGAATGCGTAGCGCTTGGGAAAGACGCACGTGCGCAGCTTGTTGAACGGCGCCTCGCGCAAGGTGGCCAGCGTCTGCTCTTCCAGTTCGTCTCCCTGGTGGACCCAGGCGTAGCACGTCGTGCCGACCTGGTAGTACGGCGTACCGTCCGCGTAGGCGAAGTGATACGTGTCTTCGACGCGGACCGGGCCGTGGTTGCCGGCGCCCGGCGCGACGCAGACGAACGAGCCGGAACGGCCGTCCAGGGCCTCGCAGTTGCTCTGCGTCTCATAGGTCCACTCGCCGGGCACGTCCGGCATGAAGCGAATGCGGTAGAGGCCGTCCCCGTCGTAGAAACCGTTCACGCCGACGTTGCGGTGGCCGTGGCTGAAACGGGCCTGAAACGTTACGTCAACGAAGGGATTGCCGCCGGCCTCCCCCTCAAGCTCCAGCTCGAAGATGCCCCACCGCTCCACCTTGTCCGCCGACGCCTCGGGCATCGCACGTCCTCCCTCACATGGAATGGGCGGCGCCGCCGCCGCCGGCCTCTCACCCGCGGTCCAAGCCCTGGAAGACTTCTGCAGGACCGCTCCGCACGGTATGTCAGCTCTCCAGGAAGCCGACTCCGCGCGCCGCCAGCTCCTCATGGAGCGCGGAGCCCGACAGCTCCGCCGGCGGGATCCCTTCTTTCGCAGCCAGGGCCGCCGCC
>CAYUDW010000032.1:17612-22263 GCA_964442595.1 uncultured candidatus Brocadiaceae bacterium
GGAGCCCGACAGCTCCGCCGGCGGGATCCCTTCTTTCGCAGCCAGGGCCGCCGCCAGTCCGGCCGCCTGCCCCATGGCCATGCACGTGCCGGTGACCCGATAGGACGCGTGCGCCTCGTGGCTACCCGATATGCATCGCCCGGCCACCAGCAGGTTGCTCACTCCCTCGGGCACGAGGCAGCGGTAGGGGATCTCGTAGGGCTTCATGGCCGCGGCGTGCCGCGAGGGCACGCCGGAGCCGGGCGCCGGCTCGTGAATGTCGACGCCGAACTTGCAGAAGGTGACGGCGTCCTCGAAGCGCCGACCCTCGGACAGGTCGTCCATGCTCAGGCGGTAGCGGCCCCGTACGCGCCGCGTCTCGCGGATGCCGAGCGTCGGCGCGGTGCGGATGAGCCGGATGTTCGCCAGGCCGGGCAGATGGCGCATGACGCGCATCAGTTCATGCACCTGAACGCGCGCGTCCGTCATCCCGCGGGTGAACTCGCGTGGGTCGAGCGGATTCAGCCGATACACGTGCGTGGCCTGCACGACGGCGCTGTCCGAACGCGGCATCAGGATGATGGCCGGGGCGTAGTTGACCCGGCCGAACGGAAGCTCGACGCCGAGGTCGTGCTCGCGAATCGCCTCGACCATCCGGTCGTAGGTCTCCCGTGAGTTGGTCTGCTCGTAGTCGCCCACGCCGTCTATCTCGAACATCAGGGTCATAGGCTGCATCAGGCCGTCCGCCATGCGCCCGAGCTCGTAGCGAACGCCCGCCCGCGCGGCCACGTCGCCGTCCCCGGTGCAGTCCACCACCACGTCCGCCAGGACGGCCGCGCGCCCGGCCTTGCTCTCGACGACGACGCCCCGAACGCGCCCGTCTTCGACGACCGTGTCCGTCGCCAGCACGTGATACCAGAACTCGACGCCGGCGTCGGCCATCATCGCCTCAAGCAGGCGAACCATCGCTTCGACGTCGAATGTCGATCGGTGGGAATGAAGCCGCCAAGCGCCCTCCGACTCGAGGCGCTCGACGATCTCGCCCACAATCCACCCCTTCTTGCGGAACTCGAAGAAGGGGTTGACGAGCCCCGCCGTCCACATGCCGCCCAGCATGGCGTGACGCTCCAGAAGCAGCGTCCGCGCCCCTTCGCGGCCGGCCGCAAGGGCCGCGCCGACGCCGGCAGGTCCGCCGCCCACGACGAGCACGTCCGCCTCCGCCATGACCGACAACCGCCGGGCGGCTTCGCTCACGGCATCACGGTCTTCATCAATTGAGAAGCCGTGGGGCTGCTCGCACCGGAACTGGCCCTCAGCCTCGCCCATCGGACCTCCCCTACTCGTTGACGAACGTCACGACGCCGAGGTCGGCCGGTCGCCAGGCCGGCGTGATTCCGCCGCCCCAGTTCATGTGCGCGGCCGGACCGCGCCCGTCGTTGTCGTTGAGCTGGACGGAGAAGGCGAACTTGCCCGCGAACGACGGCTGCACGCCGCCAAGCTCCGCCCAGGGGATGCGAATCTCGTATGTGCATCCGCCGTCGTCGCGCCCGATGGCCATCTCGTAGACCGAGGAGTCGCGGAACAGGTGGCCCGTGCGCAGGCCGCCCGAGTAGGCTTCCGGGCGGTAGATCGTGTGCACCCCGCTGCCGCCGCCCGGCACGGCCGAGGAGACGTAGTAGGCAAACGCCTTCTGCGCTGCCTCGGGGCTGCGATTGGTCGGGTCGAAGGCCAGGATGAGGCCATCGCCCTGCGTGACGGTGTCGCCCGTGCCCGCCGTGTGGTGAGCGTCGTCCAGCACGCGCACGGCCACGTAGAGGTTTGCCTCGTCCCACATCAGGTAGCCCACTCCGTTCAGGTTCTCGGCCGTCCACGCGTAAGACTCATCCGCCACAGTGAGCTGGTTCCGGCCTATGATCGGCAAGGGGCACCCGGTGATCCAGTCGTCCAGCTTGCCGTCCATGGTGGGTGGGGCCGGCGTGCGGCAGCACTCGGCGGCGAAGTCAGTCCCCTCGAACGGCGTGACGCGGACGTTGTCGAACAGCGCCCGTCCCTGCCCGATGGCGAGCGGGGAGAAGCCCGCGTCCCTCAGGTTCCCAGGGGTCTGGATTCTGCTGGTATACATCTGCCAGTAAGGATTATCCTCGCCGGTCGTGAAGACCTGCACGTCGTAGAGCGACCTTCTGGAGCCGTCCATCATATTCAGGTAGACGTTCGAGCCGGCATGCATGTCCCGGTTCCAGACCCAGGCGGTGTAGAGGTAGGTCTGCCCGCCGCGAAGCTGGAGCGTCTGGCCGCTCGAGACGTAGTCCTCGGACTGAGTGTACTTCAGGACACGCTTGCCCAGGCCGAGGCCGAGCCCTTCGGAGCCGGCCCACTGGCTGGTGGTGCCGTTGACGCCCCACCCGTCGGGCCCGCTGCCCGCATCGTCGGCGACCTCGAAGCCGCCGTTGCGGACCAGGTTGCCGACCATGCCGGGCGTAATGGCGGCGATGACGAAGGACTTGCCGATCTCGGGCAGCTTGTCCCGGGAGAAGGTGAAGACTGCCTCGGCGGCATGGTCCTCCGGCGGCGCGTCAGCCGGAACGACCACGGGGATCGGCAAGGAAAGCTCCTCACCCGGCGCCAGCGAGAACCGGACCTCCCCCGCCGCGGGCCATCCCCGGGGAAGGGACAGGCGCACGGCGCCGGACAGCTCGCGCTCGTACAGGTTCCTCAGCAGCACGAAAACCTCTCCCTCCTGCCCCACCAGCATCGTGACGCGAGGCGCCTCGGTCAGGCGCGTTCTCTTCATCGCCCCACGGTGCGTCTGAACCTGCGGCACGACGTACGCTTTGACGACGTCCAGGTCCGCGCCCTCCAGGAAGTAGCGCATGGAGCCCAGCCGAAGCGACGCCACGCCCCCGGCGGCCCGCAGTTCGGTCTCGTTGCCCTGGTAGTCCGTAGCCACCACCTTGTCCGTGCCGACCCGGAGGGCGACCGTCTCCCCGTCCCGCTCGTAGGTGGAGCAGACCAGCACCGCCCTGCCGTCGCGCTCGAAAAGGTGGAACAGGCCGCCCTTGCCGAGCGAGAAGACGCCGACCGGGTTGGTTGCGAACAGCTTGCTGACGAACACGGCGAGCGTGGCGGCCACGGGGCGGGGCCTCAGGTCGCCCAGCAGGTACGTCCAGTTCCCGGCGGGAGAGCCGTTGCCTCCGAAGTAGATGATCTTCTCACATCCGGCGGCCAGCTCGTCCGGCCACTGCGTCAGCACCCAGTCGGCCTGGGTGGTGTTCTTGAGCTCTTCCAGCGGGGGCACGTTCCAGGCGTTCAGGCCACGCGCGGTCTCGTCGTCCCAGACGGCCACGTCCTCGCATCCGACGGAGGCCAGGTCCTCCTTCGCCTCGATCACGCCGCCGCCGTTCGAGTAATGGATGGGCAGCACGTCGACGTACTGACCTACGCCCGCCTTGAGCATCTCGATGCGATAGCTGCGCGGCCAGAGCCCGCCGGCCAGAATGGTCACGATGTCCGGATCGACCGCCCTGGCCGCCTCGGTGCCGATGCGGCACAGCTTCACGTAGTCCGTGACGGGGTCTTCGGTGCCGCCGGGCGTGATCTCGTTGAGCCACTCCCAGCCGTAGAGCCTGCCCTTCAGGCGGGTGGTGACGGTGCGGACGAAGTCGCGCCACGCATCCCAGTCGACCCGCACGGCCTTGTAAGAACGCAGGCTCTCCGTGTCCACCAATGCCCAGGCCGGCGGGTTGTAGATGCAGATCCACGTGTCGATCCCGTGGCGACGACCGATGTCCAACGCCCGCTCCCAGGCGTCGAGCTTGTAGACGCCGGGGCCCGGCTCCATGTCATACCAGCTATGCATCGTGCGGCAGCTCGTCAGGCCGAGCCTGCGCGCGACGCGGCAGAGCTCGTCAGTCCGTTCGGGCGGATCGGGAGCGACGACGCTCGTCATTCCGAACCGCGTCGGCGCGCCGCCCGTGATGGCCATCACGTCCGGGATGCGGCAGAAGGTCGTGTCCCGCTTCTCCCATCCCGCCACTTCCGCTTCGATGAGGAACGTGCCCCGTCGGTCCAGACCCAGTTCGATCGGCACCTCCTGCCCGTCCTGCCGGACGGTGAAGGGCACCTGCCCCTGAGCCACAGCCGCACCGGTCACGTCCCAGACGGTGTAGGTCAGCGCCTTCTCCTGGCCGGGCGAGCTGACGTTCTTCAGCCTGGCGACGAGGCGCACCGGTTCGTCGTACGTGAACAGGTTGCCCGGCTTGTCCGTCTCCAGCTCAAAGTAGCCGCCGTTGCGCACGAACCACATCCTGCCGCGGCGGAACTCCCACGGCCACGACCCGCCCGAGGCGTCCTGGAACCGGGCGATCAGCAGGACGGCGTTCTGCGGGAGCGCCGGCGGCACCGTCAACCTGAACACGTGCGTGTGGCGGCCGGGCTCAGCGTCCACGGTTTGGGAAAGTCCGGGGTAGGACTCGTGGTGCCTGTCCGTGGTGTACTTCCCGTCTGGGTTGTCGATCCACGGGCCGCCTCCCCACAGGTTGAGCCTGGTGCCCCCTTTGTCCTCGGCGGGATCGAGGTAGTACTCGACCGGCACTTCCCACGTCTCGCCTTCGACGAACGTGCGGGCCGTGCAGGAATGGTCGATGTAGATCCAGCTCTTGACCCTGTCCTGTGC
>CAYUDW010000033.1:0-6235 GCA_964442595.1 uncultured candidatus Brocadiaceae bacterium
CTATTATGGCGACTCGTGCGACGCCCGCAAGCGGCTGGCCGCCATCCGCTCTAGGAATACCGTCCGAACTCGTAGGCTGCCCGAAGCATGGCTTCCACGTTCTCGACCGGCACATCCTGCTGGATGTTGTGCACCTGAGTGAAGACAAAGCCCCCGCCGGCGCGAAGGGCCTCGATGTTTCGGCGCACGTGTTCTCGTATCTTATCCGGCGTCCCCAATGGGAGCACTTCCTGCGTGTCGCAGCCGCCGCCCCAGAAGACAAGATTGTCCCCGAACTGCCGCTTCAGACGTTCCGGTTCCATGTTTGCGGCGGATATCTGCACCGGGTTCAGGATGTCGATCCCCGCCTCGATCCAGTGAGGGATGTAGTCATAGATCGAGCCGCACGAGTGGAGGAAGGTCTTCCACCCCGTATTGGCATGCACCCAGTCGCACAGACGCTTGTAGTGGGGCTTGACCATCTCAGCGAAGAGCTCCGGGGCAATGAGCCCCCCGCGCTGCGTCCCCCCGTCGTCAGACGCCACGCCCCACGCGACACAGCGGTCTCCCGTCGCCTCGTGATACAGCTTCATGCAGGAGATCACGGCATCCACATAGCGCCCCATCATCTCATGGGCCGTTTCCTTTTCCATCAGGAGCATGCAGAGCCACTCGTCCAGCGCCCCCTGCGTGATGTTGTCGGACAGAAGGGCGCTCATGCCCATCATACTGATGCTTGCACCCCATCCCAGGATTGCCTTGTCAGTGTTCTCGTAGAGATGTCTGGCGCGACGGGCAATCAGTTCGAGTTGTTCGTCTGGCACCGAGGCCGGGGGCTCGAAGGCGTCAGGGTCTATGCGCCGGGCGCTCATCGTGGGCCGGATGAAGTCGAAGTAGAAGCCGCCCTTCGGCATGCGGGCAACCGGCGTTCCGTCGCGCCCGCGCAGGGCCCAGCTTCCATCGTCTTCTTCCGTGATCCTGGTGTGCGGTGGGAAGAACACCTCGGTCCCTTCGAAGAGGCGCCTTCGGACTCCGGCCTCCGCCTGCTGTTCAGACCATGACACGCCCCCCACGTCAAGGGGCACAACGTCCACGTGCAAGCGCTCCAATACCTCTAACTCAACTTCCGCCAGAATCTGCATCGTGTCGAATGTCTTCGTCGGCGTCCTGATCCCCATCCGGCGCTTCAGCCTGTCGTACACCACCGCGTTGATGCCGGACGCGCGCATCGCGCTGAGGTCTATGGGGACCCTATCCGGTTCTTCGAAGTTGATTGCCTTCAGAACTCGTTGGCGGGAAGTCATGGTTGCCACCTCGGTCGGACAGATCCTGAACGCCCTGAGCCACCGGCCGTCCCGGGCGGCCGGCACGGCCTCACCATTATGGCAGCACGTGCAGCGCGCGCAAGCGACCGGCCGCCATACGTTCCGAGGATGGCGTCCGAGTCCAGCAGGATGACCGACGCCACGGCTCCGACTCTCAGTAAGGCAGGAAGATGGGGCCCGTGCGCACGCCCGTCAGCAGGCTCATCAGCGTTGAGCCGCCTATGACCAAGCTCTCGCCGATGATGACGCCCAAGAAGAACTGCCGCCCGCCCCGCAGCGTCTGCCCGCCTCCGAACTTCAGGATCAGCGCCTTCGCCAGCCAGCCGAGGAAGAACGAAAACCACAGCACCCGCGTGCACCAGGACATGGCGATCGCAAATCCCAGCGCGTTGATGGGCCACCAGTAGAACGTGCCCCGCAGCACCATCAGCGCGCCCATGGCGGCCACGCCCGTGGCCAGCCCTCCCCATCTCGGCTGGGCTCCCTGCCACGGCTGCGAGATCATCATGTGCACGCCGTTGAACGTGTTGGTCATGTGGTAGACGTGGCTCGATCCGATGGGCGTGTTCAGCGCGCCGCGGTCATAGTAGACCCACCTGAGGCTCGAATAGGTCGCTGCCACCAGCGCGATGGCCAGCGTCACCAGCATGATGGGCAGGAAAAGGCGCCGCCGCCTCTCAAACACGCTCCAGATGCGCAGCGAGTTCATAGCGTGCGGCGCCAGGAGCTCACGCGAGTCGCTGGTCAAGATCTGGCTCTGCAGCGTTGCCACCACGACCCCCGGCGCCGAGAAAACGCGCCCGCCCGTGATCCGGTGCAGAAACCAGGCCGGCCCCCAGGAATGCTGCGTGAAGAACAGCCCGCCCTGGCTCACCATCCGGGAGTGCACGAGCACTATGCTGAACATCAGCCCGATCATGCCGATGGCCGCCAGCGCACTCAGGCCGAAATACATGTTCCACGCAACCAGCCCGCCCACGCTCAGGAGCAATCCCCAGAAGGCCAGCGGGTAACCGATCGGCTCCGACGACCCGTCAGCGCCGCCCGGCCTTCCGAACGCCGACTTCAGGACCGCCCACAGGTGCCGGCGCGCCATGTACAGCATGCCCGCCGTCAGAGTCAGGAAGGCGCCCGACTGCTGCCACTGAAGAAACGGCCCCGAACGCCCCCCCTCCAGCGGCCGCCCGGCGGCATGGGCGATGATGATCTGGACGCACATGAAGACGTAGAAAAACCAGATGCTCAGAGACACGTCGCCGGGCACCAGGAAAGCAAAACCGATCGCCAGGGGGTAGATCTTTCCGTCGCTGACGTTCACGTAGTTGAGCGCCGTCTCGGAGAACACGGTCCAGAACGGCACGACGACGCGCCAGCCCACGTCGGCGCCGGAAAGAAGCGGCGCCAGGCGAATCAGCCCGAAGACGATGGTCACCATGGCGCCGATAAGGAAGGCGCGGCTCCTGGTTGAGGAGGACAGCAGACGCCCCTCCCGGCTGCCCTCAGTGAAGTCAAGCGGCACTCTGGCCACCGGAAACATCAAGCGCTCCGACTCCACCCATTGCTTGCGCAGGATGCCGCAGAGGAAGAACGTCGCCAGGTAGAAAAGCCAGATGTAGATGCCCCACGTCACCAGCGTCCGCGTCCACTGGCTCCAGGGCACGCGCACCGGCTCGCCCCTATCCGTGCCTTCGAAGAACCTCTTGGCGGCCGGGCTCTTCGCATCGTTGCTCAGAAGGATGCCGGGAGGGGCGTCCTTCAGCACGTCGTCCGCCCAGAACAAATCGGGCCGCTGCGAAAGATACGGCGCGGCAGGCATCGAGGCGAGGAAGTTGCGCATCAGCCCGCTGGCCGGCACCGTGGAGGCCACGATCATCATGCACCAGACCAGCATCAGTTCGGACTGCCTGAGCATCCAGGCGCGCCTGAGGAGCCTGAGAATCCCGTTGACCCCGAGCGTGAGGATGAACAGGAAACAGAACACGCCCACGGGGAAGTGGTTGCCCGTCAGGAAGGTATTGCCCACCCTGTAGTCGTTGACCGGCACGAGCAGGCAGAAGCCGGCCACAGCCAGGACGCCGATGATGAAGGCCCGCCAAGTCAAACGTAGGCTCCGTGCAAGCACAGCGAACCCGAGCACTATAGAGACGCAGTCCCCCGGCGTCAATCAAATGCGCCCGCAACGCCCGTCACCTGCTGTGAATGTGGCTGACGTCTGAACCGCCCGGGCCGCGCATCGGAGCCAGGGAGAATGACATCACTGCGTGCACGTGACATGTGTGGTGGCCGGCGCTTCCCCGTGTTGACGTACCAGAGCCGGGCCCGTCCTGTGGGAGGACCACGGATTATGGGCGTGAGCCCGGAACGAGGTCAAAGCGGCCATGCATGCGAAAAAGTGCCTTCTCAGGAACCATGAAGGCTTTCCCGATAGGGCTGGCGGGCCTCTTGTGGTCTCTCGATGGTTGACGGTGGTGTCCGGCGTAGGTAGGATGCAGCGCCGCGCTTTTTCATTTTCCGGGAACGCCCCATGCCTTCTCTGGCCGACCGCTTTGACCGGGTGTGCTCCCTCTTGACGCTCCCGCTTCGTCATGCATCGCGCGTGCGCGGGCTCGACCTCGAGGCCCTGGAGCCGCGAATCCTGCTGTCGGGCGTCTTGGGCCAGGCAGAAACCGAGCAGCACGAAGCCGATGGCGCCACTTCCACCGTCTCCCCACTCGCCGTAGTCTTCATCGACCCGGGAGTTGAGGACTACCAGTCGCTCTTCGGGGCGCCGACCGCTTCGAGCTCCGGGGCAAACCAGGACGCCCACTTCGTCGTCCTGGAGTCCGACGCCGACGGGGTCGATCAGATCAGCGAGGTCCTGCAAGGCTACACAGGACTCAGCGCCGTCCACGTCGTGTCCCACGGGTCGACCGGCTGCCTGCGGTTGGGAAGCGCTCGCCTGGACGCGTCGGTGCTCGACGAGTACGCCGACCGTCTGGCGACCTGGGGGGACGCCCTTGTGGCCGATGGCGACCTGCTGCTCTACGGATGCAGAGCAGCCGAAGGGGAGGACGGCGCGGAATTCGTCGCCCGGCTGGCAGACCTGACCGGCGCCGACGTGGCCGCCTCCGACGATGCCACGGGCAGCGGGGAGCTGGGGGGCGATTGGTCTCTCGAACATCACACGGGGCCGATTGAAGCGCTCTCGCTCTCCGAACTGGCCGATCTCAGCGGCTATGGCGGACTCCTGGCCGACATCGAGGGCACTGACGGGGACGACGTCCTGGTCAGCAACGCCGGCGAAGACGACACGCTCTCGGGCGGCCTGGGGGATGATACGTACCAGTTCCAGGACGGCTGGGGCGACGACACCGTCAAGGAGAACGAAGGCGAGGGGAACGATACGCTCGACTTCTCAGGCGTCACGGCAGACCTGACCTTCACGTCGGAGTCGGAAGGCGCTGTGTCCGTGACGGACGGGACGAACGAGGTCGAGAATGCACCGCACGTCGAAAACCTTATCGGCGGCTCCGGCGACAACACGTTCGTGCTGGAGGATGGGTCTTCGCTTGCCGGCACCATAGACGGCGGCACGGGCGGCTTCAACACGCTCGACTACTCAAGGTACGCAGGCCCCATCGTCCTGAACCTGCCGGACCCCGGACCGGGTCCGGCGCCGGGGACAGCCGGGGTAAGCAACATCGACGGCGCCGTCGGCACCTCGGACAACGACTCCCTGACCGGGAACTCCGGCGGCAACGTCCTGGAAGGCGGCTGGGGGGACGACGTGCTGACGGGCGGCACCGGGGACGACGTCTACCGGTTCCGCGACGGGTGGGGCAGCGATACCGTCGTGGAGAACGCCGGTGAAGGTGACGATACGCTCGACTTCTCCGAGGTCACCGTCGACCTGACGGTCACGTTCCACGCGGACGGCACTATCTCCGTGGTCGGCGGCCCTAACTCGCTCAGCAACGTCGCCAGCATCGAGCACATTATCGGCGGGACGGGCATCAACGAGTTCGTCTTTGAGGACGGCGCCACGTTCGGCGGCACCATTGACGGCGGGACGCAGAATCGCAGCCAGGCGGGCGATGCCGGCGCTCCCGGGCTCGATCCGCCTGAGGAGGACGACGAAGCCCCCGACTTGCTCGACCTTAGCGCGTACGGCGACGACCTGGTCTGCACGATTCACGCGGACGGAACCTTCTCCATCGCGGCCGGTGCGAGCGTGGTCAGCGGCGTGAGCAACATCGAAGACGTTGTCCTCGGCGGCGGGACCAACACGGTCGTCTTCGAAGACGGCGCCGCGATCAAGGGCACCATTGACGGCGGATCGCTCGGCAACGGCAGGTTGGACTACGTCGCATACGCCGCCGGCATTGCCGTCGACCTCCTGATCCCCGACGAAGGGAGTTGGGGCGAAGCGACGGGAACCGCCGGCGTGCGCAACTTCCGGCACGTGAGGGGCGGGACCGGCGACGACGTCATTACGGGCAACGCGGAACGTAACGTCATCCTCGGCGGCGCCGGAGACGACATGCTTGAGGGCGGTGCCGGAGACGACATCCTCGAGGGCGGCACGGGCGACGACGTGATCTTCGGCGGCATCGGCAACGACGTGCTGGACGGCGCCGGAGGCAATGACACGCTCGACGGGGGCCATGACGACGATACCCTCGTCGGCGGCGCCGGCAACGATGGACTCACCGGCGGCGCCGGGGCCGACACGGCGTCTTACGCGGACGCAGCCAGCGCGGTCATCGTTAACCTGAACGTCAGGGAGCTGCAGGACACGGGCGGCGCGGGCGTGGATACGCTGACAGACGTCGAGAACGTGACGGGTTCCGCCGGCGACGACTGGCTGACGGGCGATTCGAATGCCAACGTGCTGAAAGGCGGCGGCGGCGACGACCGCCTGTACGCCGGCAGCGGCAACGACGTCCTGGAAG
>CAYUDW010000033.1:6335-12529 GCA_964442595.1 uncultured candidatus Brocadiaceae bacterium
GGCGGCGGCGGCGACGACCGCCTGTACGCCGGCAGCGGCAACGACGTCCTGGAAGGCGGGACGGGAAACGACCTGCTGCTGGGAGGAGACGGGAGTGACACCGCATCGTACGCGGACCTGACCGGAGGGATTGGGGTTACGGTGCGCCTGACCGATGTCGGCCCGCAGGACACGGGGCCCGGCGGACTGGACAGCCTGGTGAGCATCGAGAACCTGACAGGCTCCGACTTCGACGACGTTCTGAGCGGCGATGACGGCGCGAACGTCCTCGACGGTGGCCCCGGTGATGACAGTCTAACGGGCGGCGACGGCAGCGACCTCCTGCTTGGCGGGGAAGGCGACGACGACCTCGAGGGCGACGCGGGGAATGACATCCTCGAGGGCGGGGAAGGCACGGATGAGCTTTCCGGCGGCGACGGGAGCGACGTTCTGGACGGCGGCGCCGGAGACGATGTTCTCCGCGGCGGCGCCGGGAGCGACACCGCGTCCTACGCAAGCGCCGAGGCAGCCGTCACGGTTGACCTGAGCCTGGTCGGAAGCCAGCCGACCTCAGGCGCCGGCCTGGACGACCTGGACGGCATCGAGAACCTGAGCGGATCGGGCTTCGACGACTTGCTCACGGGTGACGACGGGGAGAACATCCTTTCGGGCGGTGAGGGCGACGACACGCTCATGGGCGGGGCCGGAGACGACGAGCTTCAAGGCGGCGCTGGCGACGATACGCTGGAAGGCGGCGCGGGCGACGATGGCCTCTATGGGGGCGAGGGCGATGACACGGCCTCCTACGCGTCCGACCCGGACGGCGTGAATCTCGACCTGGGCGGAGCGCTGCGGGACGGCTATGGCGATGAGGACGCGTTCGCCGGCATCGAGAGCATCGCGGGGTCGGAACATGACGACATCCTGGTCGGCGACGCCGAAGATAACCACCTGTTCGGCGGCGGGGGCGACGACGATCTGAGCGGCGGTGAGGGCGACGACACGCTTGAGGGCGGCGCGGGCGATGACACGCTGGACGGCGGAGAGGGCAGCGACACGGCGTCCTACGCAAGCGCCGGCGCCACGGTCACTGTCAGCCTCGGCCTCGCCGGACCACAACCCACGGGAAGCGCGGGGTCCGACTCCCTCATCAGCATCGAGAACCTGACGGGCTCCCCCGACGACGACGTGTTGACTGGCGACTCCTCGGACAACGTGCTCTTCGGTGGCGCCGGCGACGACACGCTGATCGGTGGCCCGGGCGATGACACGCTGGAAGGCGGCGCGGGCGAAGACGACCTCCAGGGCGGCGACGGCAGTGACACGGCGTCTTACGCCGGCGACGAGGCCGGCGTGGACGTGACCATCGGCGGTACGGCGACCGACGGCTTCGCCTATGAAGACACGCTGACGGACATTGAGAACCTGACCGGCTCGGCGAACGACGATCTGCTGACGGGCAGCGATGAGCCGAATGTGCTGATCGGGGGCGATGGGGACGACACGCTCACCGGGCTCGGCGGGGATGACGTCCTGGAGGGCGGCGCCGGGGACGATATCCTCGACGGCGGCGACGGTAGCGATACGGCGTCCTACGCCGGCGACGAGGCCGGCGTGGACGTCGCCCTCGGCGAGTCAGCCACGGACGGTTTCGGCAACACGGACACGGTGACCGACATAGAGAACCTGGAGGGCTCGGCGCACAACGATCGTCTGACGGGGGACGACACCGGGAACGTCCTGAGCGGCGGGGACGGCGACGATGTCCTCGAAGGCGGGGCAGGCAACGACATCCTTCAGGGCGGCGACGGCAGCGATACCGCTTCATATGCTTCGGCGGGGGGCGCCGTCACCGTCAACCTCAATCTGGCCGGTTCCCAGAGCACGGGCGGCGCCGGCAGCGATGAGCTGAGCGAGATCGAGAACCTTGTCGGCTCAGACTATGGCGACCAGCTCACCGGGGACGGCGATGACAACTCACTGGTCGGCGGCGCGGGCAACGATACGCTGGTCGGCGGCGCAGGCGACGACACGTTTGAGGGCGGCGAAGAGAATGACGTCCTGCAAGGCGACGCCGGCGACGATACGGCCTCCTACGCGCATGCGGGCGGCGGCGTGCGGGTCGACCTGAATGTGGCCGGCACCCAAGACACCGAAGGCGACGGCACCGATGACCTGAGCGGAATCGAGAACCTGATAGGCTCGGCCGGCGACGACGAGCTCACGGGCGACGCGCTGGGTAACCGGCTTATGGGCGGCGCCGGCGACGACACGCTGTTGGGCAACGGCGGCATGGACACGCTCGAGGGGGGCGAAGGCGCGGACACGCTGGTGGGCGGCGCGTGGGAGGATACGCTCATAGGCGGCGAGGGCGATGACACCCTCGACGGCGGAACGGGAGATGACTACCTGGAAGGCGGTGCCGGCGCCGATGCTATCATGGGCGGCATCGGCAGCGACACTGCCTCCTACAGGAACGACACGGGGGCGGTGAACGTCGCGCTTGGCGGCACCGCCACGGACGGCTTCGGCGACGAAGACACGCTGACCGGGATAGAGGACCTCGAAGGGTCCGAGTATGACGACGTTCTGACGGGCGACGCTCAGAACAACGCCCTGTTCGGCGCCGGCGGCGATGACGTCATTGACGGCAGCGATGGCGACGACACCGTCGACGGCGGCGATGGCGACGACGTGCTGATCGGCGGTCCCGGCACCGACACGCTCTCGTACGCCAGCGCGGAGGACGGCGTCGAGGTCGACCTGGGCGACACGGAAGAGCAGTCCACCGTAGGAGCGGGAAGCGATACCATCTCGGAGTTCGAGAAGCTGTTCGGTTCCCCCTACGACGACGTTCTGGTCGGCGACGACGGTGACAACACGATTTGGGGAGGCGAAGGCGACGACGTCCTCGAGGGCGGCGAAGGCGACGATTCCCTCCACGGGGGCGACGGCTACGATACCGCCTCGTACGCCGGCGCCAGCAGCGGCGTCGTGGTCGAGCTGGGCATAGGCGGACCCCAGCCGACTTACGGCGCGGGCTTCGACAACCTGTCGAGCATCGAGAACCTCGAGGGATCGGCCTACGGCGACGAACTCTACGGAGATGGCGACCCCAACGTGCTGATCGGCGGCGAGGGGGACGACTACCTTTACGGACAGGGCGGCGACGACATCCTCGAGGGCGGCAAAGGCGACGACTACCTGGACGGCGGCTCCGGGACGGATGTGGCTTCCTACTGGAACAGCGAACAGGCGGTCGTTGCGAACCTGGACCTCGGAACGGCTCAAGACGGCTTCGAGGGCAACGACACGCTTGTTAGCGTTGAAGGCGTCGAGGGATCCCCGTACGACGACGAGCTGACCGGCGACTCACACGATAACACGCTCTATGGTCGCGGAGGCGACGACGTCCTGGACGGCCGCGGCGGGAACGACACGCTGGACGGCGGCGACGGCATCGACGTCGCGTCATACGCGACGGCCACCGGCGGAGTTCAAGTCGATCTGAGCGTCGCCGGGCAGCAGCCAACCGGGGGCTCTGACTCCGACACGTTGACCGACATCGAACACCTGGTCGGGTCCGAGTATGACGACGATCTGACCGGTGACAGCGGCGATAACGTCCTGACCGGCGGCCCGGGCGACGATACGCTCACCGGCGGCGGCGGAACGGACACGGCGTCGTACGCGACTGCGGAAGTCGGAGTCGAAGTGGACCTGGCCATCCTCCTTGGCCAGAACACCGCAGGCGCCGGCTGGGACACGCTGGCTGAGATAGACAACCTGGAGGGATCCTCCTACGCCGATTGGCTCTGGGGAGATTCGGCGGACAACGTCCTGCTCGGGGGCGACGGAAACGACTACCTGGACGGTCGCGACGGGGATGACGTCCTGCAAGGCGGCGAAGGCAACGACACCATCGCCGGCGGCGACGGGAGCGATGATCTGCGGGGCGGTGCCGGAGCCGACGTCCTCATGGGGCAGGGCGGGGACGATACGCTCGACGGCGGCCCGGGCTTTGACGAGCTGCACGGTGGAGCGGGCACGGATCTGGTCTCGTACGCCTCGGCTCCCGCAGGCGTGGACGCGACTCTGAGCGGCCTCGCCCAGGACGGCCACGGGGATACGGACGTGCTGAGCACGGTCGAGGACCTGGAGGGATCGGACTTCGGCGACGTTTTGAGGGGCGACGGAGGAGGCAACCGCCTCCTGGGCGGATCGGGCGACGACGTCCTGGAAGGCGCCGGAGGAGACGACGTCCTCGACGGCGGCGACGGCAGCGACACAGCGTCCTACGAGACCGCGCCGTCCGCTGTGACCGTGGACCTGAGCATTGCGGGGCCGCAGCCCACCGGGGGCGCCGGGACCGATACTCTCATAGACATTGAGGACCTCAGGGGCTCCGCGCACGGTGACGACCTGACGGGTGACGCCCGCGACAATGTCCTGGAAGGCGGCCCGGGCGACGACACGCTCGAGGGCGGAGCCGGCGTCGACGCGGCGTCGTACGCCCACGCCCCCGGCGAGGTTTACGTCTACCTGCACGTCGTCGGCTCTCCCCAGCCGACCGACGGGGCGGGCAACGACACACTGACGGGCTTCGAGAACCTGATAGGATCGGCGCATGACGACGCCCTCGTCGGCGACGCCGGGGACAACTACCTGTTCGGCGGCGCCGGGGACGACATACTGGTCGGCCTGGAAGGCGACGATACGCTCGAAGGGGGCGCCGGAGACGATGACCTCAGGGGCAGCGACGGCAGTGACACCGCCTCCTACGCCAACGATCCGGCCGGCGTGGACGTTACCATCGGAGGATCGGCCACGGACGGCTTTGGCGACAGCGACACGCTGACCGAGATCGAGAACCTGAGGGGCTCCGCCTACGACGATTACCTGGGCGGCGACGGCGGCAATAACACCCTCATCGGCGGCCCGGGCAATGACACGCTCTACGGCGGCGGCGGCAGCGACACCTTCGTGGGAGAGGAAGGCGACGACGATTACGACTACTCGGGCTCCCTGGGATCCCTGACGATCATCGATCCGGACGCCCTCGACTTCGAGAACGACATCCTGGCCTCCGGCCACGTTACGCTCATATCCGGTCATGCCATCTCGATCCCCGGCGGCATGACCATCTCCAGCCGGCTGATCGCGGGGGTCGACCCTGATCCTCTCAACGATCTGTCCGTGGGCCCCTCGGGGAACATCACCATCGTGGCCCCCAGCATCACCATCGGTGCCGGCGCGCGCCTGCTGGCCCACGAGGACGGCTATGAGGCCGGGGCAGGCGAAGAGGAAGAGACGGGCAACATCGCCATAACGGCCACCAATAGCCCGACGACCCTCGGGGATGCAGTCCTCGGCTACTTCCTGCAGATGTTCGTTTGGAAGATCTCGCCCGTCATCGTCGAGATAGAGACGGCGACGGTTGAGGTGGACGGGGCAACGCTCAAGGGAAACGACGTTGAGATCAGGGCCGTCACTGACACGTCCAAGCAGTTCGACGACGAAGACAGCTTGGCGGACACGATCATCGGCGGCATCGAGGGTGTGATTGACTTCTTCGCAGCTAAGCTGCTGGGCGGAGTTGCCTACGCCTCGGCACACTCTGAGATAACGATTGACGGCGGAACGGTTATCGAAGCCGCCAGCTTAACTGCGGAAGCTGAGGCCAAAGCCGTGGCGAAGGTCAAGACGGCGTGGCTGCCGCTGGCTGTGGCCGTTGGCGTCTCGAGGCCGACTGCCCGCGTGACCGTTGGTGACGCGTTCATCACGACAACGGGCGACGTCAGCGTCAGCTCCCTCGCGGAGAGCGTCGTGGACGTCACGGCGGCACACGGGATCCTCGGACCGGGCGCGACGAGGCTCGGGCAGAAGCTACAGAAGGTCAACTTCACGCTGGCCTTCAGCCTCTCGATGGTGGAGTCAACCGCCACAATCGGCAGCGACGCCGTTGTCATGGCCGGCGGCGGGCTCGACGTCGAAGCGGATGCCGTCCGGGATATGGCCACTTCCACGAACGCAGGCGCCTTCGAGGGCGGGATAGCCGCCGTGGGAATAACGATCTCGCTGGCCACCTCCAACGTCAACGCAACTCTTGCCGGCACGCTGATAGACGTTACGGGCGATGTCGGCGTTAGCGCGATAATCGACACGTCGAACAACGACATCAATGCGAGCGCCAGCGTGGGGACGCCCAAGCTGGT
>CAYUDW010000033.1:12629-14650 GCA_964442595.1 uncultured candidatus Brocadiaceae bacterium
GCCTGCATCGCCGAGTCGGCTCACGTGCTGTCGCGGGAGGGTTCCGTGACCGTCCAGGGCCAGGTCATCGAACGGCCTCAGATCATGGCCGCGGCAGGCGTGTCCTCCAGCAAGCTGCACGAGAAGGAGCGCTCCCTCAGCGGCGCGCTTGCAGTGGGCATCTTCATCAACAACGCCACGGCATACATCGGGGAAGGCGCGGTGGTCGACGCCGCGAAGGATATCCTGGTGAGCTCCGAGACCACGCGCCCCTGGCACGAGGAGTTCCTCAGAATCGGACAGATGATCGAGGATCCGACGTTCTCGACCATCGCCACGTCGGTCGTAAAGGACATCACAGACAAGCTTAACGGCAATCTCGGCGTCCAGAAGGGGTTCTTCACCTCATGGGCCAAAGGCGGCGCGAAGGGCAGCCACTGGGCGGCGTCCGGCGCCGCCAACGTCTTCGTGATGGTGAACATCAGCCGGGCCTACATTGACGAAGGCGCCCAGATCAACCAGGATCAGTCCCTCCGGTCCGGCGAGCAGACCGTGGCCGTGGAGGCCAGGAGCGTTGTCCGAGTGCTGGGCTTCAGCGGCATGTGTGGGCCGCTGATGGGCCTGCTGGGACCCGTGCTGCCGGGCGCCAAAGGCGAGGGGGGAGTGGGTGCGGGGGCGGCCCTCCTCCTCAACGGTTTCTTCAACGAGGTGACGGCCTCCATCAAGGGCGGCGCCCACGTATACGCAGATTCGCTCAAGGTAGACGCAGAGACGAGCGTCATCGTCATCACGCTCGCCGAATCGCAGGTCAAGACCGGAACGGTAGGCCTGAGCGGCAGCGCGTCCTGGCTGGCCTGCATCAACCTGACGACCGCCCAAATCGACGGTGACGCGTTCATCGTCACCGGAAACGCCCCCCTCGAGGGAACAGATTCGACCGTGCTGGTCAGGGCGCGCGACATCTCCGGCATTGTGAACGTCGCGGGTGGCATCGCCTGGGAGAGCGGAAACGCCGGCGTGGGTGCGTCCGGTGCCGTCAACACCGTCGTCCGGATCACGAAGGCCGTCATTGGCGACACCGACGCGGAGGTGATTGGCACGGGGTTCGTCAGTTCCCAGGGCAAGGTGACCGTCGACGCCTGCAACATGGGCGGCATCATCGCGCTTACGGCGGCGGGGGCCGGAGTCAAGCAAGATCAGGGCGGCGGGCAGCAACCGGGATCGGACGATGACGACGACTGGCTGCTGCGCGAGGAGCTGCCGAACCTGTTCGACGACGACACCGAGCCGCCCGGCGTCTTCGGCGACGGGGAGGGCCAGCAGCAGCAGCCGAAGTGCGGCGTCGGCGTCTCGGGCGCCGCGTCGCTGAACTTCATGTTCGACTGGACCAGCGCCAGGGTCGCCAACGCCAACATCGTGAACGCCTCGGACCTGGGTGTCTGGGCGATGAACGGCACTTATGTCGGAGCACTCACGATCGCCGTGGCGGCGTCGAAGACGGCGGAGAGCGCCGTGGGCGTCGGGCTTGCGGGCACACTCGTCTTCAACTGGATCTGGGGCGACGCGGAAGCCGGGATACATCGCTCCTCCGTGAACGTCGCGAACGACGTAGAAGTCGGCGCCCGAACCTCCAACGTGATGCTGGCCGTGGGCGCAAGCGGCTCCTTCATGTCGGGCAAGAGCAAGAAGCAGGTCGGCCTGGCCGGGACGGTGGCCGTCAACACGCTCGTCAGGAGCGCCGTGGCCTACATTTGCGACAGCTCCGTCACGGCGGGAGGCGACGTGTCCGTATCCGCCACGGATTGGTCCATCATCGCGGGCGTGGCGGGCAGCCTGTCCACCGGAGCGAACGTCGGGGTAGGCGCATCGTTCGCCGTCAACACCCGCGTGGGCGACACACGGTCCTTCATCACTGACTCAACCGTCGTCTCCGGGGGAGACGTCGACGTGGACGCCACGAACGGCAGCATCGTGGTGGGACTCTCGCTGGCGGGCGCGTTCACCAAGGGCACACTGGCGGCCGCCATCTCCGTCTCCGTCAA
>CAYUDW010000033.1:14750-21702 GCA_964442595.1 uncultured candidatus Brocadiaceae bacterium
TGGCGGGCGCGTTCACCAAGGGCACACTGGCGGCCGCCATCTCCGTCTCCGTCAATACGGTGGTCAGCAACACGGAGGCCTACGTGTCCGCCGCCGACGGGGTGCTGTCCGTCGACGCCGCAGGTGACGTAACGTTGGACACGCTTGACGGAGCCATCTTCGCAGCCATTGCGGGCAACTTCGGCTGGACGGGGAAACAATCCGGCGGAGGCGAGCCGGAACTCGTCCCCGTCATATGGGAGGGCGCGGAGATCTGGATCGAGCCCGGCGGGGGCGGCGATGACGACGACATCCCGTGGGACGACGGGGGCGGCCTGAGCGTTCACCACGCCGCTACCGGACCTCAGAGAAACGGCGGAGGCGGAGGCGGCGGCCTGGGAGCCGCAGCGGGCGCCGCCGTCTCGGTCAACACGGTCGTCAGTTCCGTGGACGCCCACATCGCGGGCAAGAGGTCTGTGTTCGATACGGAAACCGGTGTGAACGGCGACGATGACACGATCGCGTTCGACCGCGAACACGCTTTCGAGACGGGCGACGCCGTCTTCTACGAGACCTGGGGCGGCGTGCCCGTCGACGGCCTGAGCGACGGCGAGACGTACTACGTGGTCGTCGTTGACGCCACAACCATCCGGCTCGCGGCAACGCACGAGGACGCCATCGCCCAGCCGGCCGTCTGCATCGACATAGCCCCCTCGCGGAGCCCACCGGCCGGGCACAGCCTGGGCGACGTGCGCCTTGACGCCGCAGGCGGCCTTGACCTCAGTTCGACCGCAGGCCGCGTTGTGGGCAACGTGGCTGTCAGCGGCCAGGGCGCACAGAAGTTCGCCTTCGGCGGATCGGTCTCGGTGAACACCGTCGTGGCTGAGACGCTGGCCTACGTCGCCGGCGCGATGGCCCATGCCGAGGGCGAAACGTCACTGAAGGCGCTTGAAATATCGGTAATCGGCGTCCTGTGCGGCACCGGCCAGGGGGCGAAGACGGCAGCGGCTGGCGCCGCCGTCTCCGTCAACACCATCACGAGCACCATCTCCGCGTACGTCGAGAACGCCGCCCTGAACAGCGAAGCCCACCCGGGGGCGGCGCTCACCCTCGATGCCTCGACCTGGACCTTCATAGCTAATCTGACCATCGCCGGCCAGGGGGCGGAGAAGTTCGCGGCCGGCGGCTCGGTCGCCGTCAACACCGTCGTCAACACAACCAAAGCCTGCATCAAGGGCTCGAGCGCTTACGCTTCGGGCACGATCTCGTTGGACGCTTCCGACCTGTCCGTCGTCGGGGTCATCGCCGGCGCCGGCCAGGGCTCCAAGGGGGGAGCCGTCGGGGCGGCCGTCTCCGTCAACACGGTCACGAACGACATCCTCGCCTACGTGGAGGACAGCCAGCTCAACAGCGAGCAGGCGGTCGGCGAAAGGGTCGAGCTTGAGTCGACCAATGACACCGTGGTCATCAATCTGGCGGTCAGCGGCCAGGGCGCCCAGACGTTCGCCGCGGGGGGCTCCGTTCCCGTCAATACGGTCGTCAACACGACCGAAGCCTACGTCAAGGGGTCGGTCGTCCATGCGTCGGACGCCATACTGCTGACCGCGGACGACGTCTCCTTCATCGGCGTCGTTGCGGGCACGGGTCAGGGCTCGAAGGGCGCTTCCATTGGCGCGGCCGTCTCCGTCAACACGGTCACCGGCACGGTGCGGACGTACGTTGAGGACAGCACGCTCAACAGCGCGTCGGCGGACGCCGGGGAAGTGCATCTGGAGTCCTACCACGGAACGATCATCTTCAACCTGGCCGTGGCCGGTCAGTTCGCGGAGGCTGTGGCGGCGGGCGGGTCGGTCGCCGTCAATACGGTGGTGAACACTACGGAAGCATACATCAAGGGCTCGACGGTCTACGCGCCGGACGAGACGTGGCTTCTGGCGACGGACCTCAGCATCATAGTCGTCATCGCCGGCACCGGCCAGGGCGCCAAGGGGGGCGCCATCGGCGTGGCTGCACCCGTGAATACGATCGTGAACGACGTCCGTGCCTACGTGGACAGCTCCACGTTGAATAGCGTCTCGGCGCCCGGCGATGAGTTGTCCCTGGCGGCGCTGTCGGCCACGGTCGTGGTGAACCTGGCCGTCGGCGGTCAGGGAGCCGAGGGGTTCGCCGCGGGCGGCTCCGTGCCCGTCAACACCATCGTCAACACGACGGAGGCTTACATCACCGGCAGCCACAGCGATGACGGACGCGTCATTGCGTGCGACACCATCTCGCTGTGGGCCCGGGACGTGACGGTCATCGTCGCCTTCGCCGGCACCGGGCAAGGCGCCAAGGGACTGGCGTTCGGCGCTGCGGTCACCGTCAACACGATCACGAACACGGTGTCCACCTACGTGGCCGACAGCACGCTGAACGGCGAGTCGGCTCCCGGTGATGACGTGACCCTGGACTCGGGGAATCTGTCCATCATCGCCGGGTTCGCGGTGGGCGGCCAGGGGGCGCAGATGTGCGCCATGGGCGGCTCCGTCGTCGTCAACACGATCGTCAACACCACCGAGGCCTACCTGGAGGGGTCGACCGCGTTCGCGTCCAACGAAGTCTCCCTGTCGGCGCACGACGGTTCGTACATCGGGGCGATCGCGGGCACCGTGCAGATAGCCCAGGGAGCATCCATCGGCGCCGCCGTATCGGTGAACACCGTCGTCAACCACGTCAGCGCCTATCTCGAGGGCAGCACGATCAACAGCGCGGCGACGCCGCGCGGCGCCCTCACCGCGAACGCCGACAGCCGCACCATCATCGCCACGATCACGGTCGCCGGCCAGGGCGCGCAGGGCGCCGCCATCGGCGGCTCCGTGACGGTCAACACAACGGGCTCGACCACGGAAGCCTACCTCCGGGACTCGGACGTATATGTGTCAGGCGACTTAGTCGTCACGGCCGACGACGATTCGGACATCGGCGCGCTGGCCGGCTCGGTGCAGGCGGCCCAGGGCGCCGCCATCGGCGCCGCCATCTCCGTCAACAACATCGCGAACAAGATCCACGCCTACGTGGACCAGGATAGCACCGTCGTTGCCGATCGAGACGTGGTGATCCACGCGGGCATGGGGCCGCTCATCGTGAACGTGGCGGTCGGCGGCCAGGGCGCACAGTTCTTCGCGGCCGGCGGCTCCATCGCCGTTAACAGGATCGACTGCGACGTCGCCGCCTACGTCTCGGACAGCAGCGTGACGGCCAACAACACCCAGCCCGTCGAAGGCCGCGTGCCCGGCATAACGCTTGAGGCACTGGACGATTCGGACATCTGGTCGCTGGCCGGCCGCGTGGGCGGCGCCATGTGGGTCAGCTTCGCCGGCGCGGCCGCCTACAACGAGATCAACAACAACGTCAAGTCCTACGTGGAGCCCGGCTCCGCCCTGACGGCGCAGCACAGCTTCACCCTCGCCTCTACCTCGCGCGGGCTCATCCGCACCGTCGGGATCGGCGGCAGCGGCGGCATCGTCGGGCTGGCGGGCTCCGCCACGGTCTGCGTCCTTCGGAACGATGTGGAATCCTACATTGCCGGCGCCGCGCAGAATGCCACGACCGTGGAAGCAGAGGGCAACGTCTACGTCCTGGCCGACGCCTACACCGAGACCGACGTCATCAACGGGGGTGTCTCGCTCGGCATAGTGCAGTTGGGCGCGTCCGTAGTCGTGAACGACGTCCGCAACACGACGAAAGCCTACGTGGACCATGCGACCGTCATTGCGAGGGGCACGGCAAGTGCCGTCACGGTGAAGGTCTGGGATGCGAACGGGACGGAGAGCACCGAGCAGGGCTCCGGCCTGTTCGTCGTGGCGGACAGCAACGAGAAGATCGGGCTTGTCTGCGGTGCAATTGGCGTGGGAGGCGCAGGATTCAGGGGCCAGGTTTCGGTCAGCACGATCGGCGACCTCACGGAGGCCTACATATCGGCGTCCACTGTGAACCCGAGCCGGCCGCCTGCGAGCGATGCCGTCGGGGACGTCAGGGTCCGGGCGCATCAAGGCACGGCCGTCGACGTGTACACGGGCGTCGCCGGTGCCGATGTGGTTGGCCTGGGCGCAGCGGTGGACGTCACCACGATCCTGAACACGACGAGGGCCTACATCTCCGGCACGGGCGCCGATCCGGCGGACGCATTCGTACGCGGACGGGACGTGGAAGTGAGCGCCAGGACGAGCGAGGACGTGAGCACGTTCATCGGGTGCGGCCAGATCGGCGGCGGAGCCTACATGGGCACGGTCTCGGTCGTCACCATCGACAACCTTGACGACGCCTACATCCAGGACGCTGACGTCTTCGCGGAGCGCGACCTGCAGGTGCTGGCCTCCGACGACGTGCAGATCATCACCTGGGCGGGCACCGGCGCCCTTGCGCTCTACCAGGGCGTGGGGGGAACCGTCGCCGTCAATACGATCCTGAGCGAGACGCGGGCGCGGGTGCTCGGCTCTCACCTCAACGCCGGAGGCACGACGGAGGTCAGTGCCGAGACCCGCGAGACCGTCGATATCCAGACAGGCACTGCCATCATCTCCGCCAACAGCAGCGCAGGCGCGGTGTGCGTCAACACGATCCGGACCGTCACGGAGGCGGCGGTAGGGCCGTCCGCCAGCAGGAACTCATGGATCAATCAGGGCTCGACCTGGACGGACGGGCTCGCCGGTTTCGACCCGGCGGACCAGGTTGTATCCGTCGCAGCCAGGAACATCTCTCGCATCGACAGCGTTGCGGGCGCGATCACGGTCGGGGCGGGCAACATCGGGGCGGGCGTCGACGTGGACAGCATCAAGAACCGAACCGTCGCGCAGATAACGTCCAACAGCCAGGTGGACGCCGGAGGCGGCGTTGAAGTCAGGGCGATGGCCGACAGGGAGATCGACTCGCAGGCTCACGTCTACGGCGCGTCGCTTATCGGCGGGTCCGGCGCCGTGGCTTCGGCCTCCCTGGGATCTCCCATCTCCCAGGATACGGCAGACGAAGTGACGGGGCAGCTGCGCCAGGAGCTGGACGACAACTCCGCCATGGGCGGCGGCGACCTGCCGATCGGGCCCGGCGCGGGCGGGGCTCAGGACGCACTCAAGGAGATCGATGGCTGGGAGATCGTCGGCGGCCTGCCCACGGACACAGATGTCGACACGGCGAACACCGCGCTCGAGACCGTCGACGACCTGCCGGAGCCGCCGATCGATAGCGAACTCGACCCGACGGTGGACACGAGCGACCGGGTCACCGCCGCCATCGTTGGCCCCGGCGCCACGGTCGGCAGCGGCGGCGACCTGATCGTCGACGCGGAGAACGCCTACCGCCTGAACGTCGTGGCCGGCAACGTGGGAGTGGACGTGCTCGGCGCCGTCGGCGCTTCCGTCGGGGTCGCCATTGCGCAGAACAGGACGTGGGCGCTCGTGGACGATGGCAGCCATCTGGCGGCGGCGGGCGACATCCTCATCGGCGCGACGAACACCGTCAAGCCCGCGGGCACCGCTACGTTCGATCCCGCCGGCGCCGTGAACGTCGGCGACGAGACGATCAGCTTCGGTTCCGTGCACGGCTTTGGGACCGGCGACGCTCTCGTCTACGACAGCGGGCCGGGCGCGGCCATCCAGGGGCTGACGGACGGCGACACGTACTACGCCGTCGTGGTCGACTCCACGACGCTCAAGCTGGCGCGAACGGCAGACGACGCCGTGGCCGACGTGCCGACCGTCATTGACCTGGGCCCCTCAGTTGGGTCGGGCAGCGCGCACAGCCTGAGCGAGGCGGAGAGCTGCAGCGTGCTGGCCTACGGCGGCAGGGCCAGCCTGATAGGCGCGATTGACGGGGTGGTCGGCGTCCTGAACGTCACCGACGACACGCGGGCGTTCGTCGGAGCAGGGGCGACCATCGCCGAGGCGGGCACGCTCCAGATCAGCGCAAGGACGCGTCAGTCCGTCGGCGCCCGCACGGGCAAGGGCAAGATCGCGGGCATTGCGGCAGGCGCCGCCGTCTCGCGCGCCACGGCCGGAGGCGCAACCATGGCCTGGATCGGCGACCCCGACGGGCTGGACCCCGCTCAAGTGGGCACGGCCCCCGGGATGCAGGTGGCGGACGTCGTCATCATCGCCGACCTCGAAGCCGAGGCCACCGCCGAGGCGTACGCCGGCGCGTTCGGCGTCCTTACCGGCGAGGGGACGGACGCCAGGGCGACGGTCGACCCCACCGTCCAGGCCTCGATCTTCGCCGCCGACGTGGACGTGACGAACGACATCTCGCTCACCTCCCGATCGGAGGCCGATGCATACGCCCGCGCCCACGGCGTCGTCGTCGCTGCGATCCTGTCCATAGGCGTCTCCCTTGCTGAGGCCGAGGTGGAGCCCGAGCTCTTGACGTTCCTCGGCAGCGGTGCCGATCTGACGGCCGGGCGCGACATCACGTTGACTTCGCTTCACAACTGCGACGAGAGCGGAACACCCATCGATAAGGGCGCAACCACCTACGCGAACGCCTCGGGCGGCAGCGGCCTCCTCGCAGGCCACGGCGCCAATTCGAACGCCACTTCGAGCGCCACGCTCGAGACGTACGCTGCGTCCGGGACGACACTCAATGCCGGTCGGCATGTCGACGTGCTGTCGCGAATGCACAACGCGGCGGACGCCACCGTCCGCGGCATGTCGATCAGTGTTGGCGGCATTGTCGTGGGGGTGAGCCTCGCGACCGCCACCGCGAGCGGATCGAGCTCGGCCCACGTGGATGGGACGGTGCTCGGGGACACCAGTTTGACCGTGCTGGCACAGGGCTTGAGCACAGCCGACGCGCACGCCTCCGCCTCGGGCGGAGCACCGGCTGCCGGCCAGGGCGCACGTGCCGACGCGATCATCTCTCCGACGGTCAGCGCCTACATCGGCGCCGGGGCCAGCATCGAGGTCACGGGTGACGTGTCGGTCACGGCCGAGTCGGAGGCGAACGCGGA
>CAYUDW010000034.1:0-3265 GCA_964442595.1 uncultured candidatus Brocadiaceae bacterium
TCTCCGGACAGGCGGCGGAAGAACTCGTCCGGCAGTATCACCGCGACGAAGCCGCAGCCAAGCGTGAAGAACAGGAACCGCACGGGGTCGTACGGCCATTCCGGCTCCGGCAGCCCGGTTCTCAGCAAGAGCTCTACGGCCAAAGAGCAGCCTGTGAGCCACAGAACAACTCCCAGCAGCGCGCCCACGATGAACCGTCCTATGACGGACGCCAGCCAAACCTCCCTCTTGTCAGGCGGCCGTTCCTTCTTCCCCATGGCCCCCCCTCACTTCTGGCCTTCGGCGCCTGCGTGTCCGGCGCGCCCTGATGATACAGGCACGCCTGACAGGCGGTCAACTACGACGTCGGCGGCGCAGTTGTCATCCGTCCGGCGGCCGGCGTATGATGGAGATTCACGCTTTCTCGGCGTTTCGACGGCAGGTTCCGATGGGCAAGAAGCTCCGACTGAAGATCATCGCGTGCGGCGTGTTCGAGCAAGAGCTGCGGGCAGTGGCCGAGCGCTCGCCGAACGATGTAGACGTGCAGTTGCTCGACGCCGGCTTGCACGCCGCGCCTGAACGGCTCCGGCTCCTTGCGCAAGAGGCGATCGATGCCGCGTCGCGCTCTGGCCGTTACGATGCCGTGGCGCTGGCCTACGGCCTCTGCGGGCGCGGGACGACGGGGCTGACCGCGCGTGAGGTGCCGCTGGTGCTTCCGCGCGCGCACGACTGCATATCGCTGTTCCTGGGCAGCGCGCGGGCCTACGCCGAGCAGTTCGCGCGGAACCCGGGCACGTTCTACTTCACCACCGGCTGGTTCAAGCACAAGGCCCACCCCGAGCGCACGCGGCTGGCGGCGGCGCGCAAGTTTGCGCCTGAGTCTCACCCGCACTTCGGCGAGTTCCGCGACAGCTACGGCGAGCAGAACGCCCGCTACATCGTCGAATTCCTAGAGAGCTGGCGGCGCAACTACCGGCGGGCCGCGCTCATCGACCACGGCTTCGCCACCGCCGAGCACGAGCAGACCACCAGGGCCGTGGCCGAGGCGGCCGGATGGGACTACGAGCGGTTGGAAGGGAGCCTGGAGCTGCTGCAGGGGCTGGCGGACGGCCACTGGGATGAGGAGAGCTTCATCGTCGCCCCGCCCGGCCACGTCCTCGTAGCGACGAATGACGAACGGATTCTGGAGGCCGTGCCGGCGGCCGCTGAGGGTGAGGCGGGGGGCGTTGGCGCGGCAGTCCATGCTCCCTCTGCAGACGGGCGGGTCGACACCGGGACCTTCTTCTACGGGGAGAAAGGCGGCCCGGACGCGCGTGCCGACGTCGGCCTCGGCATCGACGCGGGAGGCACCTATACGGACGCGGTTCTGTACGACTTCGCGGCCGGCCGGGTCCTCTGCAAGGCGAAGGCGATCACCACGCATCACAACCTGGCCGAGGGCATTGCGGAAGCGCTGTCACGGCTCGATCCGTCGCTGTTCGAGCGCGTCAGCTACACCTGCCTGTCGACCACGCTGGCCACGAACTCCATCGTAGAGGGGCGGGGCCGGCCCGTGGGCCTGGTAGTGATGCCGTATCACGAGGAGGTCGCCCGGCGCATCAAGACGCCGCTGTTCCGCTGCGTCGGGGCGCGGATGACCATTGAGGGCCTGGCGGAGCGCGCCGTGAACGCGGACGAGGTTCTGCGAGCCGCCGAGGAGATGGTGCGCGAGGGCGCCGCTTCGTTCGCCGTGAGCGGCTACGGTGCGGTGCGCAACCCGGCCCATGAGGTCGAAGTAAAGCGCCTGCTCCAGGAGCGTTACGACCTGCCCGTCGTGTGCGGGCACGAGCTGTCCGGGCGGCTCAACTTCGTGGACAGGGCGCACACGGCCGTCCTGAACGCACGCCTGCTGCCGCTCGTCGAGGGCCTGCTCGGCGCGGTCGAGCAGGTGCTCCGGGACGTGAGTATCGACGCGCCGCTGTTTGTCGTCCGGGGCGACGGCTCCATCATGAGCGCGGACACCGCCCGCTCCCGCGCGATCGAGAGCATCCTGAGCGGACCGGCCGCGAGCGCCGTGGGTGGGCGGTTCCTGACGGGTTGCACGGACGCCCTCGTGGTGGACATGGGCGGCACTACGACGGACATCGCCGCGCTGCGCGACGCGCAACTGGCCCTCAGCCCGGAGGGCGCGCAGGTCGGCCATTGGCGCACGAGCGTGGCCGCCGCGGACATCCAGACGTCCGGCCTCGGCGGGGACAGCGCAGTGCGCCCCGGCCCGAGGGGCACCGTGAAGATTGGCCCGGACCGGGTCATTCCGCTCTGTTTCCTGGCCCACCGCTGGCCCGGTGCGCGCGAGGAACTCGAACGCCTCCGCAACGAAAGCCCCGGCGAGCCCGCCGAGGATGTCCTGGACTTCTTCGTGCTGCTGGCCATGCCGGGCGCCATGCCCCTCGATTCGCATGAAAAGCGCATAGTCGAGTTGTTGGCCGAGGCCCCTCATTCGCGGCTGGCGCTCAGCCGCGCCTGCGGCTGCCTGGCACCGGAACTGCTCAGGATCGGGCGGCTCGAGCGCATCGGCATGGTCAGGCGCGCGGGCGTGACCCCGACCGACGCGCTGCACGTGCTGGGGGAGTTCTGCGAGTACGACGGAGATACCGCGCGGTTCGCGCTCGAAGTCCTGGGACAGCGCCTCGACATGAGCGCGGAGGAAGCCGCCCGCCTGGTCAGGGAGCACACGGAGCGGCAATTGGCCCTGGCCGTCATGCGGCGCGAGCTGTCAGCGGACGGGGCCTCCTGCCCGCCCGGGCAATTCGAGACGCTGCGTGGCCTGCTCGAACGGGCCCTGAGCGCGGATGGGCAGGACGCCTTCCGGTTGCAGTGGCGCCAGGTGCGGCCCGTCGTGGGGATCGGCGCGCCTGTGGGCGCCTATCTGCCGGGCGCGTGCAGGCGCCTGGGCGTGGAGCCCCTCATCCCGGCCGACGCGGACGTGGCCAACGCGATCGGCGCAGTCGTCAGCCAGGTGACGGTTACGGAGAGGATCCGAATAAGGCCCGGCAGGTTCGGTGACTACGTGCTATTCGGTCCCGGGGGGCGGGCGGAGTTCGGCCGGCTGGAGGATGCCGAACGCGCGGCGCGCCAGCAAGTGGTGGACGTGCTGCGGGAGCGGGGGCGCGGGTTCGGCACGGCGGAGGAGCAGGTCTGCGTCGAAGTCAGCCGCCGCGTCGGGCGCCTTCAGGACGGCAGCGTCCAGCTTCTGGAGGTCGAGGTCGCCGGACGTCTTTCCGGCACCCCCGCTCTGCCTGGGGTG
>CAYUDW010000034.1:3365-4921 GCA_964442595.1 uncultured candidatus Brocadiaceae bacterium
GGCGTCTACGGCGAGAACATCGACGCCGACTTCGCTTACAGCCTGGGCCTGGCGCTTGCCGAGAACCTGCTGGACAACACGGCCGTCGACCCGGTCAACGTCGTGGTCGGGCACGACATGCGCGTCAGCGGGCCGGTGCTGGCGCGGTCGCTCTGCACGGGGCTGGACGACGGCGGGTGCCGGTCCGTCATGGTCGGACTGGCGGGCACCGAGCTGGTCGGCTTCCTGGCGGCCAAGTACTCGGACGTGATCGATGGGGGTGTGATCATCACCGCGTCGCACAACCCGAAGGACAACAACGGGTTCAAGTTCTTCGGCCGGGCGGGAATGCCGCTGCCCCTGGCCGCGCGGATCGAGCCGCCGATGCCGGAGGACCCGCTCAAACGGCTGGCCCTCAGCATCAAGAAGCGGCGCATCCCGACCCGCCTGGCGTGGAAGGACTTCGCGCCGGACTACGTGGAGACGGCCATCGAGCGGGCGGGCGTGGACTTCGCCGCTGCCTCGGCCGGCGGCGGGGAGCCCCTGCGCGTCGCCGTCGAGGCGGGCAACGGCATGGGGGGCTGGATCTGGCACGAGGTCGCCAGGATGGCGGCGGAGCTCGAATGGACTTTCTCGAACGACACGCCGGACGGCAGCTTCCCGGTCGTCATTCCGAATCCGCTCCAGGCCGATTACCAGAAGATGGTCGCCGATCTGGTGCTCAGGACCGGCAGCGACGTGGGCATCTGCTTCGACGGCGATGCGGACCGGGTGGCCGTAGCGGACGAGAAGGGCCGGATGCTGTCGCCGCCGCTCCTGACGGTCTCGGTCGGCAAGCGGCTCCGCCAGAAGCTGGGACCCAGCGCCAGGATGGCATTCAACCTGGCCTCGAGCTGGATCGTGCCCGACACGTTCGGGGACCGTGAGAACGTGCTGGGCGGCTCGGGCGCCCTCATGACGCCCGTCGGCTACAGCAAGATCAAGCCCATCATGTATGAGAGCCCGGAGATTGCCTTCGGTGCCGAGCACTCGGGTCATTACATGTTCCGCGACTTCTGGGGCGCCGACAGCGGCATGACGGCCGGCCTGCTGATGCTGGAGTGGGTGGCCGAGCTGCACGCGCAGGGGCAGACGCTCTCGGGCGCGCTGGAAGGGTCCCGCGCCCGCTACTACGAGTCGGGCGAGATCAACTTCCAGCTCCCGCCGGACCGGCCGGGCGACGACGTGATCGCCGAGGCCACGAAGCGGTTCGGGGGCGAGATACGGCGGTTGTACGTCGTCGTGGAGGACAGGTGCCGCATCGTCGATTCCTACCCGCCGCAGGGGCTGGAGCTCAGCGTCTCCGACGTGCGCGCCGAGTGCGACGGCTGGTGGTTCTGCATGCGTAAGAGCGGCACGGAGGCCGCTGCCGGCGACCTGCTGCGGCTGTTCGTCGAGGCCGACCGCGACCGCGAGCTCATGGAGCGCAAGCGCGACGCCCTGGCGCAACTGGTCGGCCCGGGACTTCGGGTGTGAGAAGCAGCATGTTCAGGAAGCTCTGCAGGGATTGGGTGCCGTGGCTCAGCGTGCCGATCCTC
>CAYUDW010000034.1:5021-10330 GCA_964442595.1 uncultured candidatus Brocadiaceae bacterium
ATCTGTGGTAATCAGTGCAGATCAGTGGCGAGAGCCGTTCGTTGCCAGGGATTGCCACGGATACGGCTTAACGGAATTGGCCGCAGATTCACACTGATTGACACTGATCCAGGCCCCGGGCCGGTCGGCTGCATGCCCTTTCCGTTATCTGTGGTAATCAGTGCAGATCAGTGGCGAGAGCCGTTCGTTGCCGTCCGAGGCTCGTCCGGCAACTCAGGTGGCCGCTCGGCTCAGATGCCCCACCGGTAGCCTCTGCCGTGATGGGTATCTTTCACCCGTCTTCATCGCTGGCCGTGTAAATCCATGTCCGACAAGCCGTGGCCGCAGATTCACACTGATTGACACTGATCCAGGCCCCAGGCTGGTCGGCTGCATGCCCTTTCCGTTATCTGTGGTAATCAGTGCAGATCAGTGGCGAGAGCCGTTCGTTGCCGTCCGAGGCTCGTCCGGCAACTCAGGTGGCCGCTCGGCTCAGATGCCCCACCGGTAGCCTCTGCCGTGATGGGTATCTTTCACCCGTCTTCATCGCTGGCCGTGTAAATCCATGTCCGACAAGCCGTGGCCGCAGATTCACACTGATTGACACTGATCCAGGCCCCAGGCTGGTCGGCTTCGCCTTTCGCTATCTGTGGCAATCAGTGCAGATCAGTGGCCAGAGTCGTTGGTCCCGCTGTGGTATGCGGGAGCTTCTTCGGTCACAACCGTTCGCTTCAGCGCCGCAGCCGACCCCAGTCGAGTCGCCAATCCATGTTCTTGCGAATGCCCACCTCCTCGCGGTTGAGCATCGTGTGACCAGTCGGCCGCTCAAGAAAGCTTCTGTGCCTCACCACCGAGTCTCCTTGCGTTCTTCAGCGACTCGAACGAGCCCGCGAGAAGAGAGACCGTCATGGCTCCCATCAGGTATCCCGGCTGACTGCTCGTCGGGGCCTCGCCATGATGAGCGAACATCAATGGATCCATGAAGAGCGCGACCCAGCACGCCGCACATGACGCCAACCCGAGCAGTGACACGGCGAGCGCGACGTGGGTCCCTCGCCGTCCTGGCGTCGGGAACGCCGCGAAGCAGCAGCCGACCAGTGTGGTTGACACGGCCGCGACAACCAGGCACAACGCCGCCCACGTCTCAACGCCACGGATGAGCACGATTGCCCCGGCCCATAGGCCGAAGCACAGCATAGCCGTGCCCCCCAGGCGCCGCGCGAGCCGCCTTGCCTCGATCCCGCTGCGGAAGTCCTCCGTCTCGGCAGCACTCCTCGCCGGGGGCCTCCTGCGTTGGCCTTCGGGGCCCCTATGCGCAGAACAAGACCGAGAACGTGACGGGCTTGGCCCGAAGGGGAAGTAGTCCCTGTATGTGTTGACGACGAAGACGACGGCGCCCAGCCACGTGAGCAGCGCAAGTAACTCCAGACCAGAAATGGTCTGAGGGCGCAGGAAACTCTGTTGGGGATCATCGGGCCACAAGAACATGAATCCAGTTAGGAGGAAGAAAGCTACCATCTGGATGGCGATGACAGAGAGGATGGTTGCGGTTGCACGACGCGCCCGGCGCGAAGGCCCGCCATCGCCAGTCCGGAGACGCGCGCGGACATTCCGCACAGTTCCGAGCTCCAGCCCGAGGATGATCAGGTGAGCAGCGGCCATGACGACGATCATCTCCATGTCCGTGTAGACTCGAGCGACCATCAGGAATCCTCCGCCGCGCAGCCCGACGCCCCAGCCACAGGATGGCGCACGCCGTTGGCAGCAAGGCCGGGCGTCGGCCGCTCGACCCCCGGGTCTACTCCGTCCCCGCGGGCGCTTGCGGTACGCCGAGCGCCTCCAGCCCGCCCCATTTGCCGGCCCATAACCTGCATATCCCCATCCCCCCCGAAGGACAGGATGCCGGCCACGAGCATACCGACCGCCGTCAGTCGTTTCAAGCCATGCAGTTGCCCAATCCGGCGAGCGCGGCGCCAGCGAGAAGCGGCGCGGCGCAGGTGGCAGGAAGCTCACGGCCAACGGCTACCGGCACGACGACGAGGATGAGGACGACCACGAGCGGCGAGAAACCGCAGACGGCAAGCTCCGGTCTTGCTTGACAAGAGCCGGGCCCGTCTGGCATAGTCGTTACCTCCATCCTACTCGTCTTTGTGACCCCAGAACATGGCTAAGAAACAAGATCTCCCCGGCTTCTACGGCAAGCGCAAGATACTGTTCGGCGCGAAGACCTCGCCCGACAAGATGCGCCAGACGGGCAAGCTGTTCATGGATGCCGAGCGGTACGACGACGCCCTCGAGTTCTTCCAACGGGCCGAGGCCGATGACCTGACGCGCGAGATAGCGCAGGTCGCCATGGAGCGGGGGAACGTGCCCCTTTACATGCGGGCCAAGAAGGTGCTGGGGGAGCGGATAGACGAGCAGGAATGGAGCCGGCTGGCCGCCAGCGCGGAGAAGGCCGGCGTGCACTCCAGCGCCCGCGTGGCGCACCTGAAGGCCGGGCACGAAGAGGAGGCGGCCAGGGTCGCCGGGATAATGCCCGGCCCTCCCGGCGGGGAGGCGGCCGCTCAGGTGCCGGCGGAGGAGCCGGAGCCCGGGGAGGAAGAGGCAGGAACCGCAGAGGACTGAGGATTGCCGTTGAACCCGCGCCGGGATTGTGCGGACTAAAGGGATGTGACGGCGCCCGGGGGCGTCTGGGGCCGCCGCGAACCCACGGAGGAACGGGCAGTGCTGGTAGAGGCGCACGATCTGACCAGGTATTACGGCTCCAACCTGGCGGTCGACCACGTGAGTTTCGGCATGGAACGCGGGGACATCGTCGGTCTGCTCGGCCCGAACGGCGCGGGCAAGACGACGACCATCCGCATGTTGACGGGCTTTCTGCCCGCCAGCGAGGGAACCGCGACGGTGGCCGGGTGCGAGGTGCGCCAGGATCCTGTCGGGCTGCGACGGCACATCGGCTACATGCCCGAGAATAACCCGCTCTACCCCGAGATGCGCACGTCGGAGTACCTCTCCTTCCGGGCCCACCTGAAGGGGGTGCCGCGCGCCCGGCGCCGCAGCCGCATCACGGACTGCATGGATTTGTGCGGGGTCGGCGACGTGGCCAACCAGACCATAGGCACGCTGTCCAAGGGCTATCGGCAGCGCGCGGGCCTGGCCGACGCCATGCTGGGCGACCCCGACGTGCTGATCCTGGACGAACCCACCATCGGCCTGGACCCCAACCAGGTGCGCGAGACGCGGCGGCTCATCCAGAGTCTGGGCGAGCGGCACACGGTGCTGATCTCGACGCACATCCTGGCCGAGGCGGAGGCCATCTGCCAGCGCGTCCTCATCATCGATCAGGGCCGGATCATCGCCGACGACACCCCTGGCGCCCTGTCTGACGGGATGGCTCACGGGGCCGTCATCGTCGAGCTCAAGGGCAACGCGGGGGAGATCAAGGCCGCCCTGAAGGCGCTGAAGGGGGTCGAGGCCGTGCAGGCGGAGCGACGCGACGGGTGGAACAGGTTCAGCCTGACGACGCGGCCGGACGCGGACGTGCGGGAAGCCGTCTTCCGCGCTGCAGCGGAGCACGGCTGGACGCTGAGGGAGCTGACCAGGACGCGTGCCTCACTGGAAGACGTTTTCCACCGGCTGACGGTGGGACAGGGGCCGAGCGAGCGACGGGACGAATAGCCGGGTGCGGCTGGATCCGGCGGTGGAGAAGACGGCATGTCGGCAGAGACCGCAGCGCGGGACATGGAACTGGAGCAGGGAGGCGAGCTGCTGAGGTGGGAGGATCTGGGCTCCCAGCCGGCGGGATATGCCTTCCGCCGGACGATGCGTGAGCTGCTGGCTCGGCCTCAGTCGTTTTTCCGCAAGATGGCCCTGACCGGCGGTTTGCATGAGCCGCTCACGTTCTTCGCCATTGTGGTGGCGGTGGGGCTCTTGATCGCGTTCCCCTCGGCTCTCGCTTACTGCGGCCTCTCGGCTCCCGATCCCGGGCGCGTGACGCCGCAGGCCTATGCGGCTCACTGGTTCCCGGCGCGGGCGGGCGGGCTCATGCTGGTGCTGGCCCCCCTCGTGCTCGTTGTCGGTGGGGGGGCGATGGTGCTGCTTGGCACGCTCTTCCACCTGGCGGGGAAGCCCTTCGGCGCCAAGAACTGGGAGGGCTCGGTCAGCATATGGCTTTATGCGGCCAGCGCGGCGCTGATGCCGCTGGTCTTCTCGCTCGGCGTGGCGGGGGCCGTCTCGCTGGCGGGCTATCTGATCGGCATTCCGTGGCCGGGCACGCGGGAGACGGCCGCCCATCTGGCGCGCTGGACGTGGCTGGTCCTGGGCTCGGCCGGCCTGCTGGCGGGCGCCGCTCTGCTCGTTGTGGACACTGCGGTCGGAACGATGCAGGCTTTTGGAGTGGACATGGCGTTCGGCATCAGCGCGGGCGTGTCCGGCGTGCTTGTGGCGTCCGCCGCTACTGCGGCGACCGCCTGGGCGGTGCAGATCGGCCCCAGGGCCACGTTGATTGCCGTGTGCGCCTGGGCTCTGTTCGGGTTGGCGGCGGGGTTTGTCGGCATAGTCAAGTCACGGCGCTCGCGAGGGGGGGACTAAGCCATGGTCAACGTGCCCGTCATCGCCAGGCGCGAGCTGAGCACCTACTTCCTGTCGCCGATTGCCTACGTCGTCCTGACGGGCTTTGCGCTGGCGCAGGGGCTGCTTTTCAGCCTGGGGGTGGTGCCGGTGATGGAGCTCAGCAGGACAGCGGAGAGCGCCCTGGCGCTGCCGTTGCTCCTGCTCATACTGGCCATACCGATACTGACGATGCGCCTCTTGAGCGAGGAAACCAGCAGCGGCACCATCGAGAGCCTGATGACCACGCCGGTGAGCGAGGCGGAGGTGGTGCTGGGCAAGTATGCGGGCGCCCTCATCTTCGCGGTCGTCATGTACGTGCCCATCCTGGCAGAGGTGGCCTTCCTCCGCTTGCTGGGTGAGATGGACGCCGGTCCGCTGCTGTCAGGCTGCCTGGGGCTGTTTCTGCTGACGGCGCAGTTCATCTCCGTTGGGTTGCTTTGCTCGGCGTTCACGCGCATTCAGATCGCGTCGGCCATCATGAGCTTCGTGACGCTGCTCGTGCTGTACTTCGTCTGGCTGCTGAGCCGGGATGCGACGACGACGGTGGGTGGCGTGCTGCGCTACCTGTCGCCGCCCATGCACTACACGGGTTTCCTCAAGGGCATCGTGGACACGCGGGACGTGGCCTACTTCATCCTGACAACGGCCGCCATGCTCTTCCTCACCGTCAAGGCCCTCGAGCTGAGGAAGTGGAGGTGAGCGCGATGGGCAAGCAAGGG
>CAYUDW010000034.1:10430-13791 GCA_964442595.1 uncultured candidatus Brocadiaceae bacterium
GGCTGCACGGGAGCCGGAGCAGATCCTGAACTCTCCGGAGTACTCGCTATCCAGGGCCGTCACGCAGCTCAGGAAAGACAACTACGAGGTCAAGCCCCTGAACCTGGCCGCCGAGGGGGCGGTGCCCGCAGATTGCGCGGCCCTCCTCATTGCCGGGCCCAGGACGCCGTTCAGCGAGAGCGAGATCCAGGCGCTTGGCGATTACTTCGATAACCGCAACGGCGCCGCCGTCATGATGTTCGACCCGGAGGTGGTGACAGGGGCAAGCACCAATCTTCCGGAATTGCTCGCGGGCTACGGCGTGGCCGTCCGCACCGACGCCGTGGGCCTGGCAAACCAGGCTTCCATCTTCGGCACCATCCAGGAAGCCTACGTGCCCGTGACGCGGGACGGCATCGCCGAGCATCCTATCACTGCCGACCTGAAGAACTACAGCCTTGGCCTGGGCAGCGGATGCCCGCTGGAGGTGGTCAGCCCGCCGCCTGGCGAGATGCTCGGCGCGAAGGCCCTGCTGACCGGGATCAAGTCAAGCTGGGGGGAGACGGACTACCAGCCGGGCGGCCGTGAGGCCGCCGAGTACGACGCCGGGCAAGACGTGCCGCCCCCCGCGATTATGGCGGCGGCCATTGAGCCGCAGGCGCCGCCCGCCAGCCCGTACGGTCCGCCTCCGCCGGTGAACGTCCCGGGGCCGCGGATCGTCGTGATCGGCAGTTCACTGGCCTTCGTCAATGCCTCCGTCGCGGACTCCCCGGCCAACCTGTACTTCCTCCTCAACGCCGTCAACTGGATGGCGGGTAAGCTCCACATGCTCGGCATTCCGGCGAAGCCGATCGAGTTCAACCAGGTGGCCGTCTCGGAGAATCAGGTCCGGGCCGCGCGTTACGTTTTCGTTGGCATCCTGCCGGCCTGCATCATCGCGCTGGGCATCGCCGTCTGGGTGATCCGCAGGAGATAAGACGAGCGGGAGCGTCAAGTTCGCCATGAAGCACAAATCCACGCTGCTGCTGCTGATCGCCGTCGTCATCGCGGGGATCGTCGCTCACTCCCTCTCGAAGGAACCTACGTCCGAAGAGCTCCAGAAGCTCCGCAAGCGCCTGCTGGCGGACATGAATACCAGCAGCATCGAGACGCTCATCATGGAGGCGGGCGAGCAGCGGCTCGTCTGCGAACGCCAGGCAGATGCCGACGTGGGCTGGCGGATCACCGAGCCCATCGAAGTGCGCGCCGACCGCTGGGAGGTCGAGGGCATCCTGGACAAGCTCGAGCTGGCCGAGAAGGTCGCGTCCACGTTCCCGGAAGGCGGCAAGGCGCTGGACCTGGCGCAGTACGGCCTGGCTGAGCCGCTTCAGAAGATCACGCTCCGCGAGGAGCAGCCCGGCGGACGGACCTGGACCGTCCTGGTCGGCAAGGAGGCCGGCGTTGCGGACACCGTCTACATGGCCGTCCAGGGCGAGGATGCCGTCTACGCCGTCAAGAAAGACGTGGCGGAAAGGACGGACGTCACGCTGACGGACCTGCGCACCAAGAAGCTGGCGACCCGCATCAGCACGCTTGACATGAAGAAGGTGACCGTTGCGGCGGCGGAGCTCGACGGCGAGCCCGGTTTCGAGGTCGTCTGCGAGAGGGCGGAGGACAGGTGGGAGCTGAAACGGCCCGTGCACGACCTGGCGGACGAGAGCGCGGTCAGGGGCGTGGCGAACAAGCTCTACGATCATCACGTCGGCGCGGACGAGTTCGTGGCGGACGACCCCACCAGGGCGGCCGAGTACGGCCTGGCCGATCCGGCGCTGACCGTCATTGTGGAAGGGGAGCAAGCGACGCAAACGTTCGTCCTGTCCCGCCGCATGGACGGCGAAGAGGCCCGCTACTACGCCATGCACAAGGGCGAAGTGCCGATAGTCGAAGTCCCGGAGACGTTGTTCAACGACCTGCGCAAGGACGCCGATGAGCTGCGGGAACGTTCCCTGGCGGACTTCACGGTTGCGGACGTGGCGCAGGTCTCTATAGCCGGGCCGGCCGGCGCGCTCGTGCTCGAGAAGCAGGACGAGGGCTGGCAGATAGCGGCCGATTCGCCGGTTGCGGCCGACGACGGCGTCACGGACGATATGCTTCGGGGCCTCAAAGAGGCCGAGGTCGACGAATTCGTCGCCGACGAGCCGGGGGACCTGGCCGGTTACCGCCTGAGCGAAGGTGCCCGGACGCAGTTGGTCTTGAGAGATTCCGGGGGCGAGACGCTGGCCGAGGTCTTCCTCGGGTCGGCGGATGAATTGGGCGAGCGCGTCTACGCGCAGCGGCCCCCGTATCCACCCGTGCTGGCTCTGAAGAAGGAGGACTTCCTGGACAGGATCGCCCGTGGGCGGCTTGCGTTCCTGGACCGGCTCGTGCTGGCGGAGCCGCGCGACGAAGCGCGCGAAGTGCTGCTGACGAACGCCGAGGGCCGATTCCGGTGCACGTGGAACGAGGAGGGGAGCGAATGGGCGCTCGCCGAGCCCGTCTCAGGCAAGGCGGACCAGGTGGCCGTGCGGGCCGTGGTGGGTGACTTCGCAAGCCTGCGGGCCGAGACGTTCGCCGCCGAGCGGGCGGATGACCTGAGCGCCTTCGGCCTGGCCGAGCCGGCCGCCGAGGCGACCGTGACCTATCGCGCCGAGTCCGGGCCGGCAGGGGAGGAGCAAGGAGAAACCGAAGTCCCCGGGCGCCCCCGGACCCTCTTGATCGGCGCCGAGACCGAGGCCCCGGCCGAAGGCCGCTTTGCCAGGCTGGCCGGCGACGAGCGCCTCTTCGTTCTGCCCGACTACGTGGCGCGGCACTTCCTGGCGAACCTGGCCTCCAGGCGCATCAGCACGGTCTTCAAGCCGACCGCTGTCACGTTCGCGGCCGGCGCGGGAGGCCGGCGGTTCCTCTACGACGGCGAGAAGGACGCCTGGACGGACGCGGAGGGCAACGACCTGCCCGAGGGCCGACGCGACGCGGTGGAGGCGGCGGTCAGGCTCCTGCGTCACTTCGATGGTGCCGCCGTCGCGGACTACGTGGCAAAGGGGCCGGAAGCGTATGGCTTCGACGAGCCCTACCTGGCCGTCGAGGTCCAGGACGAGCTGGAGCAGGTCAGGAAGGTCCTCATCGGCGGAGAGACGGACGAGGGCGACCGTTATGCCAGGGGCTTCGTCACGGACTTCGTGCTGAGGGCCGCGCAAGCGGACGTCGAGAGCCTCATGGCCGTGCTGGGGGGGCCCGCCGAGCCAGCCGAGGAATCCCCGCCGCAAGGCGCCGAGGCCGACGCCGTGGACTGAGCCCGCCCGACCGTTTGCCCCGCCGTTCCTTCGCACTTCACATTTCACACTTCTCCCTTCTGCCTTCTCCCTTC
>CAYUDW010000034.1:13891-19922 GCA_964442595.1 uncultured candidatus Brocadiaceae bacterium
GGTCCGATGAGGCGTGTTCCCCGGTTGTGTGCGGTGTTCGTTCTTGCTGTTTGCTGCAGCGCGGCGCAGTTGGCGTCTGCGGACGAGAATGCAGGTCAGGTGATGTCGGACGCCCGGGCGCGCCACCTGGAGCTTCTGAAGCTCGCGCCTGAAGGAACCTGCGGCATCCTGGTGTATGACTTCGAGCAGATCGCATCCTCGCCTGCAGTCGACCAGATACCCCGGCCCATGTTCGGCCTTCCAGGCGGCAGTCGCCTGATGGTGGAGTTCTTCCTGCCTCGGCCAGCAACGGAATGGGCGGGCATTCAGGCGGTCCCCGGAAGCGTGATCAAGACGAAAGGCGTTCCACGGCACCGGTTGGAGGAGACCCTCTCTCGGATGGGCCGCGAGCTGACCATCTCTGGGGCGAAGTGCTACGACGTTTCCGACATGGGCCTTGTGGCAGTCGTTGACGACAGCACCATCCTGACGGGAGCCGATCAGACGTCGCTGGGCACGATGCTGGCAGCACGTGCGGGAGGCGGCGAGAAGGGGATGGAAGCCGCTCTGTGGGAGCTGGTGGAGCCGCTGGCGGGCAGCGGGGCGTACGTGGCGGCGGTCCTGCCGACGGAGCTAAGGAACATGCTGGACCCCGAGCTGCGGTCACTGTTCCCTATTCCGCCGGTTCTGCAGGGGATGCGAGCCTTCACGCTCGGCGTGCGCCTTGATGCTGGCTTCGAGCTGGCCGGGATGCTCAGCCTTGGTTCGTCGGACGATGCCGATCGGTTGCTCGAAGCGGCGAGGGCCGAGGTCAGCGCCCTTCGGACCGCACTGGAGGACGAGGTCCGGGTCGCGCCGGCCTCCGAGGTGTTTTTCGGGCAGGAGATCGGCCTCCTGGACAAGATAGAGCTCGCAGCCCAGGGGAAAGAAGTGCGAGGCCGCCTGGCCGTCACCCGCGATGAGCTGGCAGAACTGAAGGGCAACTGGCTGGGCTGGTTGACTCACCGTCTCATTCTGGCACCGGCTTTCGAGCCAGAGGTGTACCGCCCGGCGACTGAGCTACCCCCGCGCGAGCGCCAGTTGGAGCTCCTGAAGCTCGCGCCCAAGGGCACGTGGGCCGTCCACGTGAGAGACTTCGCGCGGACCCGCAACGAAACGAACCATTCCCTGGGAGCCAGAGGGGCCCTACCGCGTTTCCCGGGCACTGTGGCGCAGGTCCGGTTCCATCTGAAGCCGGAAGGCGAAGTTGACGACGTTCCCTCTTGCTGCGTGACACGGCTGGAAGGCATGTCGGTGTATGACATGGTTCACGCCCTGAAGCGGGTCTCGGAGACGTTGGACGTGGAAGGGATGAACGCTTACGCGATGCGCGACGGTCCCTTCGTGGCCTTCGCGGACGAGGACACCATGCTCACGAGCAGGACGAAGGATGCGCTTGCAGAGATCTTGAGGGCGTATTGCGATCCGGCCTGCAGGGGCATGGAGCCGGATCTCAGACGCCTCGTGGAGCCCTTTGTGGGCAGCGCAGACTACTCCTGCGGCTTAGCCCCGTCCACCGTCCGCGATCCGGAGTGGACCATATTCGGCATACTTCCCGTCGAGGGGTGCCTCGGGGGCACACTCGACATTGACCGCACGCATGGCTATTCGGTCAAGGCTTCCCTCATGACAGCCAGTCCTGAAGCAGCGGCTGAGAGAGCGGAAGAGGCAAGGAGCTTCGTCCGGAGCGTCATCGACGAGTTCAGGCAACGCAGTGAAGAAGCTCCCCGGGCGGCTGAGGCGGTCCTCGCCGAGATCGCAGTGTTGCAACACATCAGGATACTCGCAGAAGGCGACGAGGTGAGAGTCGAGCTGGACATCAGCGAGGACGAGGAGGCAAGACTGCCCGAGTATTGGTGGAACGATCTCTATAACGCGCTCATTTTCCAGCATGGCAGTGTCAGCTTCGTGCGCACTTCGGCGGTGCGCGATGACACCCGATACCGTCTGCGCGAAGTGGGAGAGATGCTCGCGTTGTACGGGACTGATCATGGCGTTCCTTACCCCGACAGTCTGGCTCCCGTCGTCGATGCTGGATACTTTCCGGACACGGAGTTCTTCGTCCAGGCTTCCGACGGGAGGGGTCTGCTGGCCTGGCTCGGCGGGGCGCTTTGGAGCTACAGGTACGTCGGCTGGATCGCGCCCCGCACGCCGCGGTCGACCATCATCATGTACATGTCAAGAGGTATGTTTTCCGGGGGACGGAACGTTCTATGCGCGGGTGGACGCGTGGCATGGGTTACGGAAGCGGAGCTGCAGGACCCCGATGGCCCGCCGTCCACGTCCCTTCGCGCCAGCTACAGGGCCGTCGTCGAGGCTTTCGGCGAAGAGCTTACGCCCGAGCGCAATGCCGAGCTCAGGCGGTTCTACGAGATGGACGACTGAGCCTGGCCGCCTGCCGCCGCCATACGTCCCGCCATGCCCGTCCGCCAGTTGGCGTTGGGCTCTCCCGGCCCCTCTGGTATAATGTGAAGGTTTGGGCGGGCTCAGTCACGCCTCTATAGCTCCATTCCTCCCCGCCGGCGGGCCAGGCGCAATGGACATCCCCACCGTCGTCATCGTCGGCCGGCCTAACGTGGGCAAATCGTCGCTTTTCAATGCCCTCTGCGGGCAGCGCGTCGCCATTGTCGAGCCCACGGCGGGCGTCACCCGCGACCGGATCAGCCGCACTGTGAGCCGCGCGGAGACGACCTTCGAACTCGTCGACACCGGGGGCATGGGCCTGGAGGACGCCGACGAGCTGGCCGAAGACGTCCAGATGCAGATCCTGATCGCCATCGAGCAGGCGCACCTGGTCCTGCTGGCGGTGGACGGGAGGCAGGGCCTCCAACCCCTCGACAACGAAATCGCGCAGCGGCTCCGCCAGGCGGGCAAGGACGCGATCGTCGTCGTCAACAAGTGCGACCGGCCGGCGGATGAGGCCCTGGCCGCCGACTTCTACTCGCTCGGCCTGCCGGAGGTCCGGGTCGCCTCGGCGACCCAGCGCCGCGGAATCGAGGATCTACTCGACGCGGTGGCGGAGGTGCTGCCCGAAGCGCGGCCCCCCGACCTGGAGGCCCCCGAGCCGATGCGAATCGCCTTCGTCGGCCGGCGCAACGTCGGCAAGAGCACGCTCATCAATTACCTGGCCAATGAGCCCCGGGTGCTCGTCAGCGAGGTGCCGGGCACCACGCGCGATTCGGTGGACGTGCGGTTCCGCATGGGCGACCTGGAGTTCATCGCCATCGACACGGCCGGACTGCGTCGCGCCAAGCAGATCAAGGACTCGATCGACTACTACAGCGTGGCCCGCTCGCGCAATTCGATACGGCGGGCGGACGTGGTGGTCCTCATGATGGAAGCCCCGATGGAGATCGGGCGCCTGGAGAAACAGCTTGCCGACCACGTCAGTTCGCTTTACAAGCCCTGCGTGCTGGCCGTCAATAAGATGGATCTGGCGCCGGGCATGGAGGCCGAGCAGTTCGAACTCTACGTCCGGGACAGGCTGCCCGGGGTCGCGTTCGCCCCGGTCGTGTGCATCAGCGCAGAGACGGGCCGCGACGTTGAGCGGCTTCTGGGGGTGGCGCAACTGCTGCACGTGCAGGGCCTGATCCGCGTGCCCACCGGCGAGATCAACCGGGCCATGCAGGAGGCGATGGACCGCCAACGGCCTCCGTCCACGTCGACTACGCTCTGCAAGATCTACTACGCCACGCAGGTGAGCGTTGAGCCCCCGACCATCGTGCTCTTCACGAACGAGCCGAGCCTGATCACGGACGACTATAAGAGGTACCTGGCGAACTACCTGCGCGCCAGGTTCGAGTATAACGCGATCCCGATCCGGTTCCGGGTGCGCGCCCGCAAGCGGGTCCCCTGGAGTGAGCGAGTCCAGGAAGATGGTCGTTGACACGGCAGACAGCGTGACCGCCGCACTGCCCGGCGCGGGTGGATCGGGGCCGGAAGAGGACGGCTACATCCGCGTGCGCAACGCGCGGACGCACAACCTGAAAGGCATCGACCTGGAATTGCCCAGGGACGCCCTGGTCGTCATCACCGGCATCAGCGGCAGCGGCAAGTCGTCGCTCGCGTTTGACACGCTCTACGCCGAAGGCCAGCGTCGCTACATCGAGAGCCTGTCGTCGTACGCCCGCCAGTTCCTGGAGCAGATCCCGCGCCCGGACTGCGACCTCATCCTGGGCCTGCCGCCCACAATCGCCATCCAGCAGGAGATGACGGGCGCCAGCCCTCGCTCCACGGTGGCCACGACGACGGAGATCTACGACTTCCTGCGCCTGCTCTACGCCCGGGTCGGCACGCCCCACTGCCCGGACTGCGGCGCGGCCATTCGCCACCAGACGCTGGAGCAGATCACGGGGGCCATCAACGAGCTGCCGGCGGGCACTCAGATCACGCTGTTGGCGCCCGTGGTGCGCGGCCGCAAGGGGCACTACCGGGATCTGTTCGAGCGGCTCCGCGCGGACGGCTACCTGAAGGTCCGCGTCGACGGCCAGGTCCGCGACCTGGACGAGGTGGATCGCGTCCGCCGTTACCAGACACACGACATCGAGGTCGTCGTCGACCGGCTATTCGTCAAGAAGCCCGGCGCAGCGGAAGGCGAGGCCGGCGAATCGGTGCGCGGGGGACCCATCTTCCGGGCCTTCCTCAACCGCCTGGCCAACAGCGTGAGCACTGCGCTGAAGGCGGGGTCCGGCACCTGCGTGGCCCTGCTGGAGGACGGGGGGGAGCTGCTGTTCAGTCAGTTCTTCGCCTGTCCGAAGTGCGGCCTGAGCTTCGAAGAACCCAACCCGAACACGTTCTCCTTCAACAGCCCTTACGGGCAATGCCCGAGCTGCAACGGCCTGGGCACCGTGGACGAGTTCGACGAGGACCTGATCGTCCCGGACAAGTCTCTGAGCCTTTCGGAAGGGGCCATCCGGCCCTGGGCCGATGCCGGCGGCAGGAGGGGCCGTCGCTTCGCCGCAATGCTGAATGAGCTGACGGACGCTCTGAAGATCAACCCGAGGACGCCGTTCCGCAAGCTGAGCGCCGCGAAGCGCAAGGCGCTGCTGCACGGCGAAGGCCTGGAGGGGAAGACCGACATCCCCGCGCGGGAAGCCGTCATCCCGTCGCTGCGGGAGATAATGGAAGACAGCCCCCGCGGGGCCGGCGCGCACCTCCGCAAGTACATCTCCCAGGCCACCTGCCCCTCCTGCGACGGGGCAAGGCTCAAACCCGAGGCCCTGGGCTTCACGGTGGGTGACCTGAACATCTGCGAGCTGGCCCGGCTCAGCGTGCGGGACTGCCTGGGTTTCCTCCAGGACCTCGCGTTCGAGGGAGCCGAGGCGAAGATCGCTGAGCCCATTATCAAGGAGGTCTCGCAGCGGCTGCGCTTCATGCTCGAAGTGGGCCTGCACTACCTGACGTGCGACCGCCGGTCGAACACGCTCAGCCGCGGCGAGTTCCAGCGCATCCGCCTGGCCACGCAGATCGGCAGCGGGCTGACGGGCGTCTGCTACGTGCTGGACGAGCCGTCGATCGGCCTCCATCACCGGGACAACGCCCGCCTGCTGGACTCGCTGGAGAAGCTGCGGGACGGCGGTAACACCGTCCTGGTGGTGGAGCACGACGAAGCCACGATCCGCCGTGCGGACTGGGTTCTGGACCTGGGCCCTGGGGCCGGCCGCGACGGCGGGGCCGTCGTTTTCAGCGGCCTGCTGGCCGGGCTCGCCGGCGTCGATTCCAGCCTGACCGGGCGCTACTTGACGGGGCGGGACGAGGTCCCGATCCCCGAACGGCTGCGCCAGCCGCAGAAAGGCCGCATGCTGACCGTCCGCGGCGCGCGCCAGCACAACCTAAAGCGGATCGACGTGACCTTCCCCCTTGGCTGCTTCTGCTGCGTGACCGGCGTCAGCGGCAGCGGCAAGAGCACGCTCGTCAACGACATCCTTTACCGGGCGCTGGCCCGCAAGCTCTACAGCAGCCGGGACAAGCCCGGCGCGCACCGGTCCATCCGGGGCGCCGCAAAGGTGGAGCG
>CAYUDW010000034.1:20022-21554 GCA_964442595.1 uncultured candidatus Brocadiaceae bacterium
GAGCAGACGCTCCAGATCACCATCCGGGGCAGGAACATCGCGGACGTGCTCGCCATGACGGTCGAGGAAGCCCTGGAGTTCTTCCGCAACTACCCCTCCATTGAACGCAAGCTGCGGACGCTGCGTGACGTGGGGCTCGGCTACCTGACGCTCGGCCAGCCCAGCCCCACCCTCAGCGGCGGCGAAGCCCAGCGCATCAAGCTCACGCGGGAGCTGGCCAAGGTCCAGACCGGCTCGACGCTTTACATCCTGGACGAGCCGACCACGGGCCTGCACTTCGACGACGTCAAGAAGCTGTTGCGCATCCTGCACGGCCTGGCGGACATGGGCAACACGCTCATCGTCATCGAGCATAACCTGGAGGTGGTCAAGAACGCCGACTACCTCGTGGACCTGGGCCCGGAAGGGGGCGATGAAGGCGGCTACGTGGTGGCTTGCGGCCCGCCCGAGGCCATCACCCGGGCCAAGGAATCCCACACAGGACGGGCGCTGAAGCCCTTCTTCGAGAACCGCAAGCCACGGCACTTCGAGGGCATCGCATGAAGGACCTGGATCGCAAGGACCCCGCGCGCACGGAGACGCTGCGCCGGTTCGTCGACGGCATCAAAGGTTTCATCTTCGACCTGGACGGGACGCTGTACCTGGGCGAGCGCCTCATCCCCGGTGCGGACGACGCGTTGAGAGCCTTGCGCCGCGCGGGCAAGAAGGTCGCCTTCGTCAGCAACAAGCCCATCGGAACCCGCCAGGAATACGTCGCCAAGCTCAACCGCCTGGGCATCCCCTGCACCGAGGCCGAGCTGATCACCTCGCCCCTCGTGCTCGCCCGATACCTCCAGAAGCACCGCCCGGGCGCCAGATGCTATCCCGTGGCCGAGGAGCCCGTCATCCAGGAACTGCTCGCGCACGGGCTCCGGATCGCCGAAGACCCCCGCGAGATCGACGTGGTGGTCGTCTCCTTCGACCGCACCTTCGATTACGGGAAGCTCAATACCGCGTATCGGGCCGTCATCCACGGCGCCGAGCTGATCGGCACCAACCCGGACCGCACGTGCCCCATGCCGGACTACCACCTGCCTGACGCCGCGTGCATGATCGCCGCCATCGAGGCGTGCACCCAGCACCGGGTCGACCCCATCGTCGGCAAGCCGTCGGAAATCATGCTGAAAGAGGCGCTGGACATCATCGGGCTGGCGGCTGCTGAGTGCGCCATGGTCGGAGACCGGCCGGAGACGGACATGCTGATGGCGCGCAGGGCCGGCCTGAAGGGCGTGCTCGTGCTGACCGGCGTGACCACGCGCGAAGACCTGGACTCCCTGCCCGTCGAGCCGGACCTCGTCCTGGACGGCGTAGCGGAGCTGGCCGGGGCGTGTGGTTGATTCCGCCTGTCCGGCCGGTATAATGGGATCGTATTGGGGGCAGGCAGCTTTTTCCCTTCGGCCCCATCGTCCAGCGGTCTAGGACACCGGACTTTCGATCCGGCAACCGGGGTTCGACTCCCCGTGGGGTCACCAGGGCATCAGGGCTCGCGCTCA
>CAYUDW010000035.1:0-6989 GCA_964442595.1 uncultured candidatus Brocadiaceae bacterium
TACCCGGCGGATAGGCTGAGGGTGGTGGTCATAGACGACGGATCGACGGACGGGTCGGACCAGGTGGTAGAGGAACTGGCGAGTGCGGACAGTCGCGTCTCTCTCTTCCGCCTGGACAAGAACCGCGGCAAGAACCTGGCCCTCAATCGGGCCCGCCAGGCGGGACGGTTAGCGGCGGAGCTGCTGTGTCTCACTGACGCGGATTCAGAGTTCGCCGGGGGGGCCCTGCGAGCCGCCGTCGCGCAGATGGCTGACGCACGAATCGGCCTGGTCGGCGGCGAGGTGCGTTTCCGTTTCGGACCCGGCGCAACGGCCCGGTCTGAAAGCCATTACTGGCGACTGGAAAACGCGCTGCGGCGCGCCGAGGGTCGAATGGGCGTCCTCGTCTCGGCCCCGGGGCAGCTTATCGTGATGCGCGGCGAACTGCTGGAGGAGCTGCCGTCCGACGCCAATACGGATTTCGCCGTGTCCCTGTCCGTTCTGGCCCAGGGCCGCCGATGCGTGGTCGCGCCGGGGGCGGTGGTCCGCACGCCGTTCCCCGGAGGAGAAGAGGCCGCGGGCCGGCGTCGCAGGCGCACGATCCTGCGCGCCCTCCAGACCATCCGGGCCTACCGGGGCCGCCCCAACCGGTGGGCTCGCGCCATCGTGTTCTGGCACAAGACGGCCCGGTTCCATCTGGCACTACCGGCGGCCGTGCTGCTTGCGGCGTCCGCAGGGGGCGCGGCCGTGGCGGGTTCCCCGCCATGGTTCGCGCTGACGGCAGTTCAGGCAGCCTTCTATCTGACGGCAGGGGCGGGATGGCTGGCATCCGCGGCCGGCGCACGCTTGCCCCTGGCGAGCACCGCTCACCAGTTCGTCCGCCAGCACGTGATCGCGTTCCGCGCCGTGATCGAGCACGCCCGCGGCGGACGCGTGCAGCGTTGGACTCCCTCAGGAAGGTGAGTCCGGGGGCAGATCGAGCTCGTCGGCCCAGGCCCGTTCCCCCTCGTCGGTCCACAGTAGAAGCTTCTCCACGACCCGGGGGATGAGGGCGGCGGCGAAATCACGGTGACGGCGCACGATGTCTTCCTCGTCGCCGTGGCAAGCGCTGCTGATCTGTACCAGCAGTTCGGGGCACAGGAATCGGCCCGGCCACAGAACGGCCTTGACGCCGAAAGCGAACTTGCCCGGCGTGGCGTCCGGCACCCGCACGGGCACCCGGGAGATCGGCCTGGGACCGGCCTGCTGCCAGCTTGTGACCAGGACGCTGCCGCCGAGCCCGGAGAACTTGCCCATGCGGACCGCCACCTCCGGAATGAGATCCGAACCGGTGCGCACCGCGACCTCGCGGGACCATACCTGCTTCATCCCGCGCGAAAGCAGGCAGACTTCCGCCGAATGCCCTCGCCTCACGTTCAACGTCCCCGCCCCGACCATCCAGTAGAGCGCGACGACGTCGAGCGGATCCCCTTGCGGCGCCCGGTATTGCCGGCAGAGCCAATCCGTGGGCTGCCTCTCGGCACGGATCTCCTGGAGGGCCTCGGCCGGAATGGACGCGTCCCTGCCTTCCCAACCGTCCACCTTCCAGGGAAGCTCGTCCAGCAGGTCGGCGGGGTACTTCTGCACGGCCGCCCGGAGACGCCGCGTCTCAAGCACCTGGAAGAGCAGGCCCGCAACCACAACGCCCCCCACGATCGCCAGCGCCCTCGGCCGCCTGAGAGGATTCAGGACGCCCGTGCCGGCGGCTCCGGTACGCTCGGGTGATGGAGCCGCCCCACCGCCCGCCTCCGGCGGTTCCGCGTCCTCAACCAGAGCGAGCACCTTCAGCCCGATCACCAGCCCGACGAGGCACAGCAGAAACACCCCCAGTCCCGCGAAGTAGTGAAAGAAGCCATCGGCCGCGCGTTCCCCCACGTAGATGCCCAACAGCACCGTGGTGCTGACGCGGAAGACGTTCGCCAACACCGTGATCGGCACGGCGATCATCACCAGCGCCATCTTGGTGCCCAGCTTGCGCAACGCACAGCCGCCCATGAACAACGCCGCCGGCACCACGGTCATCAGCGCCCGAATGCCGCTGCATGCCTCCTCCACGTTCGCCGTGAACCCGACCGTGCCCAGCACGTGGCCCTCCCGCACGACGACGTTGCCCAGCGCGGCGATGATCTTCTCGCTGACGACCGCGGCGAGCGTCTGCAAGCGCAACGGGATCCAGTACGCGGTGAAGTAGTTCTCCGGGTAGATGAACAGCAGCAGCACCGCCGGCAGCCACAGGGGGCGCATGGCCTGCCATCCGGCCAAGGCGATCACCATCCCGCAGAGCACCATCACCAGCGAAACGCCCCGCAGGAAGACGCTGCTCATGCCGCCAACGTCGATGACGTGCGACACGAGCCTGGCCCGCGTTCCCACGAGCAGAACGAGCAGCGCGCCAAGGATGAAGGCATAGCCCCATTTGGAGGGGCGGATCGAGGCGCGCGTCACCTGCCGCCGCCTGTCCCATGCCAGATAGACGGCCCCCGCCAGCACCACCAGACCCAGCAGCAGGCGGTCCTTGGCAAGCCACCCCCGCACCAGATCATGGAAGGTCCATGCGTAGTCCGCCACGATGAGGAGCCCCAGGAAGGCCCACGCGACCGCCCAGCGGGGAGGACCAAGGCCGCCGCGGCCCACCGCCTCGGAAGGCCCATGTGTCTCGCCAGCGCTCATGCCGTCCTCGGCCTCCGGGCGATGGTGGGAGGCGGCGGCTGAACCCCACGTCATTCAGCCACGGTGCCGGCGCCGCCCGCCTCCGGCGGCTGTCCTCCGCCCTTCTTCAGCTTCTCCACGAGCTGCGCGGCGAAGGCTGCCCAGTCCGCATCGGGGCTCTCGGCTCGGGCTCTTGCCAGCGCCGCCACGGCCGCCTCCGTGTTGCCGACGGCGGCTTCGGCGAGTCCCAGCCGGAACTGGCGCTCCGCGTCGTCCGGCTCCGCGCGGGCCGCCATTCGGGCCGCGGCCGCAGCGTGAACGGGGTAGCCGGTCTTGATGAGGGCGTGGGCGAGAGTGTCCGCGACCTCCGCCTCCTGCGGCGCACCCCGGGCGTGAGCATGTGCCAGATACGCGAAGGCCAGCGCCAGGGGCAGATCACGGTCCTGCGCCAGGAGCATGTCGGCCAGGTTGTTGGCCGCCACGACGGCCCGTTCGGGTGCGGCGCGCAGGGCCCTGCCGTAGTACTCCTCCGCCTGTGTCCGGTCGCCGTCCTGCTGGGCCAGGATGCCCAGGGCCGTGTACGCGTGATAGGGCATCGGCAGCAGCTCTGCCGCTTTCAGGAGCTCCTCGCGGGCCTGCGCGTTCCTGCCGACTGCTACGAGCGCGAGGCCGTACGCCTGGCGAAGGTCACCCGCCTCAGGTCGCAGTTCGCAGGCCCTGGCCAGGCTCTCCAGCGCGGCCGCCGTGTCGCCGGATGCCGTCTGCGCGTTGGCCAGCAGTTGCCACGCACTCGCGTTCCGGGGCTCGAGCTTCAGGGCCGCTGCGGCCCGGCGCCCTGCCTCGTCGGCATCCCCTCGCGCAAGTGCCGCCCGCCCGGACAGCACGAGGGCGGGCACGTGGTCCATCTCCTCCGCAAGCACGCGGCGGGCGCAGCTCTGAGCCAGCTCGTGAAGGCCCCGGCGCAGGTAGACGTTTCCCACCAGGATGCGCGCAGCCCGACCGAACTCGGGCTCACCCTCGCAATCCTCGGCGACCTGGACGGCCCGACCGTCCGCGCCGTGCTCGACCAGTATTCCTGCGAGCCTGAACACGACCGCCGGCGAGCCGGGGAACCTTTCCTCCAGGCCCTTCGTCTCGGTCAGTGCCTCCTGCCGTCTGCCCACCGAGAAGAGCGCATCCACCAGCAGCAGGGAAGGTCCCGCCAGCCTGGGATGTTCGCGGGCGAGCTGCCGCATCGCTTCGATCGCCTCGCTCCACCGCCCCCGCTTCCAGAGCAGGTCCAGCCCGTGCATCTCGGCAAGGAGCGCGACGCTCGATTCCTTCCCTATGGAGCGCAGAAGCTCGTCAGCCTCGTCGAGCCGGCCTTCAAGTATCAGGCTCCGCGCCCGGACCACGCGGACCACGTCGTGCTCGGGTGCCCTCCGGACTGCCGCGTCCAGGTGCAGGGCCGCCGTCTGCCGGTCGCCCAGCCACAGGTGGTAGTCAGCCAGGATGGCGTGGATCGATCCGTCATCTGCGCCCAGCTCGAGGGCCCTGGATGCGTAGGCGCCGGCCAGGCCGACGTCTCCCCTCTCGTAGCAGAGCCGGGCCATGGCGTTGACGGCCGGCGCATGGGCGTCTGGCCCTTCGGCCGCCTCCCGGAAGCATGCCATCGCCGCTTCAGGCTCCTCCAGCGCCTCCCAGCAACGGCCGACTTCGTACCGCAGCTCCTTGTTGTCGAGCTGAAGCGCCAGCGCGCCCCGATAGGCCGATAGCGCCTCGCTATAGTTGCCGACGTCCAGGGCGGCCCGTGCTTGTTGCCGTCGCTCAGCCACCAGCCTGGCGACCGAGGCCGGGTCTCGGGTGGGCGTCTCGAGAGAGGGCCAGAACGTGACGACGGCCCAGGCCGCGCCGGCCGCGATGACCCCCACCAACAGCAGCACCACGACACCGCGCACGGCATGGATCCTCGTGCTCTGCCCGGCGCCGCACAGGAGGGGTCCTCCCTCGGGCGACGCGCTCACGTCCCGGCACACGAAACGAAAGAGAAACCGGTTAGTGTACTTCTGAACCGGCGGACAGGGGCTGCCGGGAGAGCCAAAGGGGCCGCGGCAATCGTTGGCGAACAGGCCCGTCTTCCTCAGGTTGACCAGCAGCGCGTCGAAAGCCAGGAACAGCAGGTCCACGGGGAGCAGGATCACGTGGGCGAGCAGGCGGAGGGCAGGCCCGACGACGCGCCCGAGCGCCACTGCAACTCGCATCAGCAACGGTTCCCTGAACTCCACTTCTGCGACCTCCGGACTGGTGCGATCTCACTCGAGCGCCATGCTCGGGAGCTCCGGAACTTACGCGGAACAGTGCACCCGCCCCCTGAGGGTGCCAACTTGCCGGACGGCCAACCGGAGGGACTTAGGCGATGGGCAGAGCCCGCGAAGACTCGAACCAGGCTTTCTGACGGGAGGGCAGACAGTGCGGCCGACCGAACCCGATGGCGTCATCAGCAACCGGCCTCGGCTGCGTTCCGTTTCCTGCGGGAGCTCCACGCCACAAACGCGCCGACGCCCAGTGCGATCAGAGACAGGCCCACGGGCTCGGGAGTCGTCATGTAGGCCTTGATGGAGAAGTTCCAGGTGCCGTCATCCTGGCTGTGGAGGTCCCACCAGTTCGTGCCGTCGACGCTGAAGAAGCTCTCATCCCAGTCGGACGTGCAGCCCGTGCTGTAGGGATCGCCGCTTCCGGTCAGGGCCCAGCATTCTATCGCCTGGGGGTAGTCTCCGCCGTTGCTGAGATAGAGATAGACGGCGAAGTCGTCGCTGGCTCCCAGGCTGACCCAGTCCTCCCTGGGGAGGTCGACGACGTGGTAGCCCCAGGTGTCCATCGTGCCTGTCACCTGTGCCAGCAGGTCAGAAGGCGCGCTGTCCGTGAAATGGTCGTATATGCGCAGGTCGTAGCTCGCGTCGTCCACCGTCGTGTAGAAGCTCACGGCGCCCAGATAGCCGGCGTCCGTCGTCTGGAAGACGTTCAGGGCATAGTCGCAGTTGATCGACCCGACGTATCCGTAGTCGTCATGCTGGTAGACGCCGACCACCTGGTCTACGGCTGCCGGCTGGAACGAAGCCCCATAGCTGCACCCCACGGTGTCCTCGTAGGAGACCCAGAAGTAACCGTCGTCGTTGGCATACTCCCCTTGCCAGAGCCCCGTGCCCCAGCTGTTCTTGATTTCCCAGGCACCCGGCGACGAGGCGCCGCTGACTGTCTTGCCGTCGTCCCAGCCCACGATCGTCACGCCGTGGTTCGAGCCGCCGCTGCCTGTGTACCGGTAGGTGTACTCCGTATCGTCGTAGCTACCGTTCTCCCAGCGCATGGAGGTATAGAGCCCGCCGTAGTTCATCAGGGCGTTCTTGATCTCGGTCGTGGTGTCGAACACGGGCGCATCATGCAGCAGATACTGCCTGGGGCCGCCCGGGGAGGGGCGATCGTCGTAGTCGTTATAGGGGTCATCGGCTTCACTGACGGGCCCGTCCAGTCGCGCCAGGTAGGCCATGCTCATGTATATGTTGCCGCCGTCGCAGGGCCCGGGATCGAAACCGTGATAGTTCTTCAGGTGGTTCTCGGATAGATCGGCTTCGGAACCGCCCGATTTCAGGATGCTGCTCTCAAACGAGCCATAGGTGGCGAACGCCCAGCACGAACCACAGGCCCCCTGGTCTTTGACCGAAGACACGTAGTCCGGACGCAGGCTATAGCTGGCCGGCGGGCTGCCGTTCCCATCCAGCTCCGTCCCGCCCACCGGCTCCTGCACATCCAGAAGGCCGCCGGCGAGGGCCTGCTGCACCTCCAGTTCGGGCGGCGAATCTATGAGCAGGGAGTCCGCCGACACCGCTGAGGTGAAAACGGCGAAGACGATCACCAATATGGCCGACAACCTCATCACCGCTCTCCCGAAACGGCGCACAAGAATCCATCCACCGCCCGTCGTGCATCCAGGCGGAGTTGGCATACACTCATCCCAAGTTTGTGCCAATTGCAGTATAATGCCAACGCCCGAAGCCCGCAAGGCGTTTTTTTCTGAGTTCGGCCTTCCATTTGTCTGACCCGCCGAGACCGGGCCTGGCGCCCTTCTCTGCAGCCCAGACGTCCGTTGGGGCCTTCTACCGGGCCGCGTCCCAGGCCCACGGCTGATCTGCGAGACCAGTTCTCCGGATCGCCTCCGCAGTCGCAGGGATGACGCCGCTGTCAAGCGGGGCCACGTTCACGCTCGCCAGGGAGCCGCTCCGGGGCCGAATATTCCCCAGCCCCTCGCGCACCGCCTGCATGCCAACCGGCAGCCCATCCAACCACCA
>CAYUDW010000035.1:7089-21490 GCA_964442595.1 uncultured candidatus Brocadiaceae bacterium
GCAGCCCATCCAACCACCAAAGGCTGCGATCCCGGGCCAGACTGCCGACCTCGTCCTCGACGCCGAAGACCGCGCCCGCAGTCGTCCCTGGCTGCAGGACGGTCCGTACGTCGGGCTGGAGAGCGCCGGTTCGGCCCTGGTCACCGGCGGATAGCTGGCCAGTGGATGGCGGACCAGGCACGGGCCTCGTGGGGCGGGGCGGCCACCAAGTCTCCACTTGCTGGACCGTCAGGCTGAAGGTGTGTTCCGCCGCCGCGCCGTGGCTGTCCTGGGCGACAACGGTCACCGGGTACTTCCCGGCAGCGCCCCGCGGCACGCCCAGCACGAGGCCCCTCGACCGGTTCGCCATCCTCAGCCACGAAGGTCCTTCAGCCAACTCGTATCTCACGCCGCCGCCCGGGAGTTCGTCGTCCGTCTGAAAATCGAACCGGAACGGCCGGCGCTGGACCGCCGTAAGCTCCGTCGGCGGATCCAGGAACCGCGGCGGGACGTTCACCACGCTCAGCGTGAAGGTGTGCTCCGCCCTGCCGCCGTAGCCGTCCTCCGCCCGGATCGTCACCTGGAACTGACCGACGTCCCCATCCGCCGGGATGCCGGCGATGATGCCCGCCGACTCGTCCTGCACCGAGAGCCACCCGGGGGCGCCAATCAGCGCGTAGGTCACGCCAGTGCCGCCTTCGTCGTCCGTGTCGAAATCGTACGTGAACGCTTCGTCCTCGGTCGCCGTCAGCTGCGCAGGCGGCTGCACGAAGGAGGGATCCGTGCCGAGCACGGTCAAAGTGAACGCCTGCACGTCCGTCCCCCCATGGCCGTCGTCGACCTGGACTCGCACGAGGTGCTCGCCTGCGGCGGAGCCGTCGAACGTCCCCGCGATCAGGCCGCGGCCGGGGTCGATGCCCAGTTCAGGTGGCCCGTCAAGCAGGGCATAAGTCGTCGTCGGATCGTCGTCCGACGTCACCTGGTATGCGTAGGGAACGCCTGCCACGACCGTCAGCGCCGGCGGCTCTGAGGTGATCGTCGGAGCCGCGTTCAGCACGCGAAGCGCCAAGGCATGATCCACGTAAGTGCCGCTGGGCTTCGCCGTCCGCAACGTCACTTCGAAGTCGCCCACCCGGGCGTTGGTCGGCACTCCCGAGATCACGCCCGCACCGGGATTCTCCATCCCCAGCCACACGGGGGCGTCCAGCAGCAAGTAGCTCACGGAGCCCCCGGCCGCCTCGATGGGCGTGTCGAAGTCGTAGGTGAAGGCCTCATCCTCCCTCGCCGTCAACTCGGCAGGCACGCCGAGCAACTCCAGCCCGATGGTCGGCTCCTGGAACCCCAACGTCGGGGCGGAGGCGAGGATCGTCACGTCGTCTACGTACCAGCCCTCGAAGTAGTTGTCGAGACCGTCCTCGGTGTCGAAATTGAACCGTACGGAGATCTCCGAGCCGGCATATGCGGAGATGCAGCCCTGCCACGTGGTCCAGTCGGATGTGGGATCAGCCAGCCCGCCGCCGCTCGCATTGTCAGCCACTGCGCTCCAGGTGACGCCCCCGTCGTCGGAGACCTCAACCGTGGCCACGTCATAGCTGGGCGCCAGGCCTTCGGTCGCCAGGAAGTACTCGAAACTCAGAACGACGGGCGTCCCCACACCAGACAGGGAGATCGGCGGGGACACGATGTAGCCGGCGTTACGGGCGCCGGTGTCGTAATGCCAGACGTCTTCCAGCCCGTAGTACTGGGAGTGGGGCCCGCTGTGGGCGCCCGTGCCGCGATTGGAGGTGGCGTGCCACAGGTTGGTGCCCGCAGCGTCCGGATCGGCCACGTAGGTGAAGCCCTCGTCCTCGTACTCACCCTCCGAGTCCTCGAAGTCCGCCACGTAGATAGCCTGCATCCAGTTGACCCGGGCCATGTCCAGCCCCAGGCCCCGGCTGTGGTTGTTCGCCTCGTCGGACTCCGAGACGGCGTCCGATTCGTCCAGCCGCATGCCCAGGTAATAGATCCCGTCGGTAGCCAGGGGGTCCACACGGGGGACCGATATGACGATGGTGTCCGCCAGGTCGCCGCCGGCAGACAGGCCGCCCGTAACGTGGTACGCATTGGGATTGGCCGGATCGTAGTTGGGGTCGCTGGGGTCGAGGCCGGCGGCGATCTCCTCCCCATTTGCGAAATCCGTATCGTCCGACCAGAAAAACTCGACGTCGAAGGCGCCGGCGTTCTCGTTGCCCGAATTGCAGATGCAGAACGTCACGTTCGTCGAGTTGGTGCCCAGCATCTGGCCGGGATCAACTGAGAACTCAATGCCCTCCAGGTCCGCGCCGACGCCCGCTTCCCACCAGCTCAGAAACTCGTCCCACTGCGTGTCCGCCGCAAAGCTGATGATCGAGTTGTTATAGTCTGGATCAGGCGCGTTCCCGGACGCCTGGAAGTAGATGGACAGCCCGGTGGCGCCCTCCGTTGGGCCGGAGTGGTTTTGGATCACGGCAGCGTTATAGGCGTCCAGGGCTGTCTGCGCGGCCGCGCTTATGCTGGAGGTCAGGCTGCCGTCGCCGGCCGCATTGGCAAGAAACGTGCCGAGGTCGCGGTAGTCGCTCGAATAGAAGTAAGCGGAGTTCGTCCGGTGGCTCTCGAGCAGGTCGTAGTCAGCCTGCGTAGCGTCGGTGACGGTTGTGGACGCCAGTTCGCTAACGGCTGCCGACAAGCCGTTCGGATAGCTACCGCCGACCACGCTCAGGTCGACTGCCGACAGCGTCTCGGCCCCGCCGTAGGACTCGCCGTAGCGAACCACAACGTCGGCGGCCAGTTCGGCGGCGGTCCACATCGGGCTGACGGCCAGGTCGGCCAGTATCGTGTCGTACGGCCAGCCGTCCCACGGTTCGGTTTGCTCGGAAGCGACCAGGACCGACGCTTCGTTCCTTACCTCGTGCGCCACCTCCAGCATGCCCATCAGGCAGCAGTCGTAGCCGAACAGGTCCATGTTCTCCGGCACTGCGGCCAGGGCGCTGCCCACCTCCCGATTCTCCAGGTAGTCGGAGCCGTCGGTGTCGTCCCAGCAGGCATCCTTAGAAGGCGAGGAGCCTCGCCATCCTCCGCCGTGGTCCCAGAGGATCAGGGCGTAGCTCTCGGCCGGGTAGGCGCTGATGGCCCAATCGGCGAAATCACTCAGCGTGTTGGGATCCCCCATGTTGACCTCGCCGATGCTGGTTCCCCAGTTCAGGTCTGGCTCGTCGCCGAACATGATGAGCCCGCGCCGGGTGTCCGTCCAATCGTCGTACAGCGTGCTGTAGCCTGCTATCCGGTCGAACTGCACAACGATGTTCATGTCACCGTTTGAGCCTACAGATGCCATCTCGAGGAAGTCGTCAATGCCTGCATCTTCGAGGTTGTTGTCCGCCGCCAGGTAGACCATGAACGTCCATTGCGTGGGACCCGGCTCGCCGTCATTGGCCGTGAATCCATCGAAGATCTTCCACGTGTTATCTTCGTAGTACTCCGTGACGGCGTCGTAGTAGTCCACCTCCGCAAGGAGCCAGACCGTGTAACTGCCGGAGCCCAGGTCCGGCATAGTGAAGTCCCACTGGATCTCCTGGCTTGCCCCGGAGGAGAGAGCGCCTACGGCCTGTACGGCCAGTGCGTAATCGTCCGACGTGTCCAAGTCGTTGTCAGTAGACAGGTACGCCCGCACGTCGCTCGAGCCGGCTCCCGTGCTGCCACGATTCTCCACTTTGAAGCGGATCCAGAATGGCTCCCCTTCGGTTATCTCTGTTGATTGCCACCAAGCCTGCGGGGCCGTAAGGTCTGCTGGCAGATATGCATCCAGGAACTCGTCCCAAGTACCGTTACAGAAATCGAGGATCCCCTCGTTGTAGTACTGCAGCGAGCCATGGGACTCATCCTCTGGCAGATAGATGCTCGGCCCCAGCGCGTTGGGGAATGCGAATCCACTGGCGTCAGTGTGAGCAACGTAGACGACGAAATCGGAGTCCATGGCCGTCTCGAGGGCCTGGGCAGCCGCCCTGAGGTTCACTGCCCCGGTGTCCGAGCCGGTCACGTCAACCTGGAGGCGCTGAGCGAAGTGCTTCAGGTCGACGTAGGCGTCGTGAATGTCCTGACCGAGGTCCCCATCTTCGTCGTATTTCTGCGTGTTGGCGCGAGCGGTTCTGACCTCGGCGAAATGGTCCACGTCGGTCGGATCGACCGGCGTGGCGATGGCCTCTCCTAGGGACGTAACCAGGTCGTCGAGATACCCGCACACGGCACCCATTTCCGCCATGTTAAGCACGCTGACAGCATGCCCAAGGGGGTCTGTGCCCGGCGCAGAGGGGGGCCAATTCGCAAGGAGTGTGTGGTACTCGGTCGCGATGTCGACAGCGAGCTCTTCGGCCGTTGTCGCAACAGTGATGTCCAGCAGGTAGTTCTCCTCGTAAGTCGGGCCAGTTGCCCAACCCAAGTTCATGTTCCCGACCATGTAGTCAGTATGCTCACGAATCTCATACCCAACTTCCATCATCTGCATCAGACAGGCGTCAAAGTGCGTTACTTCGATGTCGCTGCCTCTATGCAGGTCAATGGCGGCAAAAGCCGCGCCAAGTTCTGCAGTGGTCAGGTAGTCAGTGCCGTCCCAGCAAACGCCGAGAGGAGCCGCTTCCGAGTCACGAGACAGAGCGGACACTGACTTCCAGCCGTCTCCGTGGTCGAACAGCACCAGGGCGTAATCCTCGGAGGGATACTGGTCCACCACCCAGTTCATGAAGCCCGAGAGGGTGGCATCGTCACCCATGCTCGCCTCGGAGCCCAGGCCAACGTCGCTCGTCCACCACATGTTGACGTTGCGGGTGTAGTCGCCGGGATCGGTCAGGCCGGCGCTAATCTCGAACACAGCATCCTGGGTGCTGTCCAGGAAGTCGTACAGCACGATCGGCTGGACGGCGGATCCCGCAGCGCCTAAGGCGACGGAAGCGAACTTGGCAGCTTGGTACGCGTCCAGGTTGTTCCCGTGCGACAGGTAGTACGCCACCACCCAGCCAGAGGGCCCGCCCGAAGCTGTGAAACTAGAGGTCGCCTTGAACACGTTGCTCTCATCGGACTCGACAACATCGTCCGCGCAGTCTGCCTCGAACACTACCCAGACGCTGTAGCTCCCTGAGCCGATATCAGGAAACGAGGCGATGTCCCAGTGTTCGGTGCTGGTTGCCCCCGGGCTCAACGCCCCTACGGACTGCATCCCCAGATCGTAGTCGTCGGAGGTATCGAAATCATTGTCCGTAGAGAGCCACGCATTCACGTAGCTCGCCCCGGCCGCCACCGCCCCATCGTTGCTCACGTCGCATTCGATCCAGAAGGAGTCTCCTTCAATCACTGAAGCCGATTGCCATCGAGCGGCTGGCACAGTCAGATCCGGGAAAGGCGCATCAGTACCCGTGAACGACGTCGTGGACTTGAACACGTTGTTCTCGTTCGACTCGGCGACGTCGTTGTAGTAGTCGGCTTCCGCCACGACCCAGACGCTGTAGCTGCCCGAGCCAAGATCGGGAAACGACGCAATGTCCCAGCGCTCGGTGCTCGTTCCCCCTGCCGCCAGGGCGTCGACGTACTGAGTGCCCAGATCGTAGTCGTCCGAGGTGTCGAAATCGTCATCCGTAGACAGCCAGGCATTCACGTAGCTCGGATCGGCCGTCGTATCGCCGCCGTTGCTGACGTCGACCTCGACCCAGAAGGCGTCTCCTTCGCTCACAGACGACGCCTGCCATCGAGCCGCGGGCACCGTCAGGTCGGGCTGCCCTTCGTCGTACTGATAATGAATCCAGAACTCCACGTAGGCGATCTCCCCGTCGCCCTCCAGATAGTAGTCCCCGAAGTACCAGTACCATCGCTGGTTGACTGTCTCGCCATTGAAAGCGTTCGTCGTGCGGCCGCTCAGATCAATGTCGTAATCGTTCGCCGTATCGTCATCGTAACCTTGGTCCGTCGCAAATCCGTCATTGTCCCAGGCACGGAAGTAGCTCCAATCCTCTCCGTGCACCGCCGAGGACATCGCGATGATGTAATCCATGCACCAGAAATCGGTCTGCCCGGCATCCTCCTCACCGATCCAGAGCCAGTAGTCGATCGAGGTCACTGTCGCGTTCTCCGGCGCACTCGCCACGTCCCACGAGAGATTTACGGCGTACCCATCCTGCAGGAAGTAATCAGGGTCAGGGTCCCAGCCGAGGTACGTCGTGCCTGTACCCCTAGTCCCTGCCCCAACTGTGGTGCTCTCCTCTTCAGGGCTGAGCGGTGCAGTCACATGGGGACGGAAGCCAATGGGCTTCGCTGGATGTGCCCACAAGTCGTCAGCGACGGTGGGCCCCGAAGCCAGCACAGGCGAATGCTGCGCCTCCTCGACAACCAGATCTGACTGGACGATGCCTGATACCTCTGCCTGCAGCGTCGGCGTCGTGTGTTGCTCCTCAACTCCGCCGGCTGTGTCCTCCCCGACCGCGAACGGCCCGAAGAAGAGCAGGTCATTGTCTTGCGCCGATAGGAGCTCTTCGGGAGCGATCCCACCGGAAGAACCCGGATGACCAGAGAGCAGTATACGCGGCTCCAGAGCTTCCAGGTGAAGGGCGCGTCCCCTCGATCCGGCCTCCGGCCCACGCGACACGTCCTGCGCAGCCATAATCTTACCCCTTGCCCGGCGTGGAGGGTCGCCCGGCGCAGCCGCAAGTGCGAAATAGGTCCTGTCCCAGCATCCCGGGGAGGACATCTCGGCAGGGACTCCCAAAATGCGCACACCATCACCGCAGAGGGGTCGCGGCCTCCCCGAAATGACCAATAGTGTAGTCCAATCTCCCTCTTGGCACAATAGGCATTATTCCGATTTACCCCTTCACAAATTCTGAGGCGTTTCCAGGCGCCATTTTCCCGCATCAGGCCGCCCACGCCGACTCAAAGCTGGCCCAAACGAGGGTCCCCAGCGCCAAAGCGGCTGCCCGCCCCGTGCTCCTGTCAATCTACACTTGCTTCTGGTAGTATCCTGGTCGGGGTGTTGGAGTTCCAATCCGAGCGGCAGCGGGAGGGTCGAATGAGCGGTATCTTCGGGGTGGTGTCGCAGTCGAACTGCATGGACGATCTTTTTTACGGGACCGACTACCATTCGCACCTGGGCACGGAGTTCGGCGGGCTGGCCATACAGAACGGCCAGGTGCACCGCGAGATCCACCGCATAGAGCACGGGCAATTCAAGAACCTCCTGGACGGCTTCTATCGCAGCTACGCCGGCGGGATGGGCGTCGGCGTCGTCAGCGACTCCGACCCCCAGCCCATCATCGTCGAAAGCCGCTTCGGGGTCTGCACGATCGTCACGGCCGGCCTGATCACCAACCGCGACGAGCTGGGCCGGGAGCTGATCCAACAGGGCATCACGTTCAACGAAATCCAGGAAGGCCGGCTCAATCAGACCGAGCTGGTCGCCAAGATGATCGCCCAGAGCGAGAATATCGTCACCGGCATCGAGCGCGTGTTCGAGCGTATGCAGGGCTCGGTGTCGCTGCTGCTGATGACTCGGGAGGGCATCTACGCCGCGGGCGACCCCCATTGCCGGCTGCCGCTTGCCATCGGAACGCGCGAGGGGACGGTCGCCGCGGCCAGCGAGACCTGCGCCTTCCCCAACCTGGAGCTGAAGGTCACGAAGTACCTCCGGCCCGGCGAGATCGCGTTCTTCGACAGCTCGGGCCTCAAGACAGCCGCCGCCCCGACCGGCGCCAAAAAAACATGCGCTTTCCTGTGGATCTACACCGGCTATCCGGCCTCGGCCTACGAGGGCGTCTCGGTGGAGACCGTCCGCGAGCACTGCGGCCAGGCGCTGTCGCGCAAGGACTCGGTCGAGGTCGATCTCGTCTCGGGCGTACCGGACAGCGGCACCGGCCACGCCATCGGCTACGCGATGGAGAGCGGGCGCCCGTTCCGCCGGCCCCTGGTGAAGTACTCGGCCGGCTACGGCCGCAGCTACACGCCCCCCTCCCAGGAGGTGCGCGACCACATCGCCAAGATGAAGCTCATCCCGATCGAGGACATCACGCGCGGCAACCGCCTGGTGGTCTGCGAGGACTCGATCGTGCGCGGCACGCAGCTCAGGAACCTGACCATCCAGAAGCTCTGGAATGCCGGCGCCGCCGAGGTGCACGTCCGCGTGGCCTGCCCGCCGCTGATGTTCCCTTGCATCTACAACCTGTCGACGCGTTCGATCCACGAGCTGGCGGCCCGCCGCGCCATCCGTGCGCTCGAAGGCACAGACCTTGAAGACGTGACTGCTTACCTGGACCCGGCGAGCGACCAGTGCAGCCGGATGGTCGAGTGGATCCGCGAAGACCTGAACGCCACCAGCCTGATCTACCTTACACTGGACGAGATGTACGAGGCCATCGGCCTGCCGCAGTGCGACCTGTGCACGCACTGCTGGAACGGCGCCAGCGGCTAGGGGACACCGCCGCGTCGGCCGGAGCGGCAATTCTCGGAGGAAGATGAGCATGGCCAGAAGCGATGACGGACGCATGACGGCGCGCGAGCGTTTCCACGCGACCTTCGAGTACGGCCGGCCCGACCGCGTCTTCATGATGCCCCAGTGGACCTTCAACGACACGCGCCAGCGCTGGCTGCGCGAGGGCATGCCCTGGGACGTGCACTTCAACACCTACTTCGGCTTCGACCGGTGCGAGACGATCCCCCTGAACGCCGGCATCTACCCGCCGCTGGAGACGAAAGTCGTCGAGCAGACCGCCGAGTGGTGCATCATCGAGGACGAATTCGGCGGGCGCGCCAGGCGCTGGACGGACCGCGAGGCCGGCATGCCGCAGTGGATCCGCTTCCCCGTGCGCGACCGCGAGACGTGGGAAAGGTGGAAGCGGCGCCTCGACCCCGACGCCCCCAACCGCTATCCCGAGTACTGGGACTACCTGAAGCGCTGCTACGCCGAGCGCGACTTCCCGCTCGGCATCCACATCGGCTCTTACTACGGATGGATCCGCAACTGGGTCGGCATGGAGCACCTGGCCCTCTGGTACTACGACTGCCCGGACCTGGTGCACGAGATGACGGAGTACGTCGCCGACTTCATGCTCCGCCTGATGGACCGGGCGCTCGACGAGATACCGGACATCGACTACGGCCAGCTCTGGGAAGACATGGCCATGAAGACCGGCTCCCTCATCTCGCCGAAGCTGTTCCGCGACTTCATGATGGAGCCGCTCAAGCGCGTCACGCGCGTGCTGAACGAGCGCGGCATCGACATCATCATGGTGGACTGCGACGGCAACGTGGACGAGCTGGTCCCCCTCTGGCTGGAAGCGAACGTGAACCTGATCTATCCGCTGGAGGTGGCGGCGGACTGCGACGCGCTCAAGTATCGCGAGCAGTACGGCGAGGACGTGCTGCTGCTGGGGAACATCGACAAGCGCGCCCTGCGCGAGGGCTGCGCGAAGGCCGAGATCGAGCGGGAGGTCATGTCGAAGGTGCCGCAGCTTGCGGAGCAAGGGGGCTACTCCCCCTTCGTGGATCACGCCGTCCCGCCGGACGTGCCGTTCGAGAGCTTCAAGTACTACATGGACCTGGTGAACGAAGCCTGCACGCTGGGGTGAAAGGCGGGCCCGAGGTCGCTGCAAGTCCTGGATCGGCAAGCAGCCGCGCTCGGTAAACAGTCGCGCAATGCGGTGCCCGGCGTCGACCTTGACGATCCCATTAATGAAGATGCGCGTCTGAAGTACTCCGCACGCACTTGGGGGTGAGCCTGGAGGTGCCTACAGGAATGGGTATCAGATCAAGTATGCCCCACGCACCCGGGGGTGAACCGCACCAGCCGCTGGACGCGCGGTACGTCTTTGCGGAGATGGACGACAAGACGGGCGTGCCGTTCTTTGAGGCGGGCTCGCAGGCCATAGCCGCGCGGCGCAACCGCGACTGGTGGGTCAAGGAGCAAATGGACGAAGTGGCGGAGCGTGTAGGCGAAGAGAATTACAGGCGCATCGCCCTGGACGAAGTGGCGTTGCGGAGGGTCAACGACCAGGTTGCGTCCCGTCTGCCGAGAGGGGGTCCCAAAGCGCCGGCGGACATCACGGCCGCTGAGATGCGGATGGCGGAGGCCTTGCGGGACCTGGGCAACAAGCTGAAGCCCCAAGTCCGCTGGGAGCGCTTCCTGCGATGGTACTACGAGGGCGCAGAGAAGAACGCGATCCCGGACGCGCCGCCGGAAGCGCTGCGTCACGCGCTCACCATCTATGAGAGTCAGGGCGAAGACGCCACGCGGGCGTTCCTGGACACGCAGACGTGGGGCGTGAAGAACAGCGGTTGGGAGCCCGAAACTGTGTTCCAGCCGCAGCTCTATCACGGGCCGCCGAACCCGATCCGGTATCAGGAGGGCGGGCCGCAAACGCGGGAAGCCGACTTCAATCCGCAGGAGAAGAATCTGCTGGTGCGGATGACGGCGTATCTGCGCAAGCGCGGGAACGCCATGTTCCTGGACCCGTGGACGCGCTGTCTGGAAGACCTCTGGGTAGCGAACGCGGATAAGTTCGAGAAGCCAGACGAGGTGGAAAGGTGGATCGCCTCGGAGGTTTCTATGCTGCGTGGGGCGCCACCGAGCCACCATCCGACAGGCACTATGATGGAGCCGACCAAGTCGGTCCGAAAGCTGTTTCAGGGAATGGCTTCGTACTTCATCAATCCGCGCAAGCGGCCGCCCACGCCCGGTGACAAGGAGTACTACGACCGTTACGTGAGCCAATGCCCGTGGAGCAGCGATGACTCGGCTCGAAAGAGGACATTCTGCGCGAAGCTAAACCAGATCAGGGCCGCGCTCGCGGACCATCCGAACGCCCCGGAAGCGATGCTGGATGCAGCGAACGTGAGGGAGCTGCATCCCCGGCAGGTACGGCGCGGCCTGGAAATGCTGGCCCGCGACGGCCCCGATGCGTTCGCGCGGTATATCGCCCACGAGGTCACGAACAATGTGCATTCTGTCTATTCGCCATACGAGCGGTCCCTGTGGGAGCAAGGTGAGGTGGACTGACGTGTCCTGAACTGTCCTGAAGGATGCTTGAGTTGTCCTGAACGATACCTGAGTTTACAGGGCGCTCTGCGCTTTGGGGGCGAGTACCTCAACACCGACTGCAGCAGGGCCGTTGGCGATACTGCTGTGCGATTCTTGCACTGAGAAGGAGGTCGGGATGAGCCGGCAGAAGTGCACCGTCAGCCAGTTCGGGGAAACAGTAGACATGAACGCTGACTGCGAGGTGTCATGTGGGCCTGGTGACGACTGGACCGGCAAGCTGTATGCTTCCGATCCATCCCTGATCGAAATCTCCGATCATTACAGGCTGGAGTTGCCTGACGGGAGGAGCGGGCGCTTCAGGATAGCGAGCATCCAAATCTTCACACATCACCAGCTAATGATCGGTGTGACACCGTTGCGTGATGACTGGCAAGAGGTAGTCCCCTGTTCTCGTTACGGGACGGGCGAATGCAGGCGGCGGGCCACCTTCGCCACGATCTCCGATACGGGTGAAGCCTACTACTGCGAAGATCATTGGCACACCGCTTCGCGTGATCACCGAACCCAGGCCTTGCAGCTCAGGGAGGTACCCCCTGACATCCTCAAGCGTGCTCCCTGCGTTTGTGAGGACGAACTCAAGGACTAAACGCAGGCATCCGAGGCCCGAAGATGTCCCCCGGTCGGTCTTCTGAGGTGTCCTGAACGATACCTGAGTCTACAGGGCGCCCCCCGGCGCCACAGGTTCCAAAGGGCCGTTTCTTCGGCCCGTGCCGCGCCCGCTACTCGCCCCCGTACGCGTCGCGCAGGAGCCGCTCGTACCTCCTGTAGATCCCCCGCAGGTGTTGGTGCTTCGCATCGCCCGACTCGTCCGCCACGTCCGCCAGCCCCACGATCTTGCGCAGGGCCGCCAGGCGTTCGTCCATCGTGATCGGCCCGCCGCCCAGCCGGAGGATAGCCTTTACGGGCATGTGGTCGGAGCCCACGGCCTGCCCCCCGCTCAGGGCGGGCGAAGTGTGCTCGTTCTCCACGGGGGCGAAGGCCACGATCCGCACGCCGCCCCCCTTCTGACCCAGACGTAGTCCACCCCGTGCCCGAACCCCTCGTAACCGTTCTCGCGCAGGATGTCCAGCTCTGGGCTGTCGGTCGGGCGGATGTTGAAGTCGCCCACGTAGAGGTGGGGAGCCAGGTCCTCGTCCGCGATCACCTTCTGGTTGTAGGGCAATTCCTGCGCGCGGATGGACGGATCGCGCCAGTGAAGGTGCGTGTCGTAGACGTGCAGGAGCGTGCCGTCGTCCAGCCGGACCGTCACCCGTATGATGCCGACGCCGGGCGTCCCGCCGTGCGAGAAGTCCTTGCCATCAACGATGGGGAACCGGGACAGCACGGCGAACCCGTGGAACCGGCTCCTCTCCTGTATGAAATAGTGCATGTTCAATCGTCGGGCTAGCTCCGGCACGGTGCGCATTTCGCCGTGACCGCCGTATTCGTCGTCCGCCGCGTCGTGTTGGGGAACCACGCTCTCCTGAAGGGCGATGATGTCCGCGTCCAGCGACCGGAACACCTCGGTGAAGAACTCGAAGTAGCCGGACTTGTTCGGGTTGGGATACCATTCGGTGTCCGCCCAGACGTTCCAGCGCGGCTCACGCTCCGGCCTGACGCCCTGGAAGTGCATCATGTTGTAGGAGACTATTGAGACGTCCCTGGCCTCCGGGCCCGCGCTCACGAGCGAGCAAAGGCCAGCGGCAACGGCCAGCGCGGCGCCAACGCCGACGTGTCCTGCTCCCATGGTAGTCACTCCCAATCCGCCCGTTGCCAGACCCGCACGTAGTCGACGAGTGTGGCGTCCGGCAGGGCTTCGTCGTCCACGTTCTTGGTGGCCCAGCCGCCCATCTGCACGCAAAGCTTCAGGTAGCAGGGCACGTCGGAGACGTCGTCGCCTTCCCAGGTGACCTTCTCCTCGCCGTCGCAGTAGAAGGTCATCCGTCCCGGCTCCCACAGGACCCCGAAGGCGTGGTAGCCGTCGGTGGTGCGCTGGAATGTCAGGTGGGAGTCACCCCAGCTCTTGTGGTCTTCGCCGTAGCCGTCCCAGTGCGTGGCGACGTTGTAGCGGCCCGGCCCCCATTCGGTGAGGTATTCCATGATGTCTACCTCGTTGGCGCCGCCGCCGGTGCTGGCGCGCTTCCACCATATGCCGGCCTCGGGCCCGCGGTCGGGCATCATCCACCACGCCGGCCAGAGCCCGCGCGCGGTGGGGAGCTTGATGCGTGCCTCGAAGTAGCCGTAGCGCTGGGTGAACTTATCGTAGGTGGTGATGATGCCGCTGGAGTAGGGCCGGGCGGGCAGGTCGGGGGCGTCCCACTGGTGCGTGGTCCCTTTCACGGCGTCGATCTTCAGCAGGCCGTCCTCGACGCTCACCCGGCGCCGGGTGTAAGCCTGCAGCGCGGAGTCGAGCGGGCCGTCCCAGTTCAGGCGGGTGTTCCAGAGGTCGGTGTTGAGCCCATCTCCGTTGAACTCCTCGCTCAGCGTCAGCTTCCAATCGCCGGGGACGGGCGGGCGCAGGCCCAGCCAGTCGGGCAGCTCGGCCAGAGAGCCCGCGGCCCGTATGTTGTCCACCATGATCACCTGGTCCTGCTTCGGCCGGTCGACGAAGATGAGAAGGCCGACGACGTTGCCCGGGTCGATGGGGAAGCCCGCCCCGCCCCACGACCTGCCGAAGACGACGCTGAGGGTGCGTGCCTGCCCCGGTTCGAGGGTCACGCCGTCGGTGTTACAGTGGTCCCGGCCATCGGCCCCGGGGTTGTCCACGCGGCACAGCACGCGCACCTGGCCCTCGCCGGCGTTCCTGACGTCCATCTCGACCCGGTCGAAGGCGGACAAATCCCACTTCTCGGCCTGCGGGAGCAGTCGGACACCCGGCCACGCCTGTTCGTGGCCGAACTCGATCCGCAGCGCGGCGCCGCCGTCCTGCTCCTGGACCGTAGCGTTCGCTCCCTGCATCTCGATGCGACCGTGCAGGGCCACATCCCCTTCGAAGTCGAACAGGAGACGCGGCTTGATCCCTCCGCCGCCAACCGAGACAACCATCAGCACGGCGCAGATAAGTGCGGCACGCATTCTCTCCTCCCCGATGCTGGCGGATTACGGGTTAAAGGCCCTCGCATTCCAGGCCGAACTCATCGCACCAGTCCTTCACCAGCTCCATGCCGATCCGCACCTCCCTGGAGAAGAAGGACAAGCACCTCGTCCGTCACGGCATCCGCAACGGCCATATCTCCGAGCATGAACAGCAACGTGTGGTTCCCCATGGAATGCCCCTGGTCAGGAGACTTCATCTGAGCTTACGCCACTCGTCGATCATCGCCAGGGTGTTCTCCCACGGCATCATGGGATGCGTCG
>CAYUDW010000036.1:0-17792 GCA_964442595.1 uncultured candidatus Brocadiaceae bacterium
ACGAACGGCTCGGGCGCCCATTCCAGGTCGCCCTCCGGCATCACCCGGGCATGGGCTCCCTGCCAGGACCACCGCTCCGACCGGGCAGCCTGCGCCGCCCCGCAGCCGGCCGTCAGCAGTCCTGCCGCAAGCAGAACCGAAAGCAAACGCACTATCCTCCCGCGCATCTTCTTCTCCTCCCGACCGTCAGGACACACAGGGCAGCGAACGCCCCACACCTGGCAACCGCAGCGCCGACCCCGTCCGGCTCATCAGTCCTGCCAGCCGTCGAAGCAAACGGCATCCTCGAACGGCTTGCGCGATCCTCCTACGGGCCATTCCGTGGGATAGCCCATCGGCAGCAGCTCGATGACCTCAACCGAGTCCGGGATGCCCAGGATGTCCCTGACCTTCTGCTGATCGAAGGCGCCGATCCAGCAGGTGCCAAGCCCCAGCTCGCGAGCCGCCAGAGTGATGTGATCGATGGCGATGGCCACGTCGATCAGATGACTGGGGTGGCCGCAGGACATGATGTGGTCGTGCTGAACCGCGCAAGCCACGATCACCACGGGGGCCTGTCCGACGAAGCCCTGCCCGCTGGCTGCGTCCACGAGCTGCCTGCGCAGCTCTGGATCGCGCACGGCGACGAACTTCCACTCCTGCATGTTCCGGGCCGAAGGCGCCAGGCGCCCGGCCTCCAGGACCTGCCGCAGCTTCTTCTCCTCGACGTCCTTGTCTGCATAGCGCCTGATACTCCGCCTGGACTTAATCGCCTCGAATACGTCCATCTCGCTCCCTCCTTTCCTGAGGACCATGCACAGAACCCACGTGCGCCGATTCTATAGCCAGCCCCGTGGAGCGTCAACTGGGTGCGGCGCCCGGTGCGAGTGACCGCCGGCCGCTTCCATGCGGGACCTCACATGCCTATAATCGAGGAGGAGTGCATCATGAAGGGAACAGCATGAGGCACGCCATCGCGCTCTTCCTGGTCGCCCTTGCGGCTCTTGCAGAGGCGCCAGAACGTTTGCCCGTACGCTGCCTCCACGTGGGCGAGGGGGAGACATCGGGCGGCATGGTCTCGGTGCTGCGCGGCAAGCTGACCCTCGCTCAGGACGGGGAGGCGAAGGAACTCCCCCTGGGCCAGTTCCGGGAGATTCTCTTCCCCGAGAAGCCGCCGCTTGCCGTGCCGCCGCCGTTCACCATCTGGCTCGATCAGGCCGGCAGGCTCTCGGCGCGGGCACTCCGGGCAGGAGGCGCGCCCGCTGCCGTGGACGTGTCCGGCTACGGTTGGGAGGGGCAGAACGTGCCGCTGGCGTCCCTGCGTGCCCTGGCTGCCGACCATTTCCTGGGCGGGGCCTCGGCAGCCGATCAGGAGGAGTTCCAGCGCCTCCAGGAGGAGCCGCCGGTGGGCTTCGACTGGGTGAGCGTGGCGGGTGAGGCCCGGCACGGCACGATCTCATGCGTCGTGGAGGAAGTCTCGGCGGACGGACTCCGCGTGGCGCTGGCCGGGGCCAGGCGCACCATACCGCTGTCCGCCGTGCGATGGATCGTGTTCTCCCCCGCCCCCGGAGCCCGGCAGGAGGAACGCACCCACGTCATCGAGCTGGCCGACGGAACGCGCATACCGGCCGGCTCGCTGGAGCTCAGCAACGGGATGCTGACGGCGCAGCGCCACAAGGCGCGCTACGCCGTTCAGGCCGAGCGCCTCCAACGCATTCAGGTGGCCTCCGACGCCTACGTCTACCTGAGCGACCTCGAACCGGAGAGCGTGGAACTCCAGCCGTTCCTGGACGTCGTCTGGCGGCCCCGCTTCGACCGCAGCGCGGCCGGCGGCCCTCTGATCCTCGACGGCAGAACCTACCCGAAGGGCATCGGCATGCACGCGCGAACGGAGATGGCTTTCGCGATCGACGGCCGCTACTCGCGGTTCCATGCCACGATCGGCGTCGACGACGCGGGCGGGGCCCTGGGGCGTGTCGTCTTCGGGGTCTTGGCCGACGGGCGGCCCGTATTCCAGAGCGACCCCGTCGGCGGGCACGATCCGGCGCGCACTCTTGCCCTCGACGTCACGGGCGCCCGCCGGCTGACGCTGGTCGCCGACTTCGGCAGCCCCGTTGAGGCCAGCGGGAACCTGGCCGACTGGGCGGAGGCCCGGCTGGTAAGGTGACCTCCCGCCGGCCGGCACGGCAAGCGAATTGACAGGATTGGCCGGCCTGTGGTATAAAGGAACACTTCGTACGGAGAGCTTCGCCGCCGGAGCGGACGCCCCCTGCCCGTTCCATCCATCCCCAGTCGCGAGATCTTTGGGGCAGATGCCTTCGCACTTGGGGGCACATAGGCCGGCAGCAGAGGCACAGGCTTTCCGTAACATTCCTGGCAGATCCAGTTTTTCGGTGAGCAACAGACATGGAGATCGCGGAGATAGAGGCCCGCCCGCGCCTGGAGCGTGGCACCCGTGCCTGCAAGCGATTGCGCGCGCAAGGTCTTCTGCCCGCCGTCATTTACGGCCGCGGTGAGCCCAACATGCTCTTGAGCCTGCGCCGGGGCACCGTGGAAAGGCTGTTGGAAGACCGCGCCTTCATCGTTCAGGTGGGTTGGGACGGCCACCAGGAGAGCGCCCAAGTGAAGGAAGTGCAGTACGACGCCCTCGGAGACGAGGTAGTGCACGTGGACCTGGTGCGCATCTCTCTGACTGAGACCATCACCGTCTCGGTGCGCGTCGAACTCCACGGGGAAGCCGCAGGGGTGGCCGAAGGCGGCCTTCTGGACCTGCGGCGGCACGAGCTTGAAGTCGAGTGCCTTCCCGCGGCCATACCGGAGAGGCTCCGCGTCGAGGTGGAGGGCCTGGCCATCGGCGACGATCTGCGGATCTCCGAGATCGAGTTCCCCGAAGGCGTTCAGCCCGTCGAGGACCCCGACACGGTCGTCGTGGTCGTCTTGCCGCCGGCCCAGGTCGAGGAAGAGGGAGCCGAAGCAGGGCTGGAGGGGCTCCTGGCGGAGCCTGAGGTCATCGGCCGAGAGCCGGGCGCTGAGGCCCCGAAGGAGGAGGCGGCGGGCCGCGAACCACCGCCCGATGCAGAGGAATGATACCACGGCTGTCCGGCCCATGCGCGCAGTCGCATGCTCGGCGCAGAGACCTGACTTTCGAAGACAGTTGAAATCCGTTAGAATCATCGCCGGTCTGGGCAACCCGGGCCGGAGGTATGCGAATACGCGCCATAACATGGGCTGGCTGGCGCTCGATGGGCTGGCCGCCCGGTGCGACGGCACGGAGGAGGAGCGCTGCGGCGGGCTGCTGTTCCGCTCAGAGCCTTTGTGGCTGTTCAAGCCCCTTGACTACATGAACGGGTCCGGGCCGCCGGTGGCCCGCCTTGTCGCCGAAGCGGGTCTTGCAGTGGACGACTTGCTTGTCCTGCTGGACGACCTGAACCTGTGCATGGGGACGATTCGCATCCGGGCGGGCGGCTCCAGCGGCGGCCACAAGGGACTGGCCTCCGTCATCGAGGCCCTCGGCACGGACCAGTTCCCCAGGCTCCGGATGGGCATCGGCCCGTGTCCGGCTGAGGTGGACGCGATCGACTTCGTGCTGAGCCCGTTCGAGCCGGAGGAGTTGGAGAAGGCCGAGCGGATGGGTCGCGAGGCTGCCGAGGCGGCCTGGTGCTGGGCCCGCGAGGGCGTCCAGGCAGCCATGAACCGGTTCAACAGGAAGGCACAGAGCGAGGAGAAACCCTAGGCCGGCGTTCCCGTGGAAGGTGGCGGCCGGGTCCGTGCGGGCCGTTCTGAGGACGCAACGGAGGAATTGCCTTGTCCATCAATCTTTACGAAGCGATGTTCGTGGTCGACTCTGCCAAGGGCGGCTCGAAGTTCCCGGACACGATCCGCCACATCGCCGGCCTTCTGACGCGGCATGGAGCCGAGATCGAACGGATGGAGAAGTGGGACGAGCGCAAGCTCGCCTATCCCATCAAGCACGTCAGGCGGGGCATATACGTGCTGGTGTACTTCCGCATCGACGGCTCGGCCATCGCGGAACTGCGGCACATGGTCGACCTGTCGGAGGAAGTGCTCAGGGTGCTGATCCTCTGTGCAGAGGTGCAGAACCCGCCGAAGGGAGACCTGTACAGCCCCGAAGGGCAACTCCTGGGGCGAGAGCCGGAAGCCGCCCCGGTCGAGGAAGCGCCGAAAGAGCAAGACCAAGAGCCGGAAGCCGAACCCGCCGGGGAAGCGGACCAGGAGCAAGGCGAGGAGGAGGGGGAGGCCAAACCGGCCCAAGTCGAGGGAGATGCGTAGGCCGTATCAGGCGGCCCCAACAGGGAGACGGCGCAATGGCGAACCTCAACAAAGTGTTCCTCATGGGTAACTTGACCCGTGACCCGGAACTCCGCTACACTCCCAGCGGAACACCTGTCTGCGAGTTCGGACTGGCCGTCAACAGGACCTTCACCGGACGCGATGGGGAGAAGAAAGAGGAGACCTGCTTCGTCGACGTGACGATGTGGGGCCGCCGGGGCGTCGTGATCAGCGAGTACTTCACGAAGGGCCGGCCGATCTTCATTGAGGGCCGGCTGCAGTACGACACCTGGGAGACCCCCGACGGGCGCCGGAGCAAGCTGCGCGTGGTCGCCGAGAGCTTCGAGTTCCTCGACTCCCGCGGAGGCGGGAGCACCCAGGGAGGCGGGACACGATCCGGCAGGAATGAGCCCCGGGCCGCGCCGGCGAAGAAGGAGACGGAGGACCATCCCGACGAGCAGTTCGACGTAGAGGACGACGAGATTCCCTTCTGAAGCTCCTGTAGCGGCTCAGAGGATCCAGCAGTAACGAAAGGCCCCTGATGGAAGTACTGCTGCGCCAGGACATTGAGAAGCTCGGCCGCATGGGCGAAGTTGTCGACGTTGCCAACGGCTATGCACGCAATTACCTGCTGCCGAAGAAGATAGCCGTTCCGGTGACCGCGGAGAACCTGAGGAAGCTTGAGGTGGTCCGCGAGGAAAGGCGCCAGCGCGAACGCGAAGAGCTGGCGCGAGTGGGTCGCCAGGCCGAGATGCTGGACGGCTTTCTGTGCTACGTACCCATGCGGGCCACCGAGAAAGGACACTTGTTCGGCTCGGTCGGCGCTCAGCAGATCGCCGATGAGCTCGCGGAAAGCGGCTTCGAGGGTATCCGTGCCAGCAACGTCAACCTGGATCGGCCAATAGAGGAAGTGGGCGACTTCGAAGTCGAAGTCATGCTCCATCCGGACGTGCGGGCCAACATATTGGTGCGCGTCGCCGCCGAACAGGAGGAGGATTAGGCTCGGCCCCATCGCCCCGAGGCGGTCCCTGCGCTGGATGATCCTTCCGGGTGTGCAAGATGCCTGATTCGGATGCCGGGCCACGGACCCCGCCACACGACCTGAGAGCCGAGACGGGCGTGCTCGGCTCAATGCTCCTCTCGCCGGATGCCATCCACATCGCCCGGGAGAGGCTCGCCGACTCCAGCTTCTACAAGCTATCCCACCAGGACATCTTCCGCGCCGTGCTGCAGCTTTCCGACGCTCACAACGCCGTGGACTTGATCCTGCTGCGCGACGAGTTGTCCAGGCAGGACGCCCTGGAGAAGGCCGGAGGCGAGGGCTACCTGCTGGAGCTGATGGAGGCCGTGCCCACCAGCGCGAACGCCGAGTTCTACGTCGAGATAGTCCGTGAGCACGCGTTGCGGCGGCAGTTGATCGAGACCGCCAGCCGGGTGCAGCAGAACGCCTACCAGGACTCCCAGGACGTGGACGCGCTGCTGGACGAGGCGGAGGCCAACATCCTGGCCGTCAGGCGGCAAAAGGACGCCGAGCAGGTCAAAGAGCTGAATGAAGTGCTGCAGACCATCGTGGCCCGGCTGGAGGAGCTCCATCAGCACCCCGGCCAGTTGACGGGGGTGGCCACGGGTTTCTACGATCTGGATGACATCACCGGGGGCTTGCAGCACGGCGAGTTCATCGTGGTGGCTGCCCGCCCGAGCATCGGCAAGACCAGCCTGGCCCTCAACATCCTGCACAACGTCTGCGTCGTGCAGCGCCGCCCCGCTGCCCTGTATACGCTGGAGATGCCGGCCGAGCAGATCGTCAGCAACTTCCTGTGTATCCACAACAAGCTGGACACCCACGATTTCCGGCGCGGCTCCCTGCGCCCCGAGCAGTGGGAGATTCTGGAGTCGTCTCTGGACGATCTGGTCGGGTTGCCGTTCTTTATCGACGACAGCCCGACGCTGCGCATACTGGACCTGCGCGCGCGGGCCCGGCGCCTTGTCCACCGCCATCAGGCGCAGCTCATCGTGGTAGACTATCTGCAGCTAATGACGGCCAACAGGGCGCATGAGAACAGGGCTGCCGAGGTAGCGGAGATAAGCCAGGGCCTGAAGGCGCTGGCACGCGAGCTGAACGTCCCCCTCGTAGCCGTCGCCCAGTTGAGCCGTCGGGTCGAGCAGGAGCAGCGCCGGCCCCGCCTGAGCGACCTGCGCGAGAGCGGCGCCATCGAGCAAGACGCGGACGTCGTGCTGCTGCTGCACAGATCACCCGAAGTCTCCGGCGAACCCGACGAAACGGCCGGAAGCGAAGCCGATATCATCGTCGCCAAGCAGCGGAACGGCCCGACCGGGGTGGTCCCCCTCGTGTTCCAGAAGCGCTACCTGCGCTTCGAATCACGGGCCGCCGCAACTACCGGCATGCCGGCCTACTGAGCGGAGACCCGATGAAGAGATCGCCCGCGACCAACCCACGCACCGCCCTGGTGGCACTGAGCTTCGCCGTGGCGGTCGCCTTGCTCTGGTGCGGCAGGCCTTGCGCCGCCGCCCAGGGCCCTGCGGGCGCGGAGGTCGTCCCCCTGGACCAGGCCGAAGGCGTGCGCGTAACGGGGGTCGCATTCCACGGCAACGACCACTTCTCCGCCAGACGCCTGAGGAAGCTGACAGGCGTGCAGCCAGGCGACCTAGTCACGCCGTACGAGGGCGAAGCACTGGCGCAGCAGATAGAGACGGCCTATCGGGAGAAGGGCTATTCGCTGGCAGCCGTCCACACCTTGATCCGCATCGTCGGCCCCGGCCAGCAGGAACTGCTCTTCGCCATCAGCGAGGGGCCGCGCACGTGGGTGGACGAGATCGAGTTCGAGGGGAACGCCCACGTTGACGCGGACGAATTGCTCGACGAAGTGGAGACCGGCACCCGCGGTTGGCCGGCATTCCTCTGGCCCGGCTGGTTCAAGGAGGACGTTTTCCGCGACGATCCGAGGAGGGTCGAGGCCCTGTACCGCGCCAGGGGCTATCTGGACGTGGCCGCCGGGGGTTACGTCAGCTACAGCGAGGACATGCGTCGCGTCACGCTGCGCGTGGTCGTCTACGAAGGCCCCCTCTACCGCGTGAGCGGCGTCTCGTTCGAGGGCAATGCCCTGTTCCGGGACTCCGAGCTGATGGACGCCCTGCCCTTCGAAGTGGGAGAGCCCTGCCAGCCGGACAAGCTGAACGATGCGGTGGCCCGCATCTCGGAGCTCTACGCCGCCCAGGGCTACATGGACGTCACCGTCCGCAAGGGCAACCTGCGCGCCGAATGGCTCTTCCCCGAGACGGGGACGCAGGTGCCGGTCAGGTTCACCATCACGGAGGGGGAGCCGGTCTTCATCCGCCGCATCGAGATAAGGGGGCTGGAGAAGACAAAGGAGCACGTCGTGCGGCGGAACCTGACTTTCTATCCCGGCGAGCGCGCCAGCACGAAGAAGTTCAAGGAGAGCCGGCAGGTGCTGACCAACACGGGCTACTTCGACCGCGCGGCGCTCGAGCCCGTCCAGATCTCCTTGGAGCCGGACGAAGGGACCTTGCGCGACGCCATCGTGGAAGTGAAGGAGGGCTCGACGGGATGGTTCATGCTCGGCGGCGCCGTGGGCAGTGAGTCCGGCCTGATCGGCGAGTTCTCCCTTGTTGAGGAGAACTTCGACCTGTGGAACTGGCCCTCCAGTTGGGGCGACCTCTGGCGAGGGAACGCCTTCCGCGGCGGCGGCCACAAGCTTTCCATAGTGCTCCGAGCCGGAACGCGACGCTCGTACTACGCCATCGACTTCCTGAATCCGTCCGTCTGGGACAGCGACTACAGCTTCGGCACCGGCCTTTACTCCAAGACGATCGCCCACGAGAAGTACGACGAGACCCGTACGGGCCTCCGGCTGACCGGAGGGCAGCAGCTATCGAAGTTTGTCCGCCGCTACGTCACGGTGGGCTACGAGAGCATCGACGTGGACAACGTGGATTCGGACGCGGCGGCAGACTTCTTTGCGGACGAGGGAAGCCATTCGAAGCCGTACGTCGCGGTTGGGGTGACCGTGGACCGCCGGGACAACCGCTTCGCGCCGACTGAAGGCTATTACGCCGCCGCCGAAGTTGAGGTGGCCGGCGCCGACGTGAAAACCGCAAAGCTCGACCTCCAGGCCAGGAAGTACTGGACCGTGCGCGAGGACCGCGGCCGCCACAAGCACGTCATCGGCGTGAGCGGGCGCATGGGTCTGGTGGACGCCTACAGCGGCGATAGAGTCCCCGTGTTCGAGCGGTATTACGCCGGTGGCTTCAGCACGATCCGGGGGTTCGACTTCGAAGGCGTCTCTCCCGTCGACCCGGTGACGAAGGACCAGATTGGCGGGGAGTCCATGCTGGTCGGGTCGGCGGAGTACAGCCTTCCGCTCTCGGAGGAAGACCAGCTCCGACTGCTGTTCTTCGCCGATGCCGGCTACGTGAAGGAGGACGTCTCGGACGTCCTGAGCGGCTGGGACGAGCTTCGCCTGTCGCTGGGGACGGGAATACGCTGGCGAGTTCCCTTCCTGGGGGGAACCGGGATCGAGATAGATCTCGCATTCCCGGTCATGAAGGAGTCCGAAGACGAAACGCGCAACTTCCACTTCTCCCTCGGCGCACAGCGGCAGTTTTAGCCGTTGTGACGGGAAGCGCCTTCGTTTAGACTAGATGGGCCACGTCGAGGAGGGGAAGGCAAAACCATGAGCAAGACGACCCGCGTACGTCTTTCTGTCGGCCTGTTCCTCGTGCTCTCTGCGGCCGCTGCGGCGGCGCTCGGGCCCGGCCACGCCGCGCACGGCGCCGTGCCGGGCGGTGCCCTGCCTCCGGCGACGGCCGGCTTGCGAGTGGGCGTAGTCGACATGGACCGCGTGCTCCAGAGCAGCGGCGAATGGCGCGACGCCACGGAGGAGCGCGTGCGCATGATGGACACGATGAGGCGCTCCCTCAACAAGCTGAGCCAACGCGTACAGGTGTTGCGCAACGCCTACGACAACCTGCCCCCAGGCAGCGACGAACGTCGGGCCAAGGGGGCGGAGATCGAGCAGGCGCTTGCCGAACTTCAGCAACAGCGCATGGAATACGAGCAGCAGATCGCCGAACGTCACAATGAAGCCATCCGCAACATCTTCGGCAAGGTGAGCGCGGCCGTGAGCTCGTACGCCCAGCAGCACGGCTTGAGCCTGGTCCTGAAGAAGCAGAAGCTCGAGCTTACGGGCCCACAGACCGTGGAGCAAAGCCTGACCCTGGCCACCGCCGAGGTGCTCTACGCCGATCCCGCGCTTGACATCAGCGACGCCGTGATCGAGCGGCTGAACGCCGCCTATTCGGGTCCCATCGAGGTGAGGTGACGTGGCCCGCGCGCAGAGGACCATCGGGGACGCGGTCGATCTGTCGGGAGCCGCCCTGTTCTCGGGCCGTCCGGTCAACGTGCGCCTGTTGCCGGCCGAGCCGTCGACCGGCTTCCTGTTCGTGCGAACCGACCTGCCGGACCATCCCGTCGTGCCCGCAACCACCGAGGCCCAGCAGGAGGACTTCCGCTGCACGGCCCTGCGCTGGAACGAGGTGGAAGTGAAGGCCACCGAACACCTTCTGGGCGCCTGCATGGGCCTTCAGGTGGATAACCTGATCATCCAACTGGACAGCGACGAAATGCCGGCGCTGGACGGCAGCGCGTCCGAATACGCTCGCTGCCTGGTCGAGCACGGGATCGTCGATCAGAATGCGGAACGCAAGGTGCTGAAGGTGGAACAGACCGTCACCGAGTCCCGGGACGGCGCCACCATCGTTGCCATGCCGGAGGAGGAAGGGCTGACCGTCAGTTACGTGCTCGACTTCGAGGAGGGCTATGGCCCGACCGAGGCGTACACCTTCGAGCTGACGCGGGACAACTTTCTGCAGCAGCTTGCGCCGGCGCGGACCTTCGCGCTGGAAGAGGACCGAAAGGCCTTCGAGCGGCAGTCCCTCGGCGGAGGAGTGAGCGACGACAATGCCTTCATCGTCTGCCGAGACGGTGTGACCAAGAAGCCGCGCAGCCTGAGCCCGGCGGAGATGCGCTTTCCCGACGAGGCCGTCCGACACAAGATCCTGGACCTGCTGGGCGACATGGCTCTCGCCAACGTGGACGTTCGCGCCAGGATCGTGGCCGTCAGAAGCGGGCACAGGCTCAATGCCGCCTTCGCCCGCCGGTTGCGCAGCCTGCTGGAAGAGGAAACCGGCGTCGAGGAGTACCTGGGCGTGCGCGAGATACGCCGCGTCCTGCCCCACCGCTATCCCTTCCTCATGGTCGACCGCATACTGCGGGTCGAAGAGAACAAGATAGTGGGCCTGAAGAACGTGTCCGTGAACGAGCCGTTCTTCCAGGGGCACTACCCGGACTACCCCATATTCCCGGGTGTGCTGCAGCTCGAGGCGCTGGCGCAGACGGCCGGGATGCTGTTCCTGCGTAAGCTGGAGCACACGGGCAAGGTGGCGCTGCTGGTCAGCATGGACGGTGTGAAGCTACGCCGCCCGGTCCTGCCGGGCGACCAACTGACGCTCACCGTGGAGGCCGTGCGCTTCCGGTCGCGCGTGGCCATGGTCAAAGCAAATGCCACCGTGAACGGGGAAATCGCTTGCGAGGCAGAGATGCGGTTCATGCTCGTTGAGGCCGACGCCATCTGAAGGTCGCTTCGCCGGCATCTTCTGACCCGAGAAAGCTTTCCCGCAAGGCTCAGACAACATGAAGATACATCCCACGGCTACAGTCGAGAGCGGAGCCGCGGTCGGCAGGAACGTCACCATCGGTCCGCAGGCCTACGTCGGCCCAGAGGTGGTGATCGGCGACGATTGCATCCTCGGGCATGGCTGCCACATCGAGGGCAGCGTTACCATGGGCACGAACAACATGCTCGCGCCCTACGCCGTCCTCGGTACGGCCCCGCAGGACCTCAAGTACCACGGCCAGAAGACTCAACTCATAATCGGCGACGACAACGTGTTCCGCGAGTTCGTCACCGTCAACATCGGCACCGTCACCGGCAACGCGGCCACGCGCATCGGCAACCGCAACTACCTCATGATCTGCAGCCACGTGGGGCACGACTGCGTGCTGGAGGACGACGTCATTCTGGTCAACTCCGTGCTGCTGGGCGGCCACTGCCACGTCGAGTCGGGCGCTCAACTAACCGGCGCAGCAGCGGTCAACCCGTTCGCCACGATCGGCCGGCACGCCTACGTCGGCGGGCTGAGCCGCATCATCCACGACGTGCCGCCCTTCATGAAGGTCGAGGGGAATCCGTCCAGGGTCCGCGGGGTCAACGAGATCGGGCTGCGAAGGGCCGGCTACGAACAAGACGTCATAGAGGACCTCTGGGAAGCCTACAAGGCGATCTACCGCACAAAGGAGCTCAACCGCGCCGTCATCTACGACCGGATCGAGAGCGATCCCAGTTCCACTCCGGAGGCCATCTACCTGGCCCGCTTCCTACGGCGGTCGCGCGACTCCTCACAGGGACGCTACCTGGAGGGCCTTAGAAAGGCCTGACCAGGCTGCCGGCCCAGTCTGTTCACGGAATTGAGAGGCGAGACATGAAACCTGAAGAAACGAAGAAGACCGGTCAGAGGATAGCGGTCTTCGGATTGGGCAGGTTCGGCTTCGAGCTCGCCGTGCGTCTGGCGGAGCTCGGCCGCAGCGTTCTCGCCGTCGACTCCCATCCCGAGCTGGTCGACGAGATCGACCAGCGCGTCGCCCGGGCCATCTGCCTGGATGCCACCAACGAATTCGCAATGACGAAGCTCGACCTGGGCTCGATCGACGCGGCGGTCGTCTGCATCGGCAGGAATATCGAGGCCGGCCTGCTGGTCACCGCCGTCTTGCAGCGCCTCGGCGTCAAGGAGATATGGGTCCGGGCCATCGATCAGAACCAGGCCCAAATACTCGAAGCCATGGGCGTGCGGCGGATCATCAGCCTGGAGAAGGAGATGGCCCGCCAGGTGGCCCAGCAGATAGCGATGCCCGGCACCCAGGTGCTGGCCCCCATCACGACGAACCACTCCCTCGCCGAGGTCAAGGCCAGGCCCGAGTTCGTCGGCAAGACCCTCCATCAACTGGACTTCAGGAACCGCTACGGAGTGAACGTCGTCGCCATCAAGACGCGTGAGGTGACCACCGGCCCCGAAGGGCCGGAGAAGGTCGAAGTGCGCGTCAACGACCTGCCCCACGCCGACGACGTGATCGAAGAAGGCGCCGTGCTCGTCATCGTCGGCCCGGACGAGAAGATCGTCGAGCTCCAGACCGGGCACTGACGGGCTCCCCCGCCCTCATTCGTCCCCGAAGCCCTCCGGGTGCGTGCTGTGCCAATGCCACGCTGTCTGCACGATGCGCTCGATCTCCGGCCAGCGCGGCTCCCAGCCCAATTCTCGTCCGATCTTCTCCGGTGAGCCCACCAGCTCGGGCGGGTCGCCGGGCCGTCGGTCGACCTCCAGGACGGGGAAATCCCTGCCGCTCACAGCCTTGACCACTTCGATGACCTCGCGCACCGAATGCCCCTGGCCGGTGCTCAGGTTGAACACCATCGGTCCTCGCTCGTCCAGTGCCTCCATGGCCATCACGTGCGCGGCCGCCAGGTCGAGAACGTGGACGTAGTCGCGGATGCAGGTGCAGTCCGGCGTCGGGTAGTCCGTGCCGAAGATGGAGACGGAGTCGCGCTTGCCCAGCGCCGCGTGGATGACCAGCGGGATCAGGTGCGTCTCAGGATCGTGGTCCTCGCCGATGCTGCCGTCCGGGGCGGCGCCCGCGGCGTTGAAGTAGCGCAACGAGGCATACTTCAGCCCGTAAGCTGCGGCGTAGTCGGCCAGCGCGCCTTCCACGGCCGCCTTCGTCCGGCCGTAGGGGCTGATGGGCTGGATGCGCGCGTCCTCGCGGATGGGCACGCGCTCCGGCACGCCGTAGATCGTGCAGGAGCTGGAGAAGACGAACCGGTCCACGCCCGCCCGCCGCATCGCGCGCAGGAGCTTCAGCGTGTTGACCAGGTTGTTGAAGTAGTACTTCTGCGGCTCCCGGACGGACTCCCCCACGTAGGCGCTGGCGGCGAAGTGCATCACGGCGTCCGCCGCGGTGTCGACGAGCGCCGTTTGCGTCTGCGCCTCGTCGCCCAGGTCGCCCCGGATCAGGGGGCACTCCCCGACGGCCCGTGCATGTCCTTCGGACAGGTTGTCGAAGACGACGGGCTCATGGCCGAGCCGCCGCAGCTCCATCACGGTGTGGCTGCCAACGTATCCGGCGCCGCCGGTCACCAGAACCTTCATGCATTATCTCCTCGAGATCGGCCACGCCATCTTACCACGCGGACGCGGGGAACTCAGCGGAAGAACCGCTGACGTCGGCGCAACCGCCGGCCCAATCGACCACCGCCGGCACGGAGCAACGCGATGGCGCGACAGGTCACTGAGGACCCTAGCGACCGGCCCGCTCAGAAAGGTAGGTCTCCAGATAGTCGCGAGCCATGCGCTCCCGGCTGAAGCGCCGGCCCACGTAGTCCCGCTGCTCCGCCACCTCGCCGGCGGGCCGCTCAACGCGCACCAACTCGCACATGGCTCGGTGAAGACCATCAACATCGCCCGGACGGACCCATCGGACGAACCGCCCGCCGATCTCAGACAGGCCGTGGACCCGCGACCCGATGCAGGGCAGGCCTGCCGCCATGCCCTCGACCAGAGTGGTGCCGAACGCCTCCCAGCGCGAGGGGTTGACGAACACGTTGACTTCAGCCAGGAAACCGGCCACATCATCGACGAAACCGGCGAACTCCACGCGCTCCGCGACGCGTTCTTCACGGGCGAGGCGCTCAAGCGCCGCCCTGTGGGGGCCATCCCCCGCGATCTTCAACCTGGGCTCCGCATCATGGCGCGCCAGCCGGGCGAAAGCCCGTATCAGCACGTCGAAGCCCTTGTGCTCCGGCACCAGCCGACCCACGGCGCCGAAGACGGACCCGGGAACCGGCCTAACGTCAAGGAAGGGCGCCAGCTCGATCCCGTTATGGATCACCCTCTCTCGGACTGCCGCCCCGGCCGTCCGGCGCTGATATCGCCTGACGGCGGCAGACACATAGACGTGCGTGCCGCCCAGACCCTTCAATAGCCTGTAGAAGGCACGGCGCAGGGGCCAGCGCCGCGGTGCGATCGCGTGGTAGCTCCAGACCGACGGCGCCCTGACTCCCGTGAGGGCCAGCGTCGCAGCAGCGAGGTGCCCGTGGAAAAGGTGGGCGTGGATCAGGTCCGGGGCCCAGTCGACCACGAATCTGCGCAGCCGCCAGAGGCGCCACGCGTCCCTTGGCCTGTCCATGCGGGCACAGAACACCGGAAACCCCTCGGCCTCCAGTACCCGGCGGGCCTTGCCCCGGCCCTCAGTTCCCTCGAACAGGCCAGCGACCGCGCACGTGATCCCCATCTGCCTCAGGCATTGCACCGTGTTGATGATCGCGCGCTCCGCTCCGCCCAGGCGCAGGTCGGTTGTGAGCATCAGAACCCGCAATGAATCTCCTCTCCTTTCATCCCGAGACCGTCACGGTTTCTTCGTGCCTATCGAGCAAGAGCCCGAACTTGCGCTGATGACTGGATTCCGTCCGATCATGGGCGGGCCCTTCCCTCCGTGATCTCCCCGGAAAGGCCCGTCCCGAGGACCTCCGCTGCTTCACCAAGGGAGCCATGACAGGCGCATACCTCGGTTCGCGCCGCTCGGCAGATCGGTCAAGAGCAGTGCATTGACGAAGATCCTGATGGCTCCACACCTCCATGCGCAGCGCGCGGCAAGACTACTCGTCCGCCCCGTCCAGGTAGCCGAGGGCCTGAAGCCGCGCCTTCACCGCTTCCTGCTCGGCTTCGGACAAGGGCTGGACCGCTGCCCTGCGCTCGAACTGCGGCCTCTGCCGGCTCACGTGTTCCCGGAGCAACTGCCGGAGCCGGGGCAAGACCTGCCCTCCGTCGCTCACGGGTCTCATCTCCCCGGGGTCGGACGCAACGTGGTAGAGCTCCTCCGTATCCCGCTCGGCGTCGCGGATCAGTTTCCACTCCGCAGTCCGCAGGGCCACGCGCCTGGGCGTCTCTGAGACGAACATGCGGTACGCCGTCTCGGCGAACACGGCCTTGCGAGGCCGGTCGGCGAACATCGAGCGCCCCTCGAACGTCCGACTGGGGGTCACGCCCGCCAGCTCGCAGAGCGTCGGCCCGAGGTCTATCAGCGACGCCACGTCGCGTCTGACCTCGTGCGGGGGCCCCGGCGCCCTCACGATGAGAGGCACGCGGATCAGCTCATCGTACAGCAGGTCGCCATGCAGGCACAGCCCGTGCTCCATGAACGCCTCGCCGTGGTCGGCGGTCAGCGCGATGACCGTCTCGTCCCAGAGCCCGTTGCCCCTCAGGAAGTCGAACAGCCGTCCCAGACAGTCGTCCACATACTGGACTTCACGCAGGTAGATCTGTCGAAGCCGGGCCAGGTCGTCCGCAGTCAGGCGGCCGGGGTGCCGCAGTGCTTTGTCCGAAAGCCGGCGGGCCTCGGCCCTCTCGGCTTCCCCGAGGTCCGCAAGCCGGGTCGCGTACGGCCAGTGGGCGTCCATGTAGTGGATCCAGAGGAAGAACCTGTCGCCCGCGCCGAGCAGCCATTCGGTGGCCAGCTCATCGATCCGGTCGGCGTCCTCGCGCGGGAGCGCCAGAGCGGTGCGCCGCCGCGCCAGCGCGCGGTACGCGCGCCGAGCCAGCCGGAACAGGGACGGGAAACGCCTTGCAGCGGGCCCCCCAACCGACTGGAGGAAGCGCTGGCCCCTGCGTCGGGCGGCGCTCCCTTCTTCCCCGGATACCGAATCCCAGAACGTGTCGAATCCCACGCCGTAGCCTCGCGCCCGGCACAGCAAAGGGTTGGAGTGGAACGCGGCGGTACGGAATCCGGCCGCACGGAAGCACTCGGCCACGGAAACCCGGACGCCGAAATCCTGCACGGAGCCGCCCGTCGTCGGGTAGTTGGAGCCCAGGATGCCCGGAAACGACTGAGTGGTATGCGGGCCCGTGGCGAATGCCTGCTCGAACACCACGCCCTCCCGGCCGAGCCCGTCAATTGTGGGCGTTAGCCCGGCCCCGCCGTGAAGGCCCACAGCGTCGGCCCGCAGGCTGTCCACGGTGATCAGTATGACCTTGGTCGCACGCTCAGTCATCCCAGGGACTTCGCTCTGGCACAAGGGATCTCAGCGCCCGCAACAGCTTCTCAAACTGGTACTGCTGGCTGAACTCGGCAGTGTCCAGCCCTGCCTGGAGCTCGGCGAGGCGCCGGTCGGCGATCCTCGTGAACGCGTCGAGCGCCTGCTCGGCGGTCGCTGCCAGGAACGCACCGGAGAATCGCCCCAGAAGCTGGCCCAGCGCCGACTCGGGCGCGGCGAACGCAACGATGGGACGGTTCAGGGCGATGTAGTCGTAGACCTTGGCGGGCAGCGATACGTCGGAGATCGCATTGAGCACCAGGCAGTCCGCCGACGGCAGCTCCCGCATGCCGGCCGCGTAGGGCTGCATGCCCGCCGATTGGAAGCAGGCCAGCAGTCCCTCCCGTCGGAAAGCTGCCTCCAGTTCGGGCTCGGGCGCTCCCAGATGCACCACCTGCACACGCCGCCCCACGTGCAACCTGGCCACGGCGCGTGCAAGCTGCCGTGAGTCCTCCGCGCAGTAGCTGGCGAACTTGCCGAAGATGGCGATGCGAAACACGTCGTCCCGCGGTTTGGGCGGCACGTCGAGGCCGGCCAGGGCCTCGGCGTCGTATCCCCATCGGACCGTCACAAAGTCGCGCGCCGGCTTCGTCTCGTAGCGCTCCCGGTACATGCGCGTCTGCAGGTCCGTCGTGTGGACAACGAGCGACGCGCCTTGCACCGCCCAGGCCTCAGCCGCCCGGTCAAAGGCTTGGCGCAGCCCCGATCGCTGCCCCATCCTGTATCTCGTCCTGCCCATGTAGAACACGTCCGCGAAGTCCAGGACGTACCGCAGGCCGTGCCGCAGGCGGAAGTGCCTGGCCAGGGGGAAGTACCAGAACGGATGCCCGCAGAGGTAGAGCAGGTCGAACGGATCGGAGGTCCGCACGGCGCGCTCGATGGCCGCGGCGTAGGCCCGCACCAGCGCTGCGTTCCTCAACGCCGCCGCAGCCGGCCCGCCCACGGGCGTCCTCCGCAGCAGCGCCCCACGTGGGACCTCGAACACGTCCACCTCACGCCGAACTGCGCCGTCCAGGTGGACACGTGCCCCATAGAACTCCGAGGCAGCGGTCACAACCCCCGGGCGAAGGCCTTTGTGTAGCAGGAAACGCGCCAGCCGGGTCGAGCGAATCGCGCCCGTCTCCGAGGAGGGCTCGAAGTAGTGGCAGACGATCAGCATCCGTGGCCCTTTCACCGACCTCGTTCCTCCATCGGGCAGGCGGGCTCCGCGTTCCGATCCCCGCTGCCGGGCAGGGACCGTCGAAATGCACACCCACTCAAGAGCCCTGCGAGCGCCGCGGCAAGGAC
>CAYUDW010000036.1:17892-21354 GCA_964442595.1 uncultured candidatus Brocadiaceae bacterium
AAGGTCGAGGGCTGAAACAGGCAGTTCCGCACGAACCAGCGCCACCTGCTCTGCCAGGGCTCCTTGGGCCAGTCACTTCTGCCGCGGGCGCCCGGCCCGAAGAACAGGCATCGGCCGGAAACCCAGTGAACGTCGGGCCTGGCGAGAGCGCGCGCCACCTTGCCGAGCGCGCCTGGCGTGTAGAGGTCGTCGCTGTTCAGATAGGCGAGCACGGCGCCCGTGGCTCGCCCCAGGCCCTTATTGATCGCGTCGGTCTGGCCGCTGTCGGGTTCACTCACCCACCAGGCCAGCCATGGCTCGTACTTGCGGATGATCTCGAGCGTGCCGTCCGTCGAGCCGCCGTCGACGATGATGTACTCGAGGTCCGGATAGCCCTGGAGCAGCACCGAGCGGATCGTCTCCTCGATGAAGCGCCCCTGGTTATAGGAGGGGGTCACAACGCTGACGCGTGGCCAGGGCGAACCGTCCGGCATGCGGTCGGGCAGTGGAGGGCTCTCTTCAGTCCACGGCCAGCCCGTCTTGCCCGCCGGGGGCGGCGGCAGCTCATTCAGGCGTGGCGAGCGCACCTGGGCTCCTCCTCCGCTCCTCAATCAGTTCTTCGTAGAGCGCAAGGTAACGCTCAACCATCAGGCGGACGTCATACTCGTCCTCGGCGATCCGGCGGCAGACGGCGGACGTCTCCTTGCGCTTGTCGTTGCTGTTCAGCGCCTCATGCAGGCATCGGGCCAGGTCCCGGGCATCCTCCGGCTCGGCCAGCCAGCCCGTCCGGCCGGGGCGCACCACGTCCGGGACGCCTCCCGCCCGGAACGACACGCACGGCGTGCCGCACGCAATGCTTTCCACCAGGCCGTTGGGCAGGTTGTCCATGCGCGTTGGCAGGACGAAGACGTCGGCGGCCGAGTACGCGGCGGCCAGGAGCAGTTCGCTGTCGACCTGCCCCAGGTCCAGAACTGGATAGGGCGACTGCGAGGCAAGCAGGCTGCCGGCCTGCCCAGCTACCAGGAGGCGGAGTTCCGCCTCCCCGTTCGCGTGGAGGGTACGCAACGCCTCGATCAGCAGGTCCGGCCCTTTGCGGCGGTCGGCCAGACTCTGGGCGCAGAACATAACCACCTTCTCCGCCGGGCCAAGCCGCAGCGTGCTCCGGGCGACGCGCCTGTCGACGGGCCGGAAGACGTCAAGGTCCAGCCCATTCGGGATGTGCACGGCACGGAACCCGCGCGTCAGGGACGATCGTCTGGTCTGCGCCAGAAGCCACCGGGACGGCGCGACGAGCACCGGGCTGATGCGGCGATAGATCCGCGCACGGGCCCTGTAGAGCAGGCGCGTCGCGTCCCAGCCTATCCTCGGCGGCCCGGCCAGGTTAGGGCATCTGCCGCAGCCCGTCAGCCAGCGATCGCACGCCATCGGATACGCACAATGGCCGGTCAGGGCCCACATGTCGTGAAGCGTCCAGACAAGCGGCGCCCTGCGCTCCAGGCGCGACAACAGGAACAGGGACATGGCGCCGCCGTGCACGTTGTGCAGGTTGATCACGTCCGCCCACGCGGCATGGCGTCGGTGGCCGACCCACGAAGCAACGTCGGCGAGGCCATCGAGGCCCGCATGGATCTCTAGCACGCGGTTCAGGCGCCTGAGGCGGTTCCATAGACGCGTTTCGGGCACCCAGCCCTGCACGTCCGCGCGGCCCGGAACGGTGCGCCGGGCCACTGTGCGCGAGCAGTGACCTGCCTTGCGCAGGCCCTCGTGCAGGCGAAAGGCGGCCCGACCTGCGCCGCCCCGTGCCGCCCACGTGTTCACGTGCAAGACGTTCATGTTCACGTTTCACCGGCGCCAGTCGCACCGGTTTGAGGGTAATTCGTCCGGTACCACTCGACGGTCGCCCGCAGCCCGTCCTCCAGGCTCGTCGGCGGCACCCAGTTCAGTGCCTCATTCATGCGGGACACGTCCAGCACCTTTCTCATCGCGCCGTCCGGTTTGGAGGCGTCCCACTTCACCTTGCCCTCGAAGCCCGTGATGCGGGCGAGCATCTCGGCCAGCTCCTTGATGGAGGTGCCGGTGCCAGTGCCCACGTTGAGCGGTTCCGGGGCGTCGTACCGCTCGGCCGCACGGACCACTGCCTCAGCGCAGTCCGGCGCGTAGAGGAACTCGCGGATGGGGGCGCCGGTGCCCCAGCAGTCGACAGCCGGATCGCCCCGGTCTGCGGCTTCGACGAACTTCCTCACCAGAGCCGCCACGACGTGGCTCTCCTCCGGGTCGAACTTGTCGTGCGGGCCGTACAGGTTCGTAAGCACGAGAAAGATCGAGTCAAGGCCATACTGCTCTCTATACGCCCTGGCGCCGAGGTAGAGCGCCCGCTTCGAGAAGCCGTAGCACTCGACGCTCGCATGCATGGGACCGGCCAGGAAGTCCGCCTCATTCAGCGTGCCCGTCACGTCGCCCGGATATGCGCAGGCCGAGCCGATGATGACGACCTTCTCCACGCCGTGCCCGCGGCACGCTTCCAGGACGTTGCAGCTCATCGTAAGGTTGTTGCGGAAGATGTCGGCCGGATAGAGCCGGTTGTAGCCGATGCCGCCGACGGCGGCGGCCGCGTGCACGACAACCGCGGGGCGGAAGCGCTCGAACGCGCTCCGGGTGTCCTCCGGGCGCGTCAGGTCGTAGTCGGCACTGCGGGGCGCGCTCACGTCGGCGCCGGTCCGCCTGAAACGCGCGACCAGGTGCGTCCCCAGGAAGCCGCCGCCGCCCGTTACCATGACCGCTCTGCCTTGCACCTGCACGGATGCCTCCTCACGACTCGATGTTCGAGTAAGGGTTATGCAGGGCAATCATCGCGCAGCCTGCAACCAGTTCGTCGATGCCCCGCTCCAGGCTCGTCCGCGGCTCGAAGCCGGCCTCGCGCACCCTGGCGTACGAGACCGCGTAGTCCCTCTGGTCTGGATCCGACTCCAGGTCGGCGTAGTAGAGCTGATAGTCCACCTTCTCCCTGATGGCGAGGGCCACTTCTTGCTTGGTGTAGTTCATGCTCTCGCTGCCGACGTTGTAGACCCGGTCCTCCATGGCGTCGAAGTTCTCAACCGCATGGATGACGGCGCGCGCCATGTCCCGCACGTGGATGAAGGTCCGGCGGAAGTCTTTCTCGTACAGGAGCAGGTAGCCGTTCCTGACCGCCTGGAACGCGAAGTCGTTGACCATCAGGTCCAGCCGCAGGCGGGGCGATAGGCCGAAGCCGGTGGCGAACCTGTAAACGACGACGTTCCCGCTGTCGAGCAGGCGGCGTTCGGCCTCCCGCTTCGTCTCGGCGTAGACCGAGAGCGGGTTCGGGGGCGTCTCCTCGGTGCAGACGCCGTCCACGGCCCCGTAGACGCTGCCGGTGGAAGCGAACACAACGCCCACGTCCGGGCTACGGGCTTCGTCAACGTTGGCGGTGCCCTGGAGGTTGACTTCCCGGGCCGCCTGCTCGTG
>CAYUDW010000037.1:0-1296 GCA_964442595.1 uncultured candidatus Brocadiaceae bacterium
GGTGTTCGGCATGTCGAACAAGCGGATGATCTGGCTGTGCCGGAACCTGGGCACGCTGTTGGACGCCGGGGTGCCGGTCACGCGGGCGCTTTCGGTGCTGACGTCCCAGGCGCCGGCCGGTCGGATCCGCGACGCCCTGCAACGCGTGGCGGGCGATGTGGACGCGGGCGCCACGCTGGCCGAAGCGTTCGAGGCGCGCGGGCTATTCCCCGACTTCTTCGTGCTGCTTGTCGGCGCGGGGGAGCAGAGCGGGGCGCTCGAACGCGCCCTGGCGGAGCTGGTGCGCTTCTATGAATTCCAGCAGCGAATCCGGCGCACCCTTATCGCCAACCTGGCCCTGCCCGTCATCCAGTACGTCGTTGCCGTGGCCGTGATCTCGCTGGCGACGTACATCATCTCGATGCTGGGGGTGTCCGCGGGCAGCCCCGTCTTCTACCTCTGCGCAGGCTACGGCGGTCCCGTCGCGGCCGTCGGCCTGTACTTCCTGCTGCTTAAGCCCCTTGCCGGCAACCGGCCGTGTCACGAGGTGCTGCTGCGTGTGCCGGCGCTGGGCAACGTGATGCGGTCGGTTGCGCTGGCGCGGTTTAGCCTGGTGATGTACGTGATGCAGGAGGCCGGCGTGCCCGTGACCAATGCGCTCGAGCGCGCGTTCAACGCCACGGGCAACGGAGCCGTCGCGGCGCGCGCGGACGCGGCGGTCGCGACCGTCGACGCCGGGGGCACGCTGACGGACGCCCTGCACGCGGCGGGCCTCTTCCCCAGGGATTACATGGAGGCGGTCGACGTGGCCGAGCAGTCCGGCAAGCTCTCCGAGCGCTTCGACTGGCTGGCGTCGCATTACAGCCAGCGCGCGGAGTCCGCCCTGCACACGCTGGCCGTCGTCTTCTCCAGGCTGGTCTACGTGGCCGTGGCCCTGTTCATCATCTACTTCATCTTCAAGTTCTTCTCGCTCTACGCGGGCGCCATATCGGGAGCGATGGGGTGAGGGGCGCCCCTGGGCGGGGGCGCTCAGGGGAACTCGGTGCAGCCGGTCACAAGCTTCAACACGATGAAGTGATGGACGGCATCACTGAGGACGAAGGCGATTCCGCCCGCCAGCAGCCAACTGCGCCACCAGCGATCGCGCAGCCGCCGGACCCCCGCGCATGCGGCCCAAACGACCACCATTGCCAATCCCACGTAGCCGTGGTGGATTCGGAGGCCGAAGGTGAGCGTGGTGAGGAGGTCCAGGTGGTCCTTTGTTCGCAGGCCGAGCACGAACCGATTGAAACACGTGATCGCCTCGACCGGCCCGGT
>CAYUDW010000037.1:1396-3507 GCA_964442595.1 uncultured candidatus Brocadiaceae bacterium
CCGTGCACGTGCCCGTAAGTGCAATGGCTTACGCCGGCGTCGCGGATCATGTCGCACAGCTCCGTCCGGTGGTCGAGGCCGAGAGGCGGGTAATGGCACATGGCGACCGCCACGTCCCATTCGAGCGCCCGGAGGGCCTCCAGGGACATCTTCAGCCGCAGGACGGCCCGCCGCCAATGCCCCTCGTCCGGTTCGGGGTTGAACTCGGGATGTCCGGGCCAGAGCCACCCGCGCACTCCGCAGATGCCCACCCCGCCGTAGACGGCCGCGTCGAACCGAATCAGGTGCAGGGACGGACCGATGGCGTCCCGCACGCGCCCAGGCCCCGAGAACCAGAAGTCGTGATTGCCCCGTATGAAGTACTTGACGCCCGGCAGGGAATCCATGAAGTCAAGGTCCGGCCGCGCTTCGTCGAGCGTCATCGCCCAGCTCAGGTCGCCGCACACCAGCACCAGCTCGTCCGGCGCCACCGCATTCGCCCAGTTCTCGGCCAGCCTGTCCGTGTGGTTGGCCCATTCCGGGCCGAACACGTCCATCGGCTTCTCGCCCGACGCGGACAGGTGCAGGTCGCTTACGCCGAATACTCTCAAACGAGGGCTCCTTAGCCGAGCGAGGCAGCGGCTATTGGCAGGGCTCCGGGCGGGGTCGTGTGGGCGGCAACGCCCTAAGTCTGGTCGGCTTCCTCTTCGTCGCCCAGCTTCCGGCTGATGCCGCTCCTGGCCATCGTGACCTTGATGTCCTTGTCGGGGTCGATCCTCACAACGACTTCGTCCCCCTTGATCTGCACCACCCGGCCGCGGATGCCCCCGATGGTCATGACGTCGTCTTTCGGCTTGATGCTGTCCAGCATCTCCTGGCGCTGCCGCTCGCGCTTCTTCTGGGAACGGCTCATCAGCCAGAAGAAGACCACGATGATCAGTATGAAAGGTATGAGGCCGAACAGGGGGTTACCCGGGGGCGGGGCGCCTTGAGAGGCGTCTTGCGCCCCGGCAGCAGCTTCGCCCGCCTCTTCGCCCGCCTCGTAGGCCAGTAGCAGCATCGTATCGAGCAGACGTGTCATCGCTCTTTTTCTCCAGTCATGTACCCGGCGGCGAACTCGCCCCTGAATCGGGGATACCGATTGTGGCTGATGGCGTCTCGAGCGTGCGCCATGAGCCGGGCATAGAAGGCCAGGTTGTGGATGCTCAGCAGGATCGGGCCGAGCATCTCCCCGACGCGGAAAAAGTGGTTCAGCGCGGCTCGCGAGTATAACCGACAGCATAGGCAGCCGCAACCTTCCTGGACCGGCTCCTGATCGTGGCGGAACGCGCTGTTGCGCAGCCGCAGCCGGCCGTGTGGGGTGAAGGCGGTCGCGTTGCGGCCCATCCGGGTGGGGGCCACGCAGTCGAACAGGTCCACGCCATCGGCCACGGCGGCGAGCACGTCCAGCGGGAAGCCCACGCCCATCAGGTAGCGCGGCCGGTCGGCGGGAAGCAGGGGGGCCGTCAAGGCGACGACGTGCCGGCGCAGGCGCTCCTCCTCGCCGACGCTGACTCCCCCGATCGCGTAGCCGTCGAAGCCGATCTCGACCGTTCGGCGCGCGCTTCCCCGGCGCAGGTCGTCGAAGACGCTCCCCTGCACGATGCCGAACAAGGCCTGGTCTTCCCGCGCGTGGCAGTCCTTGCAGGCGGCGCTCCAGCGCAGCGTCCGCTCGACGGCCGCCTCCGCCAGGTGGCGTTCGCACGGGTAAGGCGGGCACTGGTCGAGGACCATCGCAACGTCGGCGCCGAGCAGATTCTGCGCCATCATGCACTCCCGCGGCCCGAGGAACAGCTCGGCCCCGTCCACAGGGCTGCGGAAGCGGACGCCTTCGTCGGTCAGCTCCCGGTGCGCGGCGAGGGAGAAGACCTGGTAGCCTCCGCTGTCGGTCAGAATGGGTCCGTCCCAGGCCATGAAGGCGTGCAACCCGCCGGCCTCTGCCACTACGTCGGCGCCGGGGCGCAGCGCCAGGTGGTAGGCGTTGGCCAGCAGCATTTGCACGCCGCACTCGCGCAGTTGCGGCGGCGTCAGGCCGCGAACGGTCGCCCGGCTGCCCACGGGCATGAAGGCCGGCGTCTGCACCGTGCCGGAGC
>CAYUDW010000037.1:3607-12230 GCA_964442595.1 uncultured candidatus Brocadiaceae bacterium
ACGGTCGCCCGGCTGCCCACGGGCATGAAGGCCGGCGTCTGCACCGTGCCGGAGCGCAGCTTCAGCCGGCCGGTGCGCGCCCGGCACCCGTCGTCTCGGCCTGTCACGTGGAATTCCATCTCTCGCTGCTCGCAGACGGCGCTGGCCCGGCGCGTCACGCGATGAGCATCGCGTCCCCATAGCTGTAGAAACGGAACCGCTCTTCCACGGCCATCCTGTAGGCGTTGAGTACGTTCTCCGTGCCCGCGAACGCGCACACCAGCATCAACAGCGTGCTCCTGGGCAGGTGGAAGTTCGTTATGAGTGCCCCGACGGCGCGGAACTCGAACGGCGGGTAGATGTAGAGGTCGGTCCAGCCCGAGTGCCCTTCCCACCGTTCCGTACGCGCGACGTGTTCCAGAACGCGGCAGGTCGTCGTGCCCGTTGCAACGATGCGTCGCCCGGCGCGCAGAGCGGCCTGGACCGCCCGGGCCGTCTCGCCGGGCAGCTCGAAGTGCTCTGCCTCCATCTGGTGTTGTTCGACATCGTCGACTCGGACGGGTCGGAAGGTCCCGGGCCCCACCATCAGCGTTAGTCTGCGAATCTCAATGCCGCGCCGGGCGACGCGCTCCAGCAGCTCCTCCGTGAAGTGGAGCCCCGCCGTCGGGGCAGCCACTGCGCCGGGCTTGTGGCCGAAGGGGCCCGCCGGCTGCGCGTAGACGGTCTGGTAACGTTCCCTGTCCAGGTCGGGCATCTCCGTCGGAAGTGCGCGCCGCCGGCGGGCGCTGGTAACATACGGGGGCAGGGGCATGGTGCCGGCCTCCCACACTTCTTCGAGCGTGGCGCCTCCTTCGCCGAGGGACACGACCCAGCGGCCGCTGCCAAGCTCCTCCAGCAGGACGACCTGAGCATCGACGGCATCCAGTCGCAGCACCTCGCCGGGCCGCAGGTGCCCGCTGCTGCGCGCCATCGCAAGCCACGGCAGCCCGGCGGGGTCTGCCCCGTCGTCCGGCCGGACCAGGAGCAGCTCGACGGCGCCGCCCGTGGCCCTGTGGGCATGGAGCCGGGCCGGCATCACCCGCACGTCGTTCAGCACCACTAGGTCGTCCTCCCGCAGCAGATTTGGCAGTTCGGAGAAGCGGCGGAACGAGACCTGACCGGTGGAGCGGTCCAGCTCCAGAAGGCGGGACTCGTCCCGCCTGCGGGCCGGCACCTCGGCGATCAGCTCCTCCGGCAGTGTGTAGTCGAAGCGCTCAACCTTCGTCATGGATCGTTCCCGCGGAGTGTTCCGTAGAATATGCCACAAAGCCGCCATGTGGGCAAGACGCTTGCAATCGGCCCATGCGTAAATTACATTCCCTATCGAGCCGATGCGGGGCGGTTGAGCCGTTGTGACAAGCGGGGAGAAGGCAATGAATGAGGTGGCCGGCCTTGCCGGGACAGCCGCATGGCCCGAGCGGCCTCCCCGCCGCCTTGACTTGCCGGGCGGCTGCGAGCTGGACATGAGCGCGCGCCCGCTCGTCATGGGTATCCTGAACGTCACGCCGGACTCGTTCAGCGATGGGGGGCAGTTCTTCTCCGCGTCGGATGCCGCCGTTCAGGGCCGGCGCATGTGCGCTGAGGGCGCCGACCTGATAGACGTGGGCGGCGAGAGCACGCGGCCCGGCAGCGAGCCGGTCTCCGTCGAGGAGGAGAAGCGGCGCGTCATCCCCGTCATCCGGGAGCTCGTCGCCGAGATCAGCATTCCCATCAGCATAGACACGCAGAAGGCCGAAGTCGCCGCCGCCGGCCTGGATGCGGGCGCCCGCATCATCAATGACGTGAGTGCTCTGCGCACCGACCCGGAGATGGCTCCGCTGGCCGCCGAACGTGGCGTGCCCGTAGTGCTGATGCACATGCTGGGCACCCCGAAGACGATGCAGCGAGACCCCACGTACGAGGAGGTGGTGGGCGACGTCTGCGAATGGCTTCGGCAGCGGGTCAGGTTCGCTGTGCAGAGCGGCATAGGGGAGGACCGGCTGGTGGTGGACCCCGGCTTCGGCTTCGGCAAGACGCTCCAGCATAACCTGGAGCTGCTGCGGCGCCTGCACGAGTTGCACGCTCTGGGATTGCCGGTGCTGGCAGGCACGTCGCGCAAGTCGATGCTGGGCCGTATACTGGACGTTGCGGAAGGCGAGCGCCTTTACGGCACGCTCGCCACGGTCGCGTGCGCCGTTCTTTCGGGCGCCCACATCGTCCGCGTTCACGACGTGGGGCCCGCCGTGCAAGTCGTGAAGGTCTGCGAGGCCATCAGGCGCGGGGCGGACTACCGAAATGGGTGAGGCCCTCTACGAGATCGGGCACTGGTTCAGCGTGCGGTACCCCATCCTGATCCGGGCCGTCGTTGAGGTCTTCATCATCTTCATCTTCGTCTACGCCTTTCTGCGCATCATGCAGGGGACGCGCGGGGCCGGCGTCCTGAAGGGGCTGGCCATCTTCGCCGCGGTGCTGGCCACAGTGACCGGCCTTTTGACCCGTCGCATGCAGCTGGTGACGGTGAACTGGGTGCTGAGCCGCTTCGTGCCGGTAGTCCTTGTTCCGCTGATCATCCTGTTCCAGCCGGAGGTCCGCCGCGCGCTCATCAAGCTGGGCCAGAACCCCTTGTTCCGGATGTTCTTCCGGCCCCACAGCCGGTTCACCGACGAACTGGTGAAGGCCACCTTCAGCCTGGCGCGCGACAGGGTGGGGGGGCTGATCGCACTGGAGCGCGAGGTCGGGCTGCGGGGCTACACCGAAGGCGGCGTAAGGCTGGACGCGGAAGTCACTGCAGAGGTAGTGAAGACGATATTCTGGCCGGGCACGCCCCTGCACGACGGAGCGATCGTGATCCGGCAGCAGCGGATAGCGGCGGCCGGATGTCTGTTCCCGCTGACCGATAACCCGCAGTTCAGCAGCGAACTGGGCACCAGGCACCGGGCCGGTATCGGCATCACCGAGGAGTCGGATGCAGTCGCCATCATCATCAGCGAGCAGACGGGCAAGGTTTCCCTGGCCGTGGGCGGGACGCTTCAGCGCGATCTGGACGAGAAGTCCCTGCGGCGCGCGCTTGAGGAGCTGGCTACCGAAGTCCAAGAGGTAGCTTGACCGGGACGGAGCATGTTCGGAACAGTCTTCAGAGCGATCTTCGGCAACTTCTGGCTGAAACTGCTGGCGCTGATCATCTCAGTCGGCATCTGGTTCTACGCGAACAACAGCCTGGTTGACGCGATAGACAGAGAGGCCCGAGTGACCGTCATTCCTCCCGACGGATACAGGGCGGTCCTTCAGACAGAGGAGAGGGTGAGGGTCCGCGCGGCCGGCCCCCAGTCTGTGCTCAAGAGGGTCGACAACGCCATCATGCACAACCTGACCTACAAGCTGAGCGAGACGGAACTGGAGGACGGCTGGGCGACGCTGCCCGTGGATCGCGACTGGCTGCCGCCCACAGTCGCGGAGTCGGACGTCGTGCAGTTGCGATTCAGGGACGTCTCGCCGGCCGAGGTGAGGGTGTTCGTCAGCCCGATCAGGACGGGAGCGGTCCTGCCGGTCAAGGTCCAGACCTCAGGGATGCCGGCTGCGGGCTTCCGTTTGGCGCCGGAACCGGAAGCTTCACCTCCCACCGTCACGGTGCAGGGCCCGGCCGTTGCAGTCGATGCGATGCAATACGTGACGACCGAGAGGATACCGGTTTATGGCAGCCGAAGCGACATCTACCAGCCCGTCGCGCTGCAGGACGAGGTCCAGGTCGCGCTGGACGACGGCCCGTCCGTCACCGTTCGGTTGCAGCTCAGCCAGAGCACGGTGGACGCGCGCGTCTACGTAAGCGGAGAGCAGGTGGAAGAGCGGCGCTTCGAGGGCATCCCGATCGGGTTTGCGATGGTGCCCGGCTTCCCCTACAAGGTAGAGCTTGTGGAGGAGCAGGAAACGGTCGACGTGGTAGTGACGGCTGCACCCGCCAACCTGAAGAGGCTGCAACCCGAGTCCATACGGGCGACCGTAGACCTTACCACATTGTCCGATGAGCCGATCGAGGTGGGCGCCAGCGCGCTGTACGAAGAGAGGGTCCGGATCTGGCTGCCCCAGGACGCGACCTACCGTGCCGTCCAGTGCGAGCCGGAGCGCGTCACGCTGCGGTTGAAGAATGCCGCCGAATGAGTAGAATACGGGGTCTGCACTGCGACCTATCTTAGAGGGCGTCGAGATGGCACTCCTGGGCGTGAACGTTGACCACGTGGCGACAATCCGCCAGGCCCGGCGGACCTACGAACCGGATCCCGTGTGGGCCGCGGCGGAGGCCCAACTGGGCGGGGCGGACATCATCACCATCCACCTGCGGCAGGATCGCCGGCACATCGGCGACCGGGACCTCCGCCTGCTGTCCGAGACCGTGTCCGTCGACCTGAACCTGGAAATGTCCCTGGCCGACGAGATAGTGCAGATTGCGCTGGAAACCGAACCCGACATGGTCACGCTCGTGCCCGAGAACCGCCAGGAAGTCACCACCGAGGGCGGCCTGGACGTGGTCGGGCAGGGCGACAGGGTCCGCGACGCCGTCGCCCGGTTCACCGACAACGGCATCCCCGTCAGCCTCTTCATTGATGCCGAACGGGCGCAGATCGAGCGGGCCGCTGAGCTCGGCGCCACCTTCGTCGAACTGCACACGGGAAGCTACGCCAACGCAGAGCGGCCGGCGGAGCGCGAACGGTGCCTGGGCGATCTGCAGAAGGGAACCGAGTTGGGCCGCGACCTTGGTCTCGTGGTCAACGCAGGCCACGGGCTGACGTACGCCAACGTCGGCGGCGTGGTGCAGGCCGTGCGGCCCCACGAACTGCACATCGGGCACAGCATCGTCTCGCGGGCAGTATTCGTGGGCATTCGCGAGGCCGTCCGGCAGATGAAGGAGGTCATCTGGCGAACTGAGATGGCCTTCTGAGCTGCGCCCATGGGAGGCGCGTCTGCCCGGCAGCATGCCAGTCCCGGCTACAGAGCTTACTCGGACGAGGAGAATGGAGTTTGGCGATTGATCGCGACAAGATCACCGAGGGCGTTCGCCTGATCCTGGAGGGATTGGGCCGCGATGCGACGAAGGGAGTGATGGCCGATACGCCGCGCAGAGTCGCAGAGGCCTTCGGGGAGATTCTGGCCGGGATGGACGTGCGGCCTGACGACCTGGTGAAGATCTTCACCGAGGAACGCTACGATGAAATGGTCCTGGTTAAGGACATTCCTTTCTACTCCATGTGTGAGCACCATCTACTTCCCTTTCTCGGGCGAGCGCACGTGGCCTACATCCCGGCCGGCGGGCGCATCACGGGCATCAGCAAACTGGCGCGCGTGGTCGATGCGCACGCCCGCCGCCTCCAGACACAAGAACGCATGACGGCCGGGATCGCAGACACCCTCAACCGCACGCTGCGCCCCAAGGGTGTCATGGTCGTCGTCCAGGCCGAGCACCTGTGTATGACGATGCGGGGCATAAGGAAGCCCGGGTCGCTGACCGTAACCAGCGTTGTGACGGGCTTGTTCAGAGAGAAACCCGCCACCCGCGCCGAGGCCATGATGTTGATCGACACCGGCCGGTAGGCCCGCGGGCACTGCGCCGCCCTTGCCAACTTCGGTAGCACGGGCCGAGCTTCCGCAATGGCTGACGAGCACGACAGAGCGGCGACGTTCATCGAGTTGCTCTCCCCCGGGGACAAGCTGCGTCTTGTGTGCGACTGGACGGAACGCTACTACCTGCAGGGCCGGACCGTTTGCATCCTGTTGAACGACGAGGGCGAAGCGGACGAGCTGGACTCGCTGCTCTGGACCTTCCGGCAAGAGGCGTTCATCCCCCACGTCCGCCTGGAGAAAGCGGAAGAGCCCGTCATCGAGCCCGTCATCATCGCCACGGGCGATCCTGGCGAGGTCGAATCCGACGCGCTGATCCTGGGCAGCGGTGACGGCCTGCCCGAGGGATTTGAGCGCTTTGGCCGGATCTGCGACTTCGCTGTCGTCTATGACGAGGGGCTTCGCCAGGCCAGCCGGGACAGGTTCGCCGCCTGCAAGAACGCCGGCTACCACATGCGGTTCGTCAAGGGCTGATCTGGCCGAAAGCCGCCCTGGTGGCGGCGTTTACTCTCCCTATCTCGTTCACTATAATGGTGTAGAGCGAGGCGGGTCTTCGGACGGCGGCAATCGCGCACCCGCAGGAGCCGAGGAAGCAGAGTGTCCTCATCCACCAGGAAGGTGTTCAAGGGCGACCCTGTCCTGCTGAAGATCGACCGCATCAGGCGGTCGGTCATCCTCTGGACCATGGGGTGGGGCTACCTGTGGGTGGCGCTTGCCGTGATGGCCGCCGTCTTCGGCGGCGTGCTGCTCGACCATGCCCTTGTGCTGCAGAAATGGGGCCGGATCGCGTTCTCGCGCGCGTTCGTCGCGTCTCTGGGGGCGGCTTTGCTCATGGCGTCCCTTTTCCCGCTGGTCAAGCGGATCGGCCGTCTCTACATCGCCCGGCGAATGGAGTCCGAGAGGCCCGGACTCAAGAACGCCCTGATCAGCTACCTTCAGTGCCGGGACGATCCCGAGACGCCGGGCGAACTGAAGCTGCTGCTCGGAAGAAAGGCCGCCCGGCACATTCATTCGCTTGACTCCCACGTGGCCGTCGATCGCGCGCGCTACGTGCGGCTCGCCGCGGCCGTCTGCGGCGTGCTGGTGCTCTTTCTGGCCTATTCAGTGCTGTCTCCCAAGAGCTCCTTTGTCAGCGTGCGGCGGCTGTTCTGGCCCCGGGCGGACATACATCCGCCCACCGCCACCCGCCTGAGCCAGATTGACCCCGGCGACATGTACCTCATCCAGGGCGACGAGCCGCGCCTGAAGGTGCGCGCCGAGGGGGCCAGGCCGCAGAGCGCATGTGCAATCTGGGACGGCACGAGCTTCGAAGGACGGCGCATCCTTCTGTCCGAGACGAGCGATGGGCTTTGGGAAGGTCAGTTCCCGCCCGTGCTGGAAGACGGCAGCTATTACGTCGCTGCGGGCGACACGCGCAGTGACAGGTTCCAGATCCGAGCGCTGCCCCGGCCCGTGGTGGAGCGGGTCCAGCTCACGTTGCGTCCGCCCGCGTACACGGGATTGCCGGTGCAGCGTCTCGATGGAGGCGACGCCGACGTCATCAGCGGCACCGAGGTGTTCGTCCGGGCGCTGACCAATCTCCCACCGGGGCGAGGCTACCTGCAGTTCGACTCCGGGCGCCGCGTCTGGATGCACGTCGTGGAAGACGGTTCGGCGCTCCAGGCGGCTCTCACGGCGCTTCGGTCGGACGCTTACTCGGTGCACTTCGAGACGGCCCGCTATCCCAACGGCTCCAGCTTCCAGAACCTGGCGCCGGTCAAGTTCAGGCTCACGGTCCGCGAGGACGAAGCGCCGACGATCACGCTGCACGGACCGCCCGACGGCGTCGAGCTACGGCCCGACCAGACGGCGCAGATCGCCTACAGCGCACGCGACGACCTGGCGGTCACTGCCGTCCGCATCCGCTTCAGCATCGGCGGGGTGGCCCGGCCTCCGGTCACGATCCTGGAGCCTCACGTGCCCCGGGTCGACAGTGCGGAGCACGCATGGGAGCTGGCAAGCATACCGGCGCCGGCGGGATCCGTCATCACCTACTCTCTGGAAGCCCAGGACAGCCGGCCGCAGGCCGCCAACGTCGGCAGGACGGAAACGAGGCGGATCGTCGTCCTCGGCTCTGCGCAGGCAGACCGGGAGGAAGCGAGGCCGAGAAGTCCCGAGGCCCAAGCTGCCGAAGGTGAGCGCTCCGAGGGCGCGGAAGGAGAGGGCGAGCGCGCGCCTGCGCCGGAGGCGGAGCAGCGCGAACGAGAGGATGGCCAGCCGGCCGAGCCAGCCGATTCTGACCGACCCGATGACGCCGCGGCGACTGCGGCACCTGAGCGGACGTTGCCGGATAGCGCGGAAGCGGGCGACGAGCGTGCGGGCGACGAGCTGGAGGAGCAGGCTCGGCGCGTGGCGGAACTGCTTGAGCGTGAGCGCGGAGCCACGGAGGAGGGAACGAGCGGGGAATCGGGCGAGACGGGCGAGCGGACTGCGAGCGCGCCGGAGCCGTCCTCGGGCGGGCAGGCCTCCGAGCAGGGAGGGGAAGCGCAGGAGCAAGGGGCCGCCTCGGAAGGTGGCGGGCCGGCGTCTGAAGAGGTGCCCGGCGAAGCGGGTCAGGCCGACTCGGAGGGCGGCGCCGAAGCGGGGAGCGAGGCCCAGGAATCGGCCGGGGACGAGCCCGCAGCGGGTCAAGCAGCGGAAGGTGAGGGGACCGGCGAGGACCAAGCGCGCGGCGGGGCCGCTGAAGCGTCAGGCGAGGCAGGTGACCGGCCGTCGGCGGCTGCGGAGCCTGGCCAGGCGGAACCGGCCGAGGAGCAGGCGGCGGCATCTTCGGGCGGCGGCCCAGGCGGCCGGGGCCGGGGCACGGGCGGCGCTGGCGAAGAGCAGGGCGCTTCCGAGGCCGAAGGCGAAGCCGCCGCGGAGGCGGGCGACGCGCCGCAGGCGGGGTCGCAGGGCGGCGGCGAGGGAGCTTCCTCCGGGGCGGCACCGGAAGGCGGACAAGCAGGCTCCGGCGCAGGAGACGCCCGGTCCGGTCAGT
>CAYUDW010000037.1:12330-21263 GCA_964442595.1 uncultured candidatus Brocadiaceae bacterium
GCACCGGAAGGCGGACAAGCAGGCTCCGGCGCAGGAGACGCCCGGTCCGGTCAGTTGCCGGCAGGCCAGACGGCCGGCGGAGAGGGCAGAGGCGCTGCAGACGGTGAGCCGGCGGACCAGTCGACGGCCGGGAGCACGCCGGGCGCCGGACCCCAGGGGACCGGCGTCAGTGAGCTTCCGCCGGACGGCGCTCCCGAGGGGGCGCTGCCCGTGCAGGATCTCGACCGGGCCATGGAGGAACTAGCCAGGCTGTTGGACGAGGACCGCGTGCCGCCGCGCGTGTTGGCTGAGTTGGGTATGGACCGGCAGGAGTTGCGCCGGTTCGTAGACCGGTACGAAGAGAAGCGGGCCGAGCGGGAGTCGCCGAGCACGGGGCCGCAAGTGCCTCCGCCGGCTCAGGAGGGCCGCGTCATCGAAGCGTCCGGGCCTGCAGCGCAAGACATGGCCGTGCGGGATGCGTTGCCGGGCGAGCCGGAGCGGGACTCCCTTCGCAGCCGGTTCGAAGGGGCGTCCGATCGTCTCTCGCTGCGTTACCGCGAGGTCGTAAACCGCTACTACGAGGCGCTTTCCGAGGAACAATGAGAAAGCCACTGCGGCTGCGCCGTTACTTGGTCCACTTCAGCAGCCACAACATCCCGCAGGTCTTCACGGACGTTCTGGTGGTGGGCAGCGGCATCGCCGGTGCGAGCGCTGTTCTGGCGCTTCCCGAAGGGGTCTCCGTGCTCGTCGTGACGAAGGGAGAGCTTCGCGAGGGGAGCACCACCGAGGCCCAGGGGGGCGTGGCCGCCGCCGTCGGCCAGGGCGACAGCGCCCGGGCGCACCTCGAAGATACTCTGGAGGTCGGCAGCGGGATCTGCAGCGAGGAGACCGTCCGCGTCGTGACGGATGAAGGCCCTCAGCGTATCGAGGAACTCGTTCGCATGGGGGTGCCGTTCGATCGCGAGAACTCGGGCTTCGCGCTGACTCGCGAGGGAGGGCACCGCAACGCGCGCGTCATCCACGCACACGGCGATGCAACGGGCCTGGCGATAGCTCAGACCATGACCCAACGTCTGCGTGAGCGCGACAGAGCCCGCGTCTTCGAGAACACCTTCGTCCTGGACTTGCTGACGCTGGACGGCGTCTGCCACGGGGCCCTCGTATGGAGCCAAGCGCACGGCCTGATGATGGTCCGGGCCAAGCAAACGATCCTGGCCACCGGCGGCTGCGGCCGCATCTACCGTGAGACGACGAATCCTTCGGTGGTGACAGGCGATGGCATTGCGATGGCGTTTCGGGCCGGTGCCTCCCTGGAGGACATGGAATTTGTGCAATTCCATCCCACCACGCTGTACGTGGCCGGCGCATCGCGCGCCCTCATCAGCGAGACCGTCCGCGGCGAAGGCGGCGTGCTGAGGAACCGCGAGGGGGAGCGCTTCATGCCCCGCTACCACCGGGACGGCGATCTGGCGCCCCGGGACGTGGTCAGCCGCAGCATCATCCAGGAGATGAAGCGCACCCAGCACACCAACGTCTACCTGGACGTGCGTGACATGTCCGCCGAGTACCTGGAGGGCCGGTTCCCCACCATCACAGGCCTGTGCCGGCGGTTCGGGCTCGACGTGCCGTCTGACCTGATCCCGGTGCGACCTGCCGCCCACTACATGGTCGGTGGCGTGAGGACCGACCTCCATGGGCGCACCGATATCGCGAACCTTCTGGCATGCGGGGAGGTGGCCTGCACGGGTTTGCACGGGGCCAACCGCCTGGGGAGCAATTCCCTCCTGGAGGGCCTGGTCTTCGGCCATCGATGCGCGCTCACGGCGATGGAAGGCCTGGAGCGCATGGCCGAACCCCTTTCCGTGCACGCCCTGCAGGGCCTGCCTCAGGAGCCAGCCTACGGCAGCCTGAACCTGACGGACGTTCAGAACTCGCTGCAAAGCCTTATGTGGCGTGACGTTGGCGTGTGGCGCAGCGGTGAACAGCTCGACGAGGCGCTGGAAATGATCACCTTCTGGTGCCGCTACGTGATGGACAAGGAGTTCGAAGCCGTGGAGGGCTGGCAGCTTCAGAACATGCTCACCGTGTCGCGGCTGGTGGTCATGTTCGCCCGCCAACGTCAGGAATCGCGCGGCGTCCACTACCGCACGGACTTTCCCGACACCTCCCCCGACTGGCAGCGCCACATCGTCATATCCAACACGGGCGAAGAGTGGCTCTGACCCGCCCGGCTCCCCGGACGGGGCCAGGTCCGTCCTCGCAGTGCCCGCAAGACTCAGTCTCCGTCCCGGTCCAGGAGTGCGTCCGCCGCCAGGACGCAGAAGATGTAAGTGGCCGCCCCGGGCATCACGTACTCCGACTGCTGCCAGAGGAAGGGGAAGCCCTCCTTCAGCTCGGGGAAGTCGGGCCGGATCAGGGCCGTGCCCGACGCCACGCCGCCGGGGATGTAGCTCCAGTCCGCCCGGTTGATCCCGAACGCGACGGTCAGGGACCGAACGCCCACCCCGGAGACGAACGACGTGTTGCCGCCCGGGTGGCAGCCCAGCACGTAATTGAGGACCGATAGCACCGTCTCCGCGCCGAACAAGTCCGGGCGCGTCTTCGTCAGGAAATATTGCGCGACGGCGAACTGCTGGATGTCCCAGCCGATGCCCCAGATGTGCGGATGAAAGGGCACGCCGAACGGATTGCCGGACAGCTCCCCGGCCAGGCTGTCGCGGTGGGCGGCCAGCGCCTTGCGGACCTTCTCGGCGAAGGCATCGTCGCCTACCTGCGGCAGGGCGCGGGCCACGGTCCAGCCGACGTGCGCGATGTGCTCTTGTATCGCGGGCAGCAGTTCAACCAGCCTGTCGCGATACCGTGGCTCGCCCGTGGTGATCAGCAGTTCTGCGGCGGCGCTCACCTCCTGAGCTTCGCGGCCCCGAGGGACGTATGCGCTCCGGTGGCTCACGGGGGGATGGCTCTGCTCGTAATCCCATGCTTTGACGGCCGTCTCCAGGCACTCCTGCGCCAGGTCGTCCTCGTAGCCCCGCAGCACGCGGCTGGCCGCTGCCAGCGCCGTCACCACCTTGTATTCGAGCGCCGTATCCCGGTTGGTGAACGCCCATCGGTCGTCCATCTGGCCGGATCGGTCGCCCGTTCGTTCGTCGGGGGCGAGGGAGGGATCGTAGACCAGGTTGTCCGTCATTGTGGATATCTCACCCCGCTGGTGGTATCGCCGCCGGTCCCCGGCGATGATGCCGCAAAAGCTGTGTCCGACCGCCCGGTAGCCGCCCAGCAGGCACTGTGCGCCCCAGGCCACCTGCTGCACGATGTCCGGGATGCCGTCGGGCTCGCGCAGCAGGACCAGGTGCTCGTCGGCGCGCACGGTCGTCTGGTCCGCCTCCGCCCCGAACTCCTCTCGGGCCAGGGCGAGCATGAAGGTGGTGGTCGCCTGCGATCCGGCTGCAAGGTCGGTGTCACCTGCGTCGTGCCAGCCGCCCACGTTCAGGTGGGGGATGTGTTCGTGAGGCTGATACGGCGTGTCCGTGGTGGGGCCCTGCCGGTAGCTGTCGAAGTGCTCCGTCGGGGCCGGCGCCTGGAGCGCGTCGTCCAGGTGGCACGCGCCATGCCAGACGTGCCCCCGGTCCCAGGCCGCGACGTGGCACATCTGCACGGGAAAGAAGATCTCCAGCGTCGGCTGCCACACCCCCTCGCGGTAGACCTGGCGGTCTATGCGGAAGGGGCCGGCCGACTGATCGGCGTACTGCACGAAGTAGACGCCCGGCTCTTGCACGTCGGTGAAGTCGAAGATGCCGTACTCGTAGCGCAGGAACCTGCCCCAGCCTTCGACGCTCGCGGTATGGGCCTCGACGAGACCCCCGTCGGCGTCCACGCGCATCAGCGCCGCCTCGGCCGGCCCGTCCCACAGCGGATCGAGCTCGACGATGGCGCGTTTGACCTGGTCCGGGTGATAGCCGACCTGGGAGATGCAGATGGCGGGCGGGCGACGCCAGCCCTCGATCCGGTGCGGCGTGACGAGCCACTCCACTGCGGCTTCCGTGGCGCCGGCAGGGACCGGCGCGACGACCTGGAACCAGCCCCCCTGCCCCTCGTTCCGCCCGTCCTGGAGTTCCAGTTCTCCCTCGACCTGCTCGATGACCATCCGCCGCCCGGGATCCTCCGGGGCAATGATCAGCTTCGGACCGACGGCCAGGGGAGCCAGCCTGCTTCGGCCCTCGGGGCCGGGGACCGTGGCCAAACTCGGCTCCCTGGGGAATACGCCGCACGTCCCGCCCAGGTGGAACGTCTTGCCCCAGTAGCAGGGCGGGTGCAGCGCCATCCGGAACGAGGCGTTCGAGACGCGCTCCGGATCGAGCGGCTCGGCCAGATCGAGCACGACGCGAACCGAGTCTCCATCGGCGCGCAGACGAACGCGGTAGTGCAGGTCCAGATCCGGGTAGCTCAGGTCCACGGCGGCCTCGCCGGCCTCCGGGTCCGCCCGCCGCCCACCGACTTCGGAGTAGCCGCCCCAACGCCCGGACGCGTCGGTCACCCGCATGTCACCGCAGACGGCCACCCGCTCGCCGTGCTGGATGATCTCCACCCCCGACTGGTATCCGGAAGGATAGAAGTCGTGGAAGACCAGCACCGAGGCGCCGGGCGCCTCGAAGTATTCCTGCTCGTTCAGCGTCCAGCATGTCTGGGACATCGTCTCCCTCCTCATTCAAGCGGTCAAGGGGCTGCCCGGACGCGACGTCGGCGGCCGCAAGGAACGGGTGAGCTTACCAGCCGTGCGGCGTGCGTCAAGCGACGGCAGGGCGCGCTCCCGACGAGGCCGACTTGTCCGTCATCGAGACGGCGGGCGGGAGAAGTCCTTCGCGCCGCGTGCGCGCAGCAGCTCGAAGACTGCGTGGCCACGGCGTTCGAGCGCAAGTGCCAGAGGCGTCTGCCCCCGGGCACCTGGGGCGTTGATGTCGGCGCCGGCATCAAGAAGGACCTCGATGACGCCTTTACGGCCCGCCTGCACGGCGGCATGGAGGGGCGTCATGCGGGCTCGGTCTCGGGCGTCCATGTCCGCTCCCCGGGCCAGCAGCAACCGGACCATGTCCTGGTGCCCGGCGACCGCCGCGTGGTGCAGCGCAGTCATGCCCTTCTGGTCCCGTGCTTCGATTTCGGCGCCCCTTTGCAGGAGGATCTCTGCGATCGCGGCCCGGCTCATTCTCGCCGCCCAATGGAGGGGCGTTCGCCGCAGCCGCGAGACCACGTGGATGGAATCCGGCTCGTCGGCAATTGCTTGCACGGCCTGCGCGTCGCCTGCGAAGACGGCCGTGTGCAGGTCATGCCGGGCTCCCCGTTCCAACAAGAACCGGGACAGCAGGCCGTGGTTCCACTGGGCTGCTATGTGCAGGGGGCTGAGGCCTTCGGCGTTCAGCGCGTTCACGTCGGCCCCCGCAGCCAGCAGCAGCTCGGCGATCTCGACACTTCCGTCGCGCGCGGCCCGGTGCAGAGGGGTGCTGCCGTCTTCCGTCCTCGCTTGCGGATCGGCGCCGGATGCCAGCAGTAGCTCGACTGTCGGCAGTGCTCCCGATTGTGCGGCAGCGTGCAACGCAGTCATGCCGTCTTCAGCGCGTGCGTGGACATTCGCGCCGGCCTGCAGCAGGAGCTCTGCTTTCTCCGGTTGCTGGTCGCCCGCAGCCCTCATTAGAGGCGTCTCACCGAACTTGTTACGCCCATCGACGCGCGCCCCGCGGGAGAGCAGCAGGCGGACCACGTCTGCCTTGCCGGAGGCCGCAGCGGACAACAGCGGCGTGCTTTCAGCGGGCCGCGGGTCGGCCTCTGCGCCATCTGCCAGCATGGCCTCGAGCGTCTCCGTCGAGGCGTGCCCGGCAGCCTTCCAGAACAGCGAGCGCCCCGGATCCGTCTGCCACTCGACCTGTGCCTCGTGTGCAAGCAGTGCCCTAAGTGCGCCCCAGTGACTCCGATCACCGGCTAACGCCAGAGGAGTCTTGCCGTTCTTCGCTCGGGCGTCGACGTTGGCGCCGCCCCGGATGAGTTCCTCGGTGCCTTCGGTGTGTCCAGAGCGTGCAGCGAAGTGCAGGGCGGTATAGCCGGTGTCGCTGGCTGCGTTGACTCTCGCGCCTTTGGCCAGCAGAAGGCGTACCAGCTCCAGACGGCCGTCCCCGGCGGCCACGTGCAGAGGCGTATAGCCGCCCCACATGGCGGCGTCGATGTTCGCGCCCCGGTTTAGCAGCACGCGCGCTGTCTCCACGTGGCCGGACAACGTCGCCGCGTGCAGTGGCGTCATTCGCCTGCGGTCAGGTGCGCTGGGGTCCGCCCCGAATCCCAGCAGGGCAAGTCCGGTGTCCGTGTGGCCGGCCCGGGCAGCGTAGTGCAGAGGAGTGGCTCCGAGGCCGTTTGCCCGGCGGACATCCGCGCCTCGCGAGACGAGGAGCCGGACCAGCCCGATGTCTCCCTGACCCGCTGCCGCGTGCAGGGCCGTGGACCCCGATACTCCCTCTGCATCTATGTCGGCCCCCATGTCAAGCAGGAACTGCACCATACCTGCGTGGCTGCCCTTGGCCGCGCCGATCAGGGGCGAAGGCACGCCCGGCGCCATGGGATTGACCCCCGCCCCCGCGCCCAGGAGCAGTTCCACGGCCTCTCCATGACCGCGCCACGCGGCGAAATACAGGGCCATGGACGCCGACCGCTGTTCCTCCCGGAGATCCAGACCCAGGTTGAGCAGGGCTTCGATTACCTCCCCGTGGCCTTCGCCGGCCGCCGCCGCTAGCAGCAGGCCTCCTTCGGCAGCCAGCAAGCCGGGCTCCTGCTCCACCAGGGCTCGGAGCCTGGCCGCGTTGCCCCCGCGCACGGCTTCGAAGGCCCGGTCCCGAACCGAGGCTGTTTCGACGGCCGTGTCCTGTTTCTCGCCTGCCACGACCGGACCCGTGCACGCCGGTCCCAGGACCGCCGCGAGCAGGACGAAGACGGTCAGGGCGGCCCGCTGTCCCGCGCGCCGGCCGGCGCACCAGCGCCGCCCTGCCGTGCGTCCACCCGTGGCAAGCAAAGTCAGGAATCTGTTGTCGCCGGCCCCCAAAGCGACCTCTCTGCTGCAGGATGAAATGACTCAAGTCTACCACGCGGGCGGTGCATCACGCGACGGGAAAGGACGTGCCCCCGCGCCTGCGCGGTCCTCTTGCCCTCAGCGCTCTTCACGAGCGCGCTGCCCCCGGCGGAAGGTGCCGGATCCTGCATACGTGGCTGGACTGCGCCAGTCGGGCCGCCACCACAATTGCGCGCCCGCGTCCGTCGGCCCGTCGAAGTCGTCCACGGCAATGTTGAGCCGGAGGGCCTCCCACTCCCGTCCTTGCTTCTCGTTCAGATAGCGCACGGGAACGGCGATCTCCGTGACGTGGCCCCCCGGAGTCTTGATGCAGACGGCCTCCACGCCCGGCGGCATCTGCTCGCGCCCGTAGTAGATCATGCGGTCCGGCGTCTCGCCGGGGCTGAGGGCGATCAGCAGGACGTCCTCGAGCTCGCCGCCGCCGCGCCCCGCCGAGCGCTGCGGCTCGGGACGCGCGTCTATGCGCACTTCGAGGCCGTCCTGCCGCCACGGCTGCTTGTCGGCATCGAGGAAGGACCTGTCGTCCCGCGTCTCCACGGCCACGTAGAGGTGCTCCTCATCGTGCTCCACGGCGAACCGGAACGAGCAGTCCTGCGGGCCGTGCCACGTGTCCGGGCTCAGCAGTATCTGGCGAGGCGCACTGCAGGCGAAGGGCAGCTTGTCCCACTCCCCCAGGTCTCCGTCCACTCTGAGGGGCGCCCTCCTCCGGGGACAAGCGGATGCCACGGCCAGGCCGACGGCGGACGATCCAACCAGCCGGGCGGGCTTTCGGCCGGGGACGTCGTACGTGGCCTCCCAGTCCATCGTCACGCTGGGCGCTTCGGTTGCCTCAAGCGGCGTCGAAGCTTCAACCGCCAGTTCGCGCACCTCGGCTGATTCGGGGGGCACCGTCACTTCGAGGGCCTCCGGGCTGACCCGCAACACTCCTTCCGGGCGGAACGTCACCGATGCCTTCATGGGCCAGGTGGCCCGGTTGCTCAGGCGAATCTGCGCCGTTGCGCTTCGGAACAGGCCGGGCTCGGCAAAGATGGGGCTGACGGCGATCGCTTCCCCGCTGCGAAAGGGCGCCCACAGGCCGATCATCTCCTCGGTCAGGACGTCCTCGTCCAGGATGCCGTCCAGGGCCAGGTTGGCGATGCGCGGGCCGTCGTCCGTCATGGTCACCCACACCAGGTGGTCGAACTGGCCGTACTCCGGCCCTCCCAGCGCGCTGCTGCCGCCCGTGGTCGCCAGCGTCAGGTAAGTGCGCCCCTGCCGCGTGTACTTGGTGTATTGGTGGATGTGGCCGGTGAACACGGTGTGCGGCCGGTCGGCCAGCAGCTCCTCCACGCGGAGCCACGCGTCCGGCACGGGATCGTCGCTCCAGAACGGCTTGTGGAGGAAGACAAAGGTCCAGCGCACGTCGGGATGGCGCCGCAGCGCCTGGCCGAACCAGTCGACCTGCTCCGGGCTGATGCGATGGGGCGTGCCGTCCTCGCTGTTGAGGCAGAGGAACAGCACGTCGCGATACACGAAGTCGTAGTAGGAGCGGCCGAAGCGCTCGCGCCATTTCTCCGCCATCACGGGATTGGCGATATCGTGGTTGCCGGGCAGGAAGAAGAAGGGCATCTCCAGCTCATGCACGAAGCCGACGAACTCGTCCCACTGCTGATCGAGTTCGGCCCCGTCTTCGCTGTAGCCCTCGATCAGGTCGCCGATGCACATGACGAACTCGGGCTGGAGCAGGTTGAGCTTGCGCACGGCCTCCGGGAAGACGCCGGGCCGGTGGCCGCCCGTTCGATCGCTGACGACGGCGAACTGAAACGCGTCGGGATCGCTGCGGAACTCCAGATGCGTCCACGGGTTGGCG
>CAYUDW010000038.1:0-1781 GCA_964442595.1 uncultured candidatus Brocadiaceae bacterium
CAGGCACCGCCAGGCACCGCCAGGCAGGATGCCGGCTGTCAGCGAGAAGGTGGCCAGGCGGGCCAGAAGGCGTCAGATGGCCAACGATGCTAGTGTAGCTCAACGGCAGAGCAGCGGTTTTGTAAACCGCGGGTCCGGGGTTCGAGTCCCCGAGGGGGTACCAGCCGATGAACGACGCGGGCCGCGTCCCTCGGCCCGCGTCTTGATTTGCCGCAGCGTGTTTCGTGCGTCCAAGGCGCCTTTTCCGGCGCGCTAAGTTTCCTGCAGGACCCCGCGAGAGGCCCTCCAAACGCCACCAGAAGCCCTTTCGTCCCCGTCCGTTGAAGCTGCCCTTCCACTCTCCGCACAATGGTTGAATCCTCGCCAGCCGTACGAGTGCGCCTGCGCGAGGGCGGCGTGCTTCAGGTTCGTGGCAAATCGCTCCACAAAGGGCTCGTTGAGGGACGTGGCAGAGAACGGTTCTTTCGCCTATCTCCGATTGCACCCCCGCATCCTGCGGCCGGCCACCCGTCTGCCCTTCGACACTTACGTGTGGCGAGACGAAAAAGAGGGACTGACGCGGTACAAGCCCGCAGGCGATCCCGTCTACGTGGACACGTGGAAGGAGCTGGACGACACCGACACTGACCTCGTCTACGTGGCGGATGAGAACGCCGAGAGCTGCTTCGACTACGTCGAGGACAATCTGCCGGAGATCCTAAAAGAGAACGAAATCCCGAACAGACAGGTCGCCGAATGGGTCTACCGGCTCGCCTGCCGGGGAATGGAATCCCTGCTGGAAGAACCTTATTCGACGCCGGCCTACGGGCGCGTCAAGGGCCTGATAGAGGCGACTGCCCGGACCATCCATGGCACTCCCGGCACCGAGTGGCTCATGATGGACTGTGCGCCGCTGTCCTACTACACGCACAGCCACTGCATGAACGTGTCCGTGCTGCTGGCCGGCCTGGCCAGGCAGGTGCTGGGGGTGCACGAGAAGGGGCTGCTCAGCCAGGTGATGCTCGGCGGCGCCCTGCACGACCTGGGAAAGACGCTCGTGCCGCCCGAGATCCTGCATAAGGCCGGCCCGTTGACGCGGGAGGAGTTCAAGCTCATCGAGAGGCACCCGCGCGACGGGGCCAAGATGGCGCGGCCGTACCTGCGCCAGGCCCCCATCGCCAAGAACATCATACGGCAGCATCACGAGGACGTGTGCGGGGGCGGCTACCCGGACGGACGCAACGGCGCCACGATCAATCTCTTCGCCCGGGCCGCACGGGTGGTTGACGTCTTCGACGCGCTAACCAGCCATCGGCCCTATCGCAACGCCATGGGCAGCCGTCAAGCCCTGGCCACCATGACGGGGGAGATGCGGGAGCAGTTCGACGAGGACATCCTGCACAGGTTCATCAACAGCCTGCCGGCCCGCTTCGGAGCGCAGACCGCCATCCCCATCACGGGCCAGGACAAGTCCGACAAGCACGCGGAGCACTCCTGGAGCGACAGCGTCCTGCGCTGGCACGAGCAGGGCTTGGGCCAAGACCTGCCGATCCCCGAGAGCGCATTGATCCTCGAACCCGAAGAGGCCATTGCCGCAGATAGACGACCTGACGGCCGGGCTCTGGACGCCGTCGACCCCGCCGTTCAGCAGAAGCTGGACGAGATCGAGCAGATGGGCAACGAGCACCTCCAGAAGGTCAGCCAGATCACAGGCATCATGAACGCCATCGGTGAAGCGCTCACAAGGCAGCCGGCTCGCGTTGCCGAGCAAGTCGTCGAAGTCGCGCCAGAGGAGAGCGAAC